>CANREJ010000001.1 GCA_947629665.1 uncultured Clostridia bacterium
GCTCGGCGATACAAACTACAACACTGAGCTGGACGTAATTCCAACGGGTTGCCTTTCTCTCGACCTTGCATTGGGAGTGGGCGGCGTACCCCGCGGCAGAATAGTGGAAATATTCGGGCCGGAATCATCGGGTAAAACTACGGTTGCCCTGCATATCATCGCCGAAACGCAAAAAATGGGCGGACTTGCGGCGTTTATCGACGCCGAACATGCTCTCGACGCGCAATATGCGCATGCCCTCGGCGTAGATACCAACGCCCTGTATTTATCACAGCCCGATACAGGCGAACAGGCGCTTGATATTTGTGAATCGCTCGTGCGGTCAAGCGCAGTGGACGTAATAGTAGTTGACTCGGTCGCGGCTTTAACGCCCAAGGCGGAAATAGAGGGAGATATGGGCGATACGCACGTAGGCCTTTTGGCGCGGCTCATGTCCCAGGCTTTGAGAAAACTTACAGCAATCACCAACCGCTCAAAGACGTGTGTAATATTTATCAACCAGCTCCGTGAAAAGGTAGGCGTTATGTTCGGCAATCCCGAAACAACTCCCGGCGGCAAAGCATTAAAATATTTTGCTTCCCTGCGTTTGGATATCCGTAAGGCAGACGCCTTAAAGAGCGAAGGTGAAATAGTAGGCAACCGCGCAAAGTGCAAAGTCGTTAAAAACAAAGTCGCCCCTCCCTTCAAAGTGGCGGAGTTCGACATAATTTACGGCGAGGGAATTTCGCAGGAAGGGTGCCTTATAGATCTCGGTTTGGAATACGGCTTACTTACAAAGAGCGGTTCCTGGTTCAATTATAACGACGATAAGATTGCGCAGGGCAGAGAAAAAATGCGCGACTATATAAAAGCCAATCCGCAGTTTAAGGCAGAACTCGAAGCAAAGATTCGCGAAGCCCACAAAGCAACGCAAAAAAAGGATGAAGAATAACACATATCACAAAAAGGCGGTTTTCCGCCTTTTTCATTTATTATAGAAATATATTTATTATATTAAATTGACTTTTGCTTTTTATAGGTGTAAAATAATTTATGGATATAAACAAGCTCCGTAAGGGGCATCGTATATATTTAATTTTATCAATCAGGAGGCTTTAATGAACTATTTGGCATTGGGCAGCCTGTTTCTTGTGGTAAACGACGGCTTGTTTATCGGTTTGACCGTAGGTCTTGCGGTTGCCGTGCTGGCGGGCGTCGTTGCGGGTTTTTTTGTCGGTGGGCTATTTAAAAGGAAGCAAATTGACAAGAGATTGGGCGAAGTTGAGCAAAGAGCCGCTAAAATGATAGAGGACGCTTCGCTGGAATGTAAAACTCTAAAAAAAGAGGCATTATTAGAGGCAAAGGAACAGGGACTGCAACTTAAAAACGAACTTGAAAAAGAGAACAGAGAGAAGAGAAGCGAACTTCAAAAGCAGGAACAGCGTTTGGTTCAAAAAGAGGACATTCTCGATAAAAAAGAGGAATCTTTATTAAAACAGACAAACGCATTGGAGCAACAAAAACGCGAACTTGCAAATCATGAGGCGGAAATCAAAAAAACGCAGGAAAAAGTTAACCATCAACACCAGCTCATGATTGAGGAACTTGAAAAGGTTGCCCAGCTTACGAAGGACGAAGCAAAAAAACTGCTTACAAACGAAATTCTCGACGAAACCCGCCATGAAGTGGCGTTACAGGTAAGAAACATTGAACAAACCGCCAAGGACGAGGCGGACACCGCGGCCAAAAAAATTATTTCGCTTGCCATACAGCGTTGCGCCGCAGACCAGGCGTCCGAAATAACCGTATCCGTTGTGCCCCTTCCCAGCGACGATATGAAGGCAAGGTTAATAGGTAGGGAAGGCAGAAATATCCGCGCAATCGAAAACGCCACTGGTATTGAACTTATTATCGACGATACGCCCGAAGTGGTAATTCTTTCGGGATTTGACCCCGTAAGGCGTGAAATTGCAAGGCTTTCGCTTGAAAAACTTATTTCCGACGGCAGAATCCACCCCGCAAGGATAGAAGAAACCGTAGAAAAAGTAAAAAAGGAAATGGACGCCGAAATAAAGCAGGCAGGCGAGAGCGCAATGTTCGAAGTTGGAATTTTTGGGCTTCATCCCGAAATTATCAAACTTTTAGGCAGGCTTAAATACAGAACGAGCTATGGCCAAAATGTATATAAACATTCAATAGAAGTTGCGCAGCTGGCGGGTCTTATGGCCCAGGAACTCGGTCTTGATGTAAATTTGGCTAAGCGCGCAGGGCTGTTACACGATATAGGTAAAGCAGTAGACCATGAGCAGGAAGGCACCCATATTCAACTCGGCGCCGATATTGCAAAAAAATACAGGGAAAGTAACAACGTAATCAACGCAATTGCCGCACACCACGGCGACGTTGAACCCAAAACAGTTGAGGCTGTGCTTGTTGCGGCCGCAGATGCGATTTCGGGCGCAAGGCCCGGTGCACGTCGCGAAACGGGCACTAATTACGTAAAACGGCTTGAAAAACTTGAAGCACTTGCAAGCAGTTTTAGCGGAGTAGATAAAAGTTATGCAATCCAGGCGGGCAGAGAAGTGCGCGTGATCGTTAAACCCGAACAAATCGACGACGCACAAGCTGTATTCCTTGCCAAGGATATAGCAAAGAAAATTGAGAATGAGCTTGAATATCCCGGACAGATTAAAGTAAATGTAATACGTGAGTTCCGTGCAAGCGAATTTGCAAAATAAAACGCAAATTAATGTACCCGCCCGCGGCGTTTGGCCGCGGGCGGGTTTGTCGTATAAAGAACCCCCGCCGGAGCGGCGGGGGTTCGGTAATTAAAATTATTGGTTGTTCGTTGCGCTGTATTTATCCATAACATGCCCTATAAAGGTTTGCGCTGCGTCAAAATCATCGGCGTCGGGGTGCCCCTTTCCAATACCTCCAACAAGCGCAAAAATGAACCACTTGCAAAGGCCTTTACATGTGAACGACCCCAACACGTTTTTACAGTTGGCGTTTAAATAAGAAACAAGGCTCTCGTTGTATTTGATTTTGCCTGTTCCGCTCGTGGAAAACAAAAATACGTTTTTTAAATCTTCCAAATTTTTATCTATCACGTTTACGATTTTTTTAGCGAATTTTCCTGCATAAATGCCGCTTCCAAAACCTACTATGTCATAATCACGCACGTTATATCTGTCAGCGTCCTTAACGTCAGCAATGGTTATAGGAGCCACCTCAGCCATAGCTTCGGCTATTTTCATGGTGTTTTGACGGTGCGTGGAATTTACTAAAACAAGAATTTTCATATTATTTACTAAATAAATAGAACAAAAGCCCAAATAGGGGGATATTGAGAGTAACTATGCAGGGAACCACTATTTTTGCCATTATGTCGCCCGCCGATGAAAAGTTTACGTTGAGAAGGAGCGACGTAACAAAAATTATAAGAACTATAATGACCGCAACTATAATACATGCGGAAAGATAAATCAGCGTTGCGGGGCGGCGTGAACTTTTGCCTATATCCGTATAACACAGCACACCGAAAATAAGCACTTCGGCGGCGGCAAGGGCGAATATAACAAAGGGATATGCGAGCGGGATACCCATCTCATTTTTGAAAATAATGCAGAGGGCAAATTCCAAAAGCATTACTATTCCAACAATGAGCGCGCATTTAAACATTGTATGCCCACGGTTATACCGCTTTTTGCGCGTGCCAACGGAATAGTCCGAAGTCCCTACGTTTAGCCCGTCGCTTTGTGCCTTCGCCGTTGCGTCGTCAACTCTTATATTTTCTACAACTATGGATTGAGGTTCGGGCATGGGGCGGGGCTGTTCAACCTGCGGTTGCTGGGGTTGGTAACTTTGAGTACGCGCAGGCGGCTCGTGCAGAGTGCCCATAAAGAGATTGTTGATAAGATTCCTGTAATCGCGTTCGGCTTCCGAGCGGTTATTGTACATTAACTTTTCCGTATCCATACTTTCGGCATACGGTGTTTCGGAAACTTCTTTTTTCTCTTCCGTAGGTTGCGACATTAGGCGGATATAATTTTCGTGAACAGCCTGTTTTTCCTCATCGCTCATTTCCCTACGGGAATAATCCATGGGCGACTGTGGCGCAGGCGTTTGCTCCACAATAGGCTCCACGGCGGGAGCGGGCGGTTCTGCGGGTTGCGGTTGTTCTTCGCTTATCACAACGGGCGTAGCATCGGCGCGGTTTATTTCAACCACTTGCTCCTTGCTCGGCTCGTCGTAATTTACAATCCTGCCCTCGTCGGAAGATTCGTCATCGTCGTCCTTGGTTGAACGGATGCGCGAGGTCGAATTTTTTAAAATTTTAAAATCGACGGGAGCGGGAGGGGGCTGGGTAAAATCAAAACTTCTATCCGATATGAGGTTATCGATTACCGTTCTTGAATATTCCCATTCGGCTTGGTTGCGCTCTGTAATTTCGCGGCCGCTGTCCGTAAGCGTGTAATATTTGCGCCTGCCGCCCTGCGACACTTCGTCGTTTTTCCAATACGCGTTTATGTAACCTTGGCTTTCAAGCCTTTTCAACGCGCTGTAAAGCGTGGGTTGCTTTAAGGTGTATTGGCCGTGGCTTTTGGCTTCTATTTCTTCAATTATTTCATAGCCGTATTTGTCGCGTTCGTACAGCGTGCGAAGTATTATCGTGTTTATATGCCCGCGTATGAGGTCTGCGCTTATGCCGCTGTTTTTGGTTTCAGCTTCGGCAGTGGATTCGCCCTCGTTGCGTTCGGGATCCATAATTTCATCTTCCAAGGTAAAATTTTCCTCCTTAGTTTACTCAATTATAACATAACATAGTAGTCATGTCAATGTTTTGATAAAATAAAAAGTACTATGCCACACATAATTTGTTTAAAATTACGCTGTTTGGTGGACATTTAAATAAAATAGTGATAAAATTATATAAATAAAACAATAAGGGTGATTCTCTTGTACAGAAACATAAGTAAATACAATATCAGATATACCGATACTGACGCGTTCGACAATTTAAAACTGTCTTCCCTGCTGGCGTTTCAGGAAGAGGCGGCGGGGTATTCTGCCGACGAGTTGGGGTTTGGCTATAATGCGGTCTCCGCAAAAAATCTTGGTTTTATTATAGTCAACAACTATATCGAACTTATCCGCCCCATAAAGCTCGGTGAGGTTTTGGAATTGCATACGTGGCCGCTCCGTCCCAAGCACATGATATTTTTAAGGGATTATGAATTTTATTCGGCGGGCGAAAAAGTTGGCGTTGCAACAACACGCTGGTGCATGATTGACACCCAAAAATATGCAATGATGCCCGTTTCTGCATTTTTTGATGAGGATTCTTTCAATAGCTACAATACACAGAGGAGCGTTGAATTCGGTAGCTGGAAAATTCCTCCCGTAGACGATGGCAAACTCGCCTATTCCAAAGTTGTTTCATATTCCGATTACGACCATTACTTTCATGTAAACAACACAAAATACGCAGACTTTTTAACCGACGTATTTTCGGTTGAAGAGCTAAAAGGCAAATTTATATCGTCGTTGCAAATCACCTATGTAAAGCAATGTAAAATAGGCGAAACAATCGATTTTTACAAAAAATACGACGGCAACATTGTTTATGTTGACGGCAGAGTTGGGGACGAAACGAGAGTTCGTTTTAAGGTGGCACTTGATGCAATACGCGTATGAACTTATCCGCTCTACGAGAAAGAGCATATCAATTTCAATTACAAACCAAAACGAAATAACGGTGCGCTGTCCGTGGTCGCTTAAAAAAGAACAAATCCTTGAATTTTTGGACAAAAAAAGCGATTGGATTGAAAAGGTTGTGGAGCGAAACGCGCGCCGCCTTGCTTCCAACGACGACGTTATTGAGTTTAAAAGCGTATATTTGAACGGCGTAAAATTGCCGCTTGTTATTTCGGGCGAGGACAAAATAACTCCCCAAGCCGTATATGTTAAAGACGTAGGCAACATCGAAAAGTTATATAGACAAACATTTTCGGATGATTTCATTAAAAAAGTCGAAGCCATGTCTAACATAATAAAAATCAAGCCCGCAAGCGTAGGAATAGGTAAATATAAGGGAATGTGGGGCTATTGCGACGCAAAGAACAACCTGATGTTCAATTATATGGTTTTTATGCTTCCCCAACACGTCCAACGTTACATTATAATCCATGAATTGTGCCATGTTCTCTGCCATAGCCATTCGCAGGCGTTCTGGAAACTTGTTTCCGATTACGAACCTTATTACAAGGAAGTTAAAAAGCAGCTTGCGGAATTTGATTTTTTAACACGTATCTACTGACCCGCAAAAAATCATAAATATTCAAAAACTCCATTTTTAATTATGGTTTTATTCAAAAAATGGCGTTTTATAAATTTTTATACAAAATAAAATTTTAATTAATATTAAAACACGGGGCGTTTTCGCTTGACTTGAAAACGTGCGTTGATATATAATTGCATAAAGTTTAAAAGATAAATTTTAAATTGATAAAAAATAATTTTTACGGGTAGTTTTAATGGAAAAAAAGATTAAAAAAGTTGTACTTGCATATTCGGGCGGATTGGATACGTCAATAATCATTCCTTGGCTGAAAGAAAACTATGACGGGTGTGAAGTAATTGCCGTATCGGGCGACGTTGGGCAGACGACCGAACTGGACGGCCTTGAAGAAAAGGCAAAAAAGACGGGCGCGTCCAAACTCTATATCCTCGACCTGAAAAAAGAATTTGTTGAAGATTACATTTTTCCCACAATGAAAGCAGGCGCGGTGTATGAAAACAAGTACCTGCTCGGCACATCGTTTGCCCGCCCCATAATTGCAAAAAGAATTGTTGAAATTGCAAAAAAAGAGGGCGCCGACGCCATTTGCCACGGTTGCACGGGCAAGGGAAACGATCAGGTGAGGTTTGAGCTTACCATAAAGGCCTTTGCTCCCGAAATGCAGATAATTGCGCCTTGGCGTATTTGGAATATTAAGAGCCGCGACGAAGAGATAGATTATGCAGAAGCTCACAATATTCCTTTAAAGATAAACAGGGAAACGAACTATTCAAAAGATAAAAACCTTTGGCATCTTTCGCATGAGGGGCTTGATCTTGAAAATCCCGCAAACGAGCCCGATTATGACAAGATTCTCGAACTTGGGGTATCTCCTTGGAAGGCTCCCGATAAGCCCGAATACATATCAATTCATTTTGAAAAGGGCGTGCCTACGGCCATAAACGGCAAGGAAATGGACGGAGTTTCAATTGTTGAAAAACTCAACGAAATAGGCGGTAAAAACGGCGTAGGGCTTGTTGATATGGTTGAAAACAGGCTTGTGGGCATGAAGAGCAGGGGGGTATATGAAACGCCCGGCGGCACAATTCTTTATGCGGCTCACGAGCTTTTGGAGTCAATTTGCCTGGATAAAGCCACAATGCACTATAAACAACTTATAGGTATTAAATACGGCGAAATGGTTTATGACGGGCAGTGGTTTACTCCTTTGAGGGAGGCTCTGGACGCGTTTGTGGAAAAAACACAGCAAACGGTTACAGGCGACGTAAAACTTAAAATTTATAAGGGAAATATAATGAATGCGGGTATCACGTCGCCCTATTCGCTGTACAGCGAGGACATTGCAACGTTCGGCGAGGACGATTGCTATAACCAGATGGATTCGCAGGGCTTTATAAATCTATTCGGTTTGCCCATCAAAGTTAAGGCGTTGCTGGACGGCAAAAAATTAAAGTAATGTATAACGTTTTTGTTGACGGCAAAGAGGGGACAACAGGCTTAAAGATATACGATAGGCTTGCAGGGCGCAATGATATAAATTTGTTATCCCTGCCGGAAGAATTGAGGAAGGATGAGCATGCCAGGGCAGAATGTTTAAACTCGGCGGATATTTGCTTTTTGTGCCTTCCCGACGAAGCGGCAAAGCAAGCCGTTGAAATGGTCAAAAACCCAAAAGTAAAAATTATCGACGCATCGACCGCTCACCGCACGGCAACGGGCTGGGTGTATGGCTTCCCCGAACTTTCCCAAAAGAGGAGAGCAGAAATTGCAGAGGCAACGCGGGTTGCAAATCCCGGTTGTTATGCCACGGGTTTTATTTCGGTTGTTGCACCGCTTGTAAAGGGCGGCATTGTAGCGGCTGATTATCCTTTTGTGGCGCAGGGGATATCCGGTTATTCGGGTGCGGGCAAAAAGGCGATAGCTGTATATCAAGACCCTGAGCGCAGTGTGGAATATGACGCTCCACGGCATTACTCACTCAACTTATCGCACAAACACCTGCCCGAAATGGTAAAGGAGTGCGGGCTTACATATGCCCCAATATTTACCCCGGTAGTCTGTGATTATTACTGCGGAATGACCGTAACGGTTCCGTTATACAGGCGTTTAATGGCTAAAAACCTTGATTTTAACAGCGTTAGAGAGTATTTTGCAGAGTACTATGCCTCGCAGAATTATGTAAAAATAGCTTTGCAGGACGAAATTCCCGCATATTTGCCTGCGAACAGTTTGGCGGGAACCAATTATCTTAAAATATATGTAAGCGGCAATGAAGAGCGGATATTTATATCAAGCGTGCTCGATAACCTCGGCAAAGGCGCGTCGGGTGCGGCTGTACAAAATATGAATATCATGCTGGGTCTTGACGAAAGAATTTCTTTGGATTAAAATGAGCGTTTATGAAATAAAAGGCGGGGTTTGCGCGCCCATCGGCTTTAAGGCGGGCGGCATACACTGCGGAATACGAAAGAACAAAACAAAAAAAGATTTTGCGCTGATTGTCAGCGAAGTCAAAGCGTCGGCGGCGGGAGTATATACTTCAAATCTTGTAAAAGGCGCGCCCGTCGTTGTAACAAAGGAGCATCTTGCCGACGGCTATGCCCAGGCGATTATTTGTAACAGCGGAAATGCCAACACCTGCAATTCCGACGGCATTGAAATTGCAAATGCAATGTGCGGACTTGTTGAAAGGGTGAGCGGTATAAAGGCCAACGACGTAATAGTCGCTTCAACGGGCGTAATTGGGCAAAAACTCAACATTTCACCCATGGCGGCGGGCATAGACGAACTTTATGCCGCACTTGGCGACAACAGTGAAGACGCCAACGAAGCGATAATGACAACCGATACAGTGAAAAAATCTGTGGCGGTGCAGTTTATTATCGGCGGAAAGGTGTGCAGAATAGGGGCGATCGCCAAGGGTATAGGTATGGTGTGCCCCAATATGGCAACAAATCTCATATTTTTAACAAGCGATGTTTCAATCACCCCAGCAATGTTGCAGACGGCTCTCTCCGAGGATGTTAAATCGTCGTTTAATATGATAAGCGTCGACGGCGACCAGTCCACAAACGATACATGTTGTATACTTGCCAACGGGCTTGCGGGCAATACGGTCATAGATTGCAAAAATGCAGATTATAGAATTTTTGTCAAAGCGTTGCACTATTGCACCGTAAAACTCTCCAAAATGATTGCAAAGGACGGCGAGGGCGCAACAAAACTTATCGAATGTAACGTCAGGGGCGCGAAGAGCGAAAAAATGGCCAAAGCGGTTGCAAAAACCGTAATTAAATCCTCTCTCGTAAAAGCGGCAATGTTTGGTGCCGACGCAAATTGGGGCAGGGTGCTTTGTGCCATAGGTTATTCGGGAGAAAATATCGACCCTTTAAAAATAGACCTTGATTTCAAATCGAAAAAGGGCAACCTGCCCGTGTGCAGGCAAGGGTACGGCGTAGATTTTTCGGAGGACTTCGCAAAAGAAGTACTGTCCGCGGACGAGGTGAAAATTAACGTAAATTTAAACCTCGGCTCACGTTCGGCGGTTGCTTGGGGTTGCGATCTTACATACGACTACGTAAAGATTAACGGAGATTACAGAACTTAAAGTATGGACAAGCAGGAGCAGGCGGCCTTTTTGATTGAGGCAATGCCCTATATCAAAAAATATTTTAATAAGATTCTCGTTGTAAAATACGGCGGCAACGCAATGATCGACAACGCTTTAAAGAGTTCGGTTATGCGTGATTTAGTCGTTTTGAATTTACTCGGTATAAAAGTTGTGCTTGTCCATGGCGGCGGACCGGAAATTACCGCTACCATTGAAAAAATGGGCAAAAAATCCGTTTTTGTAAACGGTTTGCGATATACCGACGAGGAAACGGCCGAAATTGTACGCATGGTATTGGCGGGTAAAGTAAATAAATCCCTGGTGGATTTGCTCGAACGCAACGGCGGCAAGGCCGTTGGTCTGTGCGGTCAGGACGGGCACATGCTCAAATGCGAAAAGCAAAGCGAAGAGCTTGGGTTTGTGGGAAATGTGGTTTCAATCGACACAACCGTCATCACCGATTTACTCAATCTCGGTTACATTCCCGTAATTTCAACCGTCGGTTACGACGACGAGGGTTATATATATAATGTAAACGCGGATACGGCGGCCGCTTCGATAGCGGGTGCGCTGGGGGCGGAGAGCTTGATTTTAATGACCGACATAAAAGGTCTGATGGAAAACAAAGACGACCCTTCGAGTCTTATTAAAAAAGTATATGTTTCCGATATTCCCGCACTGTTAAAACAGGGGATTATATCGGGAGGTATGATTCCCAAAATAGAATGTTGCAAAGAGGCGATCCGCCGCGGAGTAAACAAGGTGTTTATGACCGACGGACGCGTAGCCCATTCCATTTTGGTAGAGATATTGTCCGAGCAAGGCAGCGGGACAATGTTCATAAATTGACTGATTTATCTTAAATCAGTCTTTCTTTTAGTAAGGAGTTTAAATGGATAAATCTCAAATAATTGCCGATGACAAAAATTACATAGCCAACACTTATGCGCGATTTAACATAGTTGTAAAGGAAGGGCACGGAAGCAAGATTATAGATTCCGAAGGCAAGGAATATATAGATTGCGCAACGGGTATCGGCGTTAATATTTTCGGCATCAACGACAGGGAATGGAAAGACGCGGTAACAGCACAAATCAATAAGGTACAGCACATTTGCAACTTATATTATGCCGAACCGCAGACAGAGCTTGCAAAACTTCTGTGCGACAAAACGGGCGCAAAAAAAGTATTTTTCGGCAACAGCGGAGCCGAAGCCAACGAGTGCGCCATAAAAGTCGCAAGAAAATACTCGTACGATAAATACGGCGAAGGCAGATATGAAATTATCACGTTAAAAAATTCTTTCCACGGCAGAACTATGGCAACACTCACGGCAACCGGTCAAGACGCTTTCCACCGTTATTTCGGCCCGTTTTTGGAAGGATTTAAATATGCCGAGCCAAATATTGAGAGCGTAATTGAGTGTTACACCCACAAAACCTGCGCCGTTATGGTTGAGGTAATCCAGGGCGAAAGCGGTGTGAACCCTTTAAATGCGGAATTTTTGACGGGGCTTGAAAAGTTTTGCAAGCAACGGGATATTTTGTTGATATGCGACGAAGTGCAGTGCGGCAACGGCAGGAGCGGCTATTTTTATGCGTACGAGGCATACGGTTTGCACCCCGACATTGTTACGACCGCAAAGGGATTGGGCGGCGGTTTGCCCATAGGCGCATGCCTGCTTTTCGACAAATGCAAAAACACGCTTTCCGCAGGCGACCACGGTACAACTTTCGGTGGGAACCCGGTGGCTTGCGCGGGCGCGCTGAGCATTGTAAAGAGAATAGATAAAAATTTACTTTTGGAAGTGCAGGGCAAGGGCGCGTATTTAAGGGAAAATATTTCAAGAATCAAAAACGTCAAAGGCGTGAGCGGTTTGGGGCTTATGATTGGTATAGAAACCGAAAAACCCGCGCGTGAAATTGCCGAAGCGTGCCTGGGAAAGGGGCTGATCGTGCTTACTGCCCACAATAAAGTTCGGCTTTTGCCGCCTTTAAATATCTCCAAGAACGAAATGGACGAAGCATTACAAATTTTAAAAGAGGTAATATCCAAGTGAAACATTTATTAAAATTGCAGGATTTATCCAGGGAAGAGATACTTTCGATTTTAAACCTTGCGGATCAACTTAAATACGAGCGCAACCACGGAATAACCAACAATTGCTTAAAGGGCAAAAAGCTCGGCATGATATTCCAAAAATCTTCAACCCGCACCAGAGTTTCTTTTGAAACGGGTATATATGAACTTGGCGGCTACGGTATGTTTTTGTCCAGCCACGATTTGCAGATAGGCAGGGGAGAGCCCGTTGAAGATACCGCGCGCGTGCTTTCGCGTTATCTGGACGGTATAATGATCAGGACTTTTGCCCAAAAAGAAGTTGAGGATCTTGCAAAATACGGTTCGGTTCCCGTAATAAACGGTTTAACGGATTACGCCCATCCTTGTCAGGTGCTTGCCGATTTAATGACTATAAGGGAATATAAGGGCAGCTTTAAGGGACTTAAAATGGCATACATAGGCGATGGCAACAACATGGCTAACAGCTTGATCGTGGGCGCCGTTAAGCTCGGTATGGAAATGGCGGTTGCCTGCCCCAAAGGCTATGAGCCCGACAAAAAAATAGTTGAATGGGCGCATAAAAACGGAAATTTAACAATAACGCAGAGCGTTGAAGAGGCAATGAATGCCGCCGACGTTCTCTATACCGACGTCTGGGCGTCCATGGGCATGGAAAGTGAAAAAACCGTGCGCGAACACGATTTTGCCGGTTATCAAATCAATTCGCAAAATATTCGGCAAGCCAAAAATGACGTCATGGTTATGCACTGCTTGCCCGCCCACCGCGGCGAAGAAATCACCGCGGAAGTTTTTGAGGCGCACGCAAACGAAATATTTGACGAAGCCGAAAACAGGTTACATGCACAAAAGGCCGTAATGGTCAAATTAATGAAATAAAAGGTTTATCGGATGAAAAAAGTAAAGGCATATTTGACTTTAAAAAACGGAAAACAATTTGAAGGTTACCGTTTCGGCGCCGACGGCGAAATGGTTGGCGAACTCGTTTTTACAACGGGAATGACGGGATATATAGAAACGCTTACCGATCCGAGCTATTACGGGCAAATTGTAACGCAAACATTTCCGTTAATAGGTAATTACGGCATAATTACCCCCGACTGCGAGAGTAAAAAGCCTTGGGTTTCGGCATATATTGTACGCGAAAAGTGCGACGAACCTTCAAATTTCAGGAGCGAAGGAACACTCGATAAATACCTAAAAGATCACAATGTAATCGGGCTCTACGGCATTGATACACGTGAACTTACAAAAATCGTGAGAGAGGCGGGCGTTATGAACGCCGCAATCACCTCAAAACCTCTTGAAGATTTTACCGAAGTAAATAATTTTGTAATAAAAGACGCGGTTAAGAGCGTAACGTGCCCAAAAGTGCAGTTTTACGGTGATCCCAAAGGTTTAAAGGTTGTGGTTTGGGATTTCGGCGCAAAGGAAAACATAATCCGCGAACTTGTAAAACGCGGGTGCTATTGCATAAAGGCGCCGTCCTTTTATACAGCCGAACAAATTTTGGAATTCAAGCCCGACGGCCTTATGCTCACCAACGGTCCGGGCGACCCTGCGGAAAACACGGAAATTATCGAAAACATTAAAAAACTCGCGGGTAAATTGCCGATATTCGGCATATGCCTGGGGCACCAGCTCTTTGCGCTTGCAATGGGCGGCAAAACCGAAAAGATGAAGTACGGGCACAGGGGCGCAAACCAACCCGTGAAAAATGTTGACACGGGCAGGGTATATATTTCAAGCCAAAACCATGGCTATGAGGTTATTTCATCGAGCGTCGCCTGCGGCAAACTTTCATACGTAAACGCCAACGACAACACCTGCGAGGGGTTTGACTACCCCGAACTCAACGCCTATACCGTGCAGTTCCATCCCGAAGCATGCGGCGGCCCGCAGGACGCGTCCTTTCTTTTTGACAAATTTATATCCAACATAAAGGAGAGCAAGCGCAATGCCTAAAAGAGAAGATATCAAAAAGGTGCTTGTAATAGGTTCCGGGCCTATTGTTATAGGTCAGGCGGCTGAGTTCGACTATGCGGGTGCGCAGGCTTGCAGGGTTTTAAAGGACGCAGGCATGAACGTTGTGCTATGCAATTCCAATCCGGCAACAATAATGACGGACCGCGCGCTTGCGGATGAAATATATCTCGAACCGCTCACAATCGACACGTTAAAGAGAATTATTATAAAGGAACGTCCCGACAGTCTTTTGGCTTCGCTCGGCGGACAAACGGGTTTGACGCTGGGCTGCCAGCTTGCAAAATCGGGATTTTTGGATGAGTACGGGGTAAAGCTCATAGGCGTAAACCTCGAATCGATAGACAGGGCAGAGGACAGGGAACTGTTTAAAGAAACAATGCAAAAAATCAACCAGCCCGTGGTGCCTTCCGACATAGCCTATTCGGTTGATGAGTGCGTTGCCATTGCCGAAAAAATCGGTTATCCCGTAATAGTACGCCCCGCATATACGTTGGGCGGCGCGGGCGGCGGCGTCGCTAAGGACGAAGAGGAGTTGCGGCTGATATCCCACAACGGGCTTATGCTTTCGCCCATAACGCAGGTTCTCATTGAAAAATATATAGGCGGCTGGAAAGAGATTGAGTTTGAGGTTCTCCGCGACGGCGCAGGCAATGTTCTCACCGTATGTTCAATGGAAAATTTCGACCCCGTTGGAATACATACGGGCGACTCCATAGTCATAGCCCCCGCGGTTACGCTGTCCGATAAAGAATATCAAATGTTGCGTACGGCGTCGCTCAATATAATATCCGAACTTAAAATCGAGGGCGGGTGCAATTGCCAATTTGCGCTCAATCCCGATTCGTTTGAATATTCCGTAATAGAAGTAAATCCCAGAGTTTCGCGCTCGTCCGCGCTTGCTTCAAAGGCTACGGGCTATCCCATAGCGAAAGTTGCCACAAAAATTGCCCTCGGTTACACTTTGGACGAGATTAGAAACGACGTAACGGGCAAAACTTACGCTTGTTTTGAGCCCACGCTCGACTATGTTGTTGTTAAACTTCCCAAATGGCCGTTTGATAAATTCCTTTATGCCAAGCGCGACCTCGGCACAAGGATGAAGGCAACGGGCGAAGTTATGGCAATAGGCACGAGCTTTGAAATGGCAATTATGAAGGCAGTGCGCGGGGCGGAAATATCGGTTGGAACTCTCAATATGCCCAAAATGGCGGAACTGACCGATGGCGAAGTAATTGCAAAACTGCATGAACTTACAGACGAAAGATTGTTTGTTGTTTACCAGGCTATAAAGCGCGGCGTTTCCATTGACGAAATATATAAGATAACAAAAATCGACGAGTGGTTTTTGTATAAACTCAAAAATCTTGCCGACTACGAAAAAGAAATCTGCGGCAAACAAATTTCCCGCGAACAGTATTTAAGGGGTAAAAAACTGGGTTACCCCGACGCGGAGCTTGCAAAAATTTCAGGCAACAAACTGCCTATGCACCGCAACGCCGTTTTCAAAATGGTTGATACCTGCGGCGCGGAATTTTCTGCACAAACCCCGTATTTTTACTCCACCTACGACGAAAAGGAGCATGACGAGGCCAAACCTTTTGTTGAAAAAAGTTCAAAAAAGAGGATAATAGTCATCGGCTCCGGACCAATAAGAATAGGGCAGGGCATAGAGTTTGACTATTCATCCGTACACTGCGTTTGGGCGTTAAAGAGACTGGGTTATGAAGTTATAATAATCAACAACAATCCCGAAACCGTGTCAACCGACTTCGACACGGCGGACAGGCTGTATTTTGAAGCGCTCACTCCCGAAGACGTGCAAAACGTTATCGATATGGAAAAGCCCTACGGCGTGGTAATTACGTTCGGCGGACAGACGGCAATTAAACTTTGCGGCTATCTCGATAAGCACGGCGTAAGAATACTCGGCACACCTGCGGACAGCGTAGACCTTGCCGAGGACAGGGAGCGGTTTGACGAGTTGTTGGAGCAATTTGATATTGCCCGTCCCAAGGGGCTCACGGTTATGACCAAGGAAGAGGCCGTTAGAGCGGCCGAAACTTTGGGGTATCCCGTGTTATTAAGACCTTCCTATGTAATAGGCGGGCAAAACATGACCATAGCCTTTACGCAGAACGATATTGAAAGGTATATGGACGTAATTCTTGCCCAAAAGATTGAAAACCCCGTGCTTTGCGATAAATATTTGATGGGTACGGAACTTGAAGTGGACGCCATTTCCGATGGAACGGACGTTTTGATTCCCGGAATCATGCAGCATATCGAGCGCGCTGGCGTTCACAGCGGCGACTCCATTGCCGTATATCCGCCATACAATTTGAGCGACGCCATGCTTAAAAAGGTTGTGGATGTATCCGTAAAACTCGCAATCGCTTTAAAAACAAAGGGACTCATCAACATTCAATATTTAATATATCAAAACCGCCTCTACGTAATCGAGGTAAACCCCAGGGCTTCGCGCACCATACCCTATATTTCAAAAGTTACGGGCGTTCCAATGGTCGACCTTGCAACGCGTATTTTAATGGGCGCAAAACTTAAAAAACTCGGCTACGGAACGGGCTTATATCCGTCCTCGCCATATGTGGCGGTTAAAGTTCCCGTGTTTTCTTTTGAAAAATTAAACAACGTAAATTCACAGCTCGGCCCCGAAATGAAGTCTACGGGCGAAGTGCTTGGAATAGGCAAAACAATAGAGGAGGCGCTGTTTAAAGGGCTTGTTTCTGCGGGCTTTAATATGAAGCACCCCGATAAACAGCATCCTTCCGGAATTTACTTTACCATAAACGACCAAGATAAATTTGAAATAGTTAATATCGTTAAAAAATTTGCCGACCTCGGTTTGACCCTGTACGCCACAAAAGGCACGGCAAAAGTTATAAGGAGCGTGGGGCTTGAATGTACCGACGTTGCAAGACTTTCCACCAACGACGAGATATTCAAGCTGATGGACGAAGGTAAAATAGATTATATCGTCTATACGGGCAAAACGGATATAGAGTCCATAACAAACTATATGAGCCTGCATCACCACGCCATTCTGCTGGGTATTACGGTTTTGACATCGTTGGATACAACCAACGCGCTCGCGGACGTTATTGCGGGCAGGTACAACCAATTTAATACCGAGCTTGTTGATATTAATAATCTGCGCACGGAAAAGCTCAAACTCAAATTCTGCAAAATGCACAGTTGCGGCAACGATTATATATTTTTTAACAATATGAACAACGCCATAACTTGCCCCGAATCCCTTGCAATCAATTTTTCCGATAGGCACTACGCAATCGGTGGAGACGGGATTGTGATGATGGAAAATTCGGGCGTTGCCGACGCAAAAGTCAAGGTGTTTAACCGCGACGGAAGCGACGGCGGGCTTGCCGCAAATCCCGTGAGGTGCGTTGCCAAATATTTGTTTGATAACGGCATGGTTCAGTCGGATAAAATTACCGTTGAAACGTGTAGCGGCGTTAAAACTTTAACGGTAAATTCTTTCAACGGCAAGGCAAGTTCCGTTTCAATGGATTTGGGCATACCTGCGGTTAAATTGCATGACCAAATTGCCGTCCCCGGAAATTGCGCTTCTTTAATAGGCAGCGGCAGTAATTTTTACGGACTTACGGAAGTTGATTTCGGCAACCGCCACATTGTTATTTTCTGCGACAAGGTAGACGACGTAGATTTGGAAAATCTGGGGCAATCCTTAATAATGGCCGGTTTTATAAAGGACGGCGATTATATAGAATGTGTGAGAGTGGTAAATAATCTTACGCTGAAAATGCGCGTATGGGAAAAGAGGAACGGCGAAACGCTTGCATGCGGCACGGCTGCCGCGGCGGTTGCGGTTGCGGCGGTTGAAAACGGTTACTGCCTCAAAGCAAATACGATTACGGTAAAGTTAAAGGGCGGCGACCTGTTTGTGAATTATCATAGCGACGGACATGTGGAGTTGGACGGAACCGCAAAACTTTCCTTTGAAGGTACAATAGAAATTTAATGATTTATTTGGATAATGCGGCAACTACAAAGCCCGACGAAGAATGTTTAAAGAGGGCGGAAAAATATCTCTATTCCGCATATTATAATCCTTCTGCGCTGTATGCGGAAGGATATAACGTAAAACTTGCCCTGCGGGAGGCAAAAAAGAACATTCTTTCAACCGTCGCCGACGATATAAATTTTGATTTGGTCTTTACCTCTTGTGGCACCGAGGCGGACAACCAAGCGATATTTTGCGGCGGCAAAAGGGGTAATGCGGTAACAACGCAGGGTGAACATTCTGCGGTATTTAATGCCGCTATGGAACTTAAACAACGCGGAATGGACGTCCGTTTTGCCGCTCTGAACGGCGACGGAAGCGTAAATATCGATAGCCTTTTAAGTTTGGTAGACGATAAGACGTCGTTGGTATCCGTTATCCATGTGAATAACGAAACGGGCGCGGTGAACGATATTACTGCGATAGCGGCAAAAGTCAAGGAAAAAAATCCGCATGCACTGTTTCATTCGGACGGGGTACAGGCCTATGGAAAAATTCCGTTCAGGCTCACAAAAAATATTGATTTATATTCCGTAAGCGCCCACAAAATAGGTGGAATCAAAGGCGTCGGTGCGCTTTTTAAGCGTAAAAATCTTGTTATCAAGCCGTATATTTACGGCGGCGGACAGGAGAGCGGGTTGAGGAGCGGCACCGAAAATGTGTTTGGAATCAAAGATTTTGAATTTGCCGCAACCGAAAAATATGCCGAGCTTTCTAAAAATTATCAAACGGCGCGCGAACTGAACGATCTTCTGTGGCAAAAACTCGATAAAAGCCTGTTTGTGAGAATCTCTCCCACAAATAACAGCCCGTATATTTTGACCGTCGGGGTTGACGGGTTGCGCGGAGAAACTATTTTGCACGAGGCAAACGACAACGGGCTGATAATTGGCAGTGGTTCTGCGTGTTCGTCGAATGAAAAAAAACGCTATTCACGCGTGATTCTTGCGTGCGGTATAGGCGAAAATATTGCCGACGGGGTATTGCGGTTAAGTCTTTCCCTATGTAACACGCGCGAAGAAGTGCAGACAGCCGCTCAAATTTTAAATAAAATCGTTAAAAACAGAAAAGAGATAATGTCCTAAAATGGAAAAAGTAATTTTAATAAGGTATTCCGAAATACACCTTAAAGGCAAAAACAGAGGGTATTTTGAACGTGTATTCGGCATAAACCTTGAAAAATCGCTCAAAGGAATAAAACATGAAATCCGCAGAAGAAGCGGAAGATATTTGGTTGAATGTTTTGACGAGGACCAAACGGATACAATTTTGCAAAAACTCAATAAAGTCTTCGGCATACATTCCATGAGCGTTGCACTCAAAGTTGCCACCGATTTGGACGAGATTTTTGCGGCGGCGAAGGAAGTTTGTTCGCAGGGCGGTTCATTTAAAGTTGAAACGCACAGGGCGGATAAAACGTTTAAACTCAACTCCATGGAAATCAGCGCCGAAATCGGCGGCAGGCTTTTACAATGGAACAGCAAACTTAAAGTCGACGTTCACGCGCCGCAATTTGTTATAGGCATAGACGTCAGGGAAGACGGCACAACGCTTGTTTTTAACGAGTTTTTTAAAGGTGCGGGCGGAATGCCGGTAGGAACGGCGGGCAAGGGATTATTGTTGATTTCGGGGGGAATAGACAGCCCCGTGGCAGGGCACATGATAGCCAAACGCGGAATGAACATAGAGTGTCTGCATTTTCACAGCTATCCGTACACAAATTTACAGGCGCGAGATAAAGTTATAGAGCTTGCAAAAGTTCTATCGCAGTACTCCTGCGGCACAAAACTCCATATCATTTCGGCTACGCACATACAGGAAGAAATCCACAAAAAGTGCAACGGCGATTATATGGTAACGCTATTGCGGCGTTTTATGATGAGGATTGCCGAACGGCTTGCCTTAAATGTGGGAGCGCAATGTATAATAACCGGCGAAAGTTTGGGGCAGGTTGCGAGCCAGACAATAGAGGGAATTACCTCGTCCAATAGCGTAATTAAAAGTTTGCCCGTATTGAGACCGCTTTGCGGCTTTGATAAGGACGAAATTATAGAGCGAAGCAGGGCTATGGGGGCTTTTGAAATTTCGATTTTGCCCTATGAGGACTGTTGCACGGTATTTTTACCTAAACATCCCGTAATAAAACCTACGCTTGAAGAGGTGCAAAAAGAGGAAGAGAAACTCGATATTGAAGCGCTTATAAGCGAAGCGTTAAAATCAAGGGAAACATTGACATTGTAAATTTAAAACAGAGCGCATTTTGTGCGCTCTGTTTTTTCTATCTGTTGTACCAATCGCTCTTTGCAATATCCGGAATTTTAACCTGCGGATTTGAATTGTTGTTTGAAATACTTACGTCGGGCAAAATAATTTCCTCGCCGAACCGCTTGTTTATGCCGTCAAAATAATAGGGGCAAACCGAATAGGTGTACACGCCGAATGGTGGAGAGTCTAAAATTTCACCTTTCCATTTTCCGTCATAAACAACTTCATTATTGCCATTAATTGTTCGCTTAATCAAATATGAATAGTACTTTGTCTGGCATAATCCTATAAAAACATTGCCGTTTTCAACTTTGACGGAAGGAGTTTTAATTGTTGGAAAGGTAAATCTTGTGGATTTTGGCAAAGGTGTGATTGAATTTAATATTTTAACTTTTAGTCTATTGAGCTTGGGGGAAAGTTCGTCGGCAAGCTCGGTCTTATTAAAGTTGTAGTACAATTCAGCGTCTATATCAACGGTTTGTGTGCCATTTTCCGTTTCCAGATTTACGGGTCTTTCGTTTTTGTAAAGGACGTCAAAAATTTGTTCGGTAATTTTACAGCTTTGATTTCCGCCTGTTATGTTGAGCCGTTTATAGTCTTTATCCCCCAGCCAAACTCCCACGGTATGGGCGGACGTATAGCTGATGGAGTAGGCGTCGGTATTGCCCTTGTCGTTTCCGCATGTTCCAGTTTTGGAGGCAACGTTATACGGCAAATTTTTCAATAATTTTGCCGTACCGCTTTTTGAAGTTTCGGTTAAAATCCCGTTTATAAGCGACGCTGTACCTTCGCCGAATACTCTTGTTTGGTTAATTTGCGGTTCATAAATTGTTTTTCCGTGTTTGTCCTCGATTTTTTTTATAAACAGCGAAGGGCGGTACAGCCCGGAGTTTGCAAATTGGGTATATCCGTCGGCAAGTTGCTTAATTGTTATCCCATGGCTCATTCCGCCGAGTGCAAGCGATAAATTTTTGTCGCTTTCTTCGGGGTTTATATCCATTTTTGAAAGATATTTTTCGGCTTTTTCAACCGTAAGCGAGTTTAAAATTTTTACCGACGGTATATTGTAGCTTTTGTTCAAACTCTCCGTAACTGTAACGTAACCGTGGTATCTGTTATCGTTGTTTGCGGGCGAATAGCCCATGTAATCTATTTTTTCGTCAAGAATTTTAGTATGCGGACTTATAAGTTTTTCCTCGATTGCAGGGGCATAAACCGCCAGCGGCTTTATAGTTGACCCCGGTTGTCGCCGCGTATTGCCTATGGTGCTTTTAAAGGCCGATACTTTTCCGTCCGCAGTGGTAACAATCACGGCGTTATCGCACGGGTAACTTAAATTTTCAATATAATTTTGTAAATCCGGCTGTAAATTGGTGTATATTTTACAGCCGTCGCTTATATCGTAAAAATTTAAATCAATGCTTTCCAGCTCGTCAAACACCCCCGCAACGTAACTTCCGTAGTTGCATGTTTCGTTGTTTTGCTTGGCTTCAATGGGCTGTTTAATGCTTTCGGCATATTGCTTTTCGCTTATAAATCTGCAGTCCTCCATGGCTTTTAAAACAGTATTTCTTCTTTTTGTACATTTTTCGGGATATTTAAAGGGGGAGTAATTGTTTGGAGATATTAAAAGTCCCGCCAAAACCGCGCTCTCTTCCAAAGTTAAATTTTCGGCTTTTTTATCAAAGTAAAACTTTGCCGCGCTCTGCAATCCGTAACAGTTGTGCCCGAAATAAATCGTGTTTAAATACATTTCCAAAATTTCCTCTTTCGTATATTCGCGTTCGAGTTTTTTTGTTAAACGGATTTCCTTTAATTTTCTGCTTATGGTTTTATCGCCCGAAAGGTGGGTGTTTTTTACAAGTTGTTGGCTTATGGTTGACGCACCCTCTTTAAAGGAGTGTGAAATTAAATTTTTGTAGGCGGCTTTTAACATTCTTTTGTAGTTCAATCCGTTGTGTTTATAAAAAGATCTGTCCTCGGAAGCTATAAAGGCGTTTATTGTGTGTTGTTGCAAGTCCGAAAGTTTAACGCTTGCGCGCTTATTGTTTAAATAGGCGTCGGCAATTTCTTCGCCGTTATCGTCATAGATTGCAATATTTTGCTCAACGGAATATAGCTTGCCCTTGTTTAATACCGCGTCCGCGGTTAAAACGTAGTAAGTTATTAAAAGCGCGGTTGCTACGGCAATAAAACAGCCTAAAATAATCGCGGTAATTTTTAAAAATTTTTTCATTTATAAATAGTATTTATAAAATTTAATAATTCTTGCTTTTTTGTTTGAAAAACCAGAGTAAAAATTGTATAATTAATTTGGATAAGAGTAATTATGGATAAATTTTACCACATAACAACCTACGGTTGCCAAATGAACGTGCATGAGTCGGAAAAAATCGCCGGCATTTTATCTTCTCTCGGTTATAAGTCCTGCGAAAATATAGAGGACGCCGATATCGCCGTGTTCAACACCTGTTGCATACGCGAAAACGCCGAAAATCACGCCTTTGGCAATATAGGCATGTTAAAAAAATTAAAAGCGAAAAAGCGGGATATGATTATTGCCGTAGGCGGTTGCCTCACCCAACAGATAGGCAAAGCCGATATTCTGCATAAAAAGTTTCCCTATGTGGATATAATTTTCGGCACTCATAACTTAAACAAACTTGCCGAGTATATTTTAAAGCGGCAGGGCGGTAAAAAAACGGTAATAGAAATAGAGCAGGGCAACGGGGAGATATGCGAGGAGGACAAGCCCCTCCGCACGAGTTATCCCAACGCCTGGATAAACATTACCTACGGTTGCAATAATTTTTGCAGTTACTGCATTGTGCCGTATGTGAGGGGCAGGGAGCGTAGCAGGCGATCGGAAAATATAATTGCCGAGGCAAAGTCGCTCATAGCCGAAGGATATAAGGAAATTACGCTTTTGGGGCAAAACGTCAATTCATACAATAACGGCACGGACGACATTTCCTTTCCCGAACTTTTAACCAGCATTGCAAACATTAATGGCAAATTCCGTTTGAGATTTATGACAAGCCACCCCAAAGATTTTTCTGCCGAGCTGGCAGAAGTTATCGCCGGAAACGCTAAAATATGCAACAATGTACATTTGCCCGTGCAGAGCGGCTCAAACGCTGTTTTAAAAGCCATGAACAGGCGATACACGCGCGAGGAATACATAAAAAAGATTGAAACTCTTAAAAAATACGTCCCCGATTGCGCAATAACCACAGATTTGATAGTGGGTTTTCCGGGTGAAACGGAGCAGGATTTTGAAGATACTTTGAGCCTCGTGCGTGAAGTCGGTTTTTCATCGGCGTTTACTTTTGTGTATTCAAAACGCAACGGTACAGTTGCCGCAAACATGGAAAATCAAATTCCCGAAGACGTTTCAAAGGACAGAATCATGCGGCTTGTTGAGTTGATAAACTCAAACACCCGCGAGCAATCGCTGAAATACGTTGGCAGAACCGTGGAAATTTTGTGCGAAGATTACGACGGCAAAAGGGGTCTGTATCTCGGCAGGGACGAGTATGGCAGAATGGCGTATTTTGAGAGTTCAACAAACGTAATAGGCGAATTTTTAAATGTAAAAATAAAATCGGCAAACGGGGTATCGCTTGCCGGCGAAATAGTTAAGGACTGAAATTATGGCGACGTTTTCACCAATGATGCAACACTACATGTCCGTGAAAGACAAGTATAAAGATTGTGTGGTTTTGTACCGTCTTGGCGACTTTTACGAGATGTTTTTCGACGATGCGGTAAAGGCCTCAAAAATACTTGATTTAACCCTAACGGGCAAGGACTGCGGGCTTGAAGAAAGAGCCCCTATGTGCGGCGTACCCTATCATGCCGTAGATTCATATATCGATAAGTTGGTTGCAAGCGGCGAAAAGGTTGCAATTTGCGAACAGCTGGAAGAGCCGTCTAAGGCAAAAGGCATAGTTAAGCGCGACGTTGTAAGGGTGGTAACCGCGGGCACTTTAACCTCCGACACGGGATTAAACGGAAAAACCAATAATTTTATATGTTGCGCCTACAAAAACGGGGATAAATATGCCCTCGCATGGGCGGACATAACAACGGGTGAACTCACCGCCACGGAATACACCGCCGACGGCTTACAAAAATGCGTTACACAGATGGTTAAGCTCGACGTAAAAGAGATTATCTGTAACGACGATATGCTTTTTGCGTCTAAAAATTTACGCGAGGTCAATGCCGGTCTTTTGCCCCGTTTTTCAAGTTATCCCGCTTGGGCGTTCGGCTATTCGGCGGCAGAGCGTATTCTCACCGAACAGTTTAAAGTCAATTCTCTTGCGGCGTACCCGATCAACGGCAAAAACGATGCAGTTTGCGCCACGGGCGCGCTTATAGAGTACTTGAAGGAAACGCAAAAACATGCCCTGCAAAATATAGACAACGTTAAGTACGTCGTTTCCGAAAATTTTATGCAACTGGATATGGCGGCGCTCAATAATCTCGAAATTATAAAAACGCTCGGCGGCGGCAGGTACGGCTCGCTTTTATGGCTTTTGGATAAAACCAAGACGTGTATGGGAGCAAGACTGCTCAAAAATTCGGCTCTTTATCCACTGCATGATATAGACGAAATAAATTACAGACTCCAAGGCGTTGCGGAATTGTATGAAGCCACGGTTATAAGGCTTGCCTTGCAGGATTTGCTTAAAGAGATAAGCGATATAGAGAGGATATCCGGTAAAATAAGCAACGGAAATATTTTGCCAAAGGATTGTTTATCGCTTGCCGCGTCGTTGGACGTCATTCCAAATATTAAATTCCAGCTTTCGGGGTTTAAATCGTCAATTTTAAAGCATATTGCCGATAATTTGATTGATTTATCGCCGGTTGCAAAAATGTTAAGCAATGCAATATCTTCCCCGGCGCCCGCCACAATGAAGGACGGTGGATACATAAATGAAGGTTTTAATAAACAGCTTGACGAACTCCGCAGCATAAAGAAAAACGTTGGGCAAATGCTCATTGCAATGGAGTCGCGCGAGCGCGACGCTACGGGCATACGTACGCTGAGAATAGATTACAACCGTGTATTCGGTTATTATATTGAAGTTTCAAAATCTTTTAAAGACAAGGTGCCTTTAAATTATCAGCGCAAGCAAACTCTTTCAAACTCCGAAAGATATGCAACCGAGGAGCTTAAAGAACTCGAAGAAAAGATTTTGACAAGTGAAGATAAAGCTTTAAAGCTCGAAGCGGAGATCTTTGAAAAAATCAAATCAGTTTTGGCAAGCAACATAGATAATTTAAAAATCATAGCTCAGGCAATTGCCCTCCTTGATATGATTGTTTCGTTTGCCGACATATCAAAAACCAATCGCTATGTACAACCAAAAATGGTAGGTGAAAGTGCGCCGTTCATCATCAAAGACGGCAGGCACCCAGTAGTTGAAGTTGTTTCCAAGGAGAAATTTATACCCAACGATACGCTTTTGGATGAGGGCGACAACCGCACCATGATTATAACGGGGCCGAATATGGCGGGTAAGAGTACATATATGCGGCAGGCAGCCATAATCGCGATTATGGCGCATATGGGGTGTTTTGTCCCTGCAAAAGAGGCGCAAATTCCGCTCATTGACAGGGTGTTTACAAGGGTTGGCGCAAGCGATAATTTGATTTCCGACCAAAGTACGTTTATGGTTGAAATGATTGAGGTCGCCACAATAATAAACAACGCAACCAAAAACAGCCTGTTGATTTTAGACGAAGTTGGAAGGGGCACAAGCACTTATGACGGTTTGAGCATTGCCTGGGCGGTAATAGAACATTTAACGGAAAAAATAGGCGCAAAAACGATGTTTGCGACCCATTATCACGAGCTGACGGAGCTTGAAAGCAGTTTGAACGGCGTTAAAAATTATAAAATCGCCGTCAGGGAACTTAACGGGTCCATTATATTTTTGCGAAAGATAATGCGCGGCGGGGCAAATAGAAGTTTCGGCATAGAGGTTGCTTCGCTTGCCGGCGTCCCCAAATCCGTAACGGATAGGGCGAAGCAAATTTTAAAACTTGTTGAAAACGGCGATAAATCTCATGTGGAAGACGATGGGGAGCCTCAAAAAGCAGAAAGCGAAGTAGAACGTATTTTACGCGAAGTGGACTTAAATAATCTTTCGCCCATGCAGGCGTTTCTGTTGGTGGGGGATTTAGTGGAGAAAGTTAAAGATGAAGAGAATTAATGTACTTTCCGAAACGGTTTTCAACCGCATTGCCGCAGGCGAAGTGGTGGACAGGCCCTATTCGGTTGTAAAAGAGCTTGTTGAAAACAGCCTTGACGCCGGCGCTACATACATTGAAATTCATATCGAAAAGGGCGGCAAACAACTTATAAAAGTTGCAGATAACGGTTCGGGGATATTTAAGGACGACTTGCCTGTGGCCTTTCTGCCCCATGCAACAAGTAAAATTACCAACGTGAACGACCTCGACAAAATATCCACGCTTGGTTTCAGGGGAGAGGCGCTGGCAAGTATTTCTTCTGTATCCAAAACGGAAATTATTTCCGTTACGGAGGGCAATCCCGCCTATAAAATTGTTTGCGAAGGCGGCGAAATAGGCAAAGTTCAACCGTCCGCGCTTGAAAAAGGCACAACCGTTACGGTTCGGGATTTGTTTTATAATACGCCCGTGCGCGCCAAATTTTTAAAACCCGATAAAAAAGAGGAGACGGATATTTCAAGTTTTGCCGCCCGCTTTATTCTCGCAAATCCAAATGTAAGTTTTAAATATTTTGCCGACGGCAAACTTGTTTATCAATCTTTCGGCGGCGGACCCGAAGAGGCCGTTGCGCAGGTTTACGGCGCAAAAGTTTTATCCGAGTGCATAAAAATAGACGCCTTAAAGGACGGCGTGCATATCTACGGGTTTATAGGTAACCAAAATTTTTACAAGCCCAACAAAAGCTATCAAAGCATTTTTTTGAACGGCAGGTACATAATCAACAACACTATTGCCGTTGCAATTTCCAACGCATATGCTAGCTATATGATGAAACGGCAATTTCCTTTTTACGTTTTAAATATAGATGTGCCGCCCGATATTGTAGACGTCAACGTTCACCCCAACAAGGCAGACGTAAGATTTGTTGAAAATAATTTTATTTTCGGCGTGATATATAAAGTGATTTCGGCTGTTCTGGACGGAACTTCAACCGCAACCGAATTTGTCGCGGACGGCGGAAGAATTCCCGAAATTAAATCCACAATGGGCACGGGAAGCGTAAACAAAGTTTACGTGCAGGAAGAATTGCCGCAGGAAATTATAGATAAATACAAACCGCCCATAGAACCCATTTTCCCTGAGGATAACTATAAAAAGAAACTCGAAGAGATGCTTAAAAGTTACCCGCCCAGACCGCAGGCGCCTCAAAATGAGATTGCCGAAAACAAAACCGATGAAGACAGACCGTTTGATCCCACTTTGGATTTATCCATAAGCGAATGTAACGGAGATAATTTCAGGTACGATAACTGCAAAAGGGGCGTGAGCGACGGTACGCTTGAAACCAACCCATATATTGAACGGGCAAAGGAGATTGAGGAAAGATATCTTGCGAGAAGGCAGGCGGAAATAAATTACGAGAATTTCCATTTTTGCGGTGCGCTTTTTAACACTTATCTTATATATGAATATCAAGGTTGCGGATATATAATCGACCAGCATGCCGCACACGAACGGATAATTTACGACAAACTTATAGAGCAAATAAAAAACCGCAACATTGCAAAACAGCCGCTCTTATATCCATACGTGCTTGAAGCAAATCCCCAGGAACAGGAATTTATTGATAAAAATATCAATGTTTTAATTGATATTGGGTTTGATATAAGCAGATTCAGTCCGTCCTCGTATAAAATCAACGAAGTGCCCGCCGATCTGTCTTCTTTAAATTTGCAAAATTTTTTCGATGACGTTCTCTCGCGTTTAAGTAGCTATAAAACCATTAAACTTGAAGACGTTTTAAAGGAAAAGTTGGCGGCGACGGCTTGCAAACATGCCGTGAAAGGAGGAATGCAACTCACCGAACAGGAAGTTAAAAATCTTTTGAAGTTAATGAAGGGCAACGTTGCGTTGAAATGCCCTCACGGCAGACCCGTGTGCGTAACAATAACAAAGCGCGAGATAGAAAAAATGTTCAAAAGGATTGTTTGAGTGGGTAAGCTCCTTATTATTTGCGGCGCAACGGCTACGGGAAAAACCGAACTTGCCGTTAAATGCGCGCAAAAATTAAATAGCGAGATAATTTCCGCCGATTCGCAATTGATATATAGGGGATTGGACATAGGTACCGCAAAGCCCACATTAGACGAGCGCGGCGGAATAGTCCACCACATGATTGATATAGTTGAACCGCGCCAAGAGTTCAGCGTATTTGACTATGCCGCAGGGGCAACACCTGTAATTGGCAGGCTTTTGGCGCATGGAAAAACTCCCGTAATTTGCGGCGGAACTGGGTTTTATATCAATTCTTTATTGTTTGATTTTGCCTACGGAAACGCGGGCGCGGATAAAACGGTAAGGGAAAAATACAATAAATTGCTTCAAGAGCAGGGCAAAGAATATATCCACGCGCTTTTGGAACAGGTAGATCCACAAACCGCAAGCCGGCTGCATGTGAACGATACGAAGAGAGTTATCCGCGCTCTTGAAATTTTTGAAACGGGCGGTATTAAAAAATCGGACCAACACGATACGCTTATTCCAAAATACGAATATGTTGCCGTGGCCGTCAATTATCAAAGAGAGGAGCTTTATGCCCGCATAAACAGCAGGGTTGACGGCATGTTTGAACGCGGGCTTATTGATGAAGTTAAAAATTTGTTAAACAGCGGTGTTGACGAAAATTGTCAGTGTATGCAGGCAATAGGCTACAAAGAAGTGGTAAATTGTCTCAAAAATGGCGATAATGAGAGTACTATGCGTAACATAATTAAGCTAAATACTCGTCATTATGCAAAGCGGCAGATAACGTTTTTTAAAAAACTGCCGAATATTTTTTGGATTGATCCTGCCGACGCAACAGCGGAAAAAGTTTTGGAGTTATTGAATGACCGAAATTGAAAGTTTCATAAAAAATTGCGAATTAAAATTAAAAAATCAATTTGCCGCCGTTGAAGATACGGCATATTTTAATCAAGTTAAAGTTTTAAAGGCTTTTGAAGAGTATAAGGTTGCACTGCGGCATTTCAACGGTTCCACGGGCTATGGCTACGACGATAGCGGCAGGGATATTTTGGGCATGCTGTACGCCAAAACTTTCGGGGCGGAGGCAGGTATAGTTTCGCCCCATCTTTTATCGGGCACGCACGCTTTGACGGTTGCCCTTTTCGGGCTTTTGCGCCCCGGCGACGGGCTTTTATGTATAAGCGGTATGCCGTATGACACTATTCGCGGCGTTATTTTTGGCGACGGCAACGGTTCGTTAAAGGATTTTGGCGTTAATTTTGAGTATTGCGGACTTAAAAACGATAAAATCGATTTTGATGCCGTAAAAGCTAAATTAAATAATAGTGTTAAGGTCGTTTATATACAGCGTTCGCGCGGGTACGAACTAAGGGACGCCTTTTCCTGTGCGGAAATCGGCGAAGCATGCAATTTTGTTCGCGCTATTGGCTTTAAGGGCTGTATCTTTGTTGACAATTGTTATGGCGAATTTGTTGAAAAGCGGGAGCCAACAGAAGTGGGCGCGGATATAATTGTAGGTTCACTGATAAAAAACGCAGGCGGCGGGCTTGCGCCTACGGGCGGATATATCTGCGGAAAACAACGCTATATCGATTTGATAGGCAAAAGACTTACAGCCCCTTCAATAGGGCTTGAAGTCGGCTCCTACGAGGCGGGATACAGATATTTTTACCAGGGGCTCTTTATGGCTCCGCATACGGTTGCCCAGGCTTTAAAATGTTCGCTTTTAATAGGCATGGCAATGAGCGAGCTTGGCTATATCAATTATCCCGAAATAGGCAAAACGCCATATGACATTACACGTGCAATTGAGTTTGACAGCGCGGAGAAGATGATAAATTTCATTCGCGAGGTACAGTATGCCTCGCCCGTGGACAGTTTTGTAACCTGCGAACCGTGGGATATGCCGGGATATGACGATAAAATTATAATGGCGGCGGGCACATTTGTTTCGGGAGCTTCCATAGAACTTTCCGCCGACGGTCCCGTAAAGCCGCCGTATATCGCATATTTTCAGGGCGGACTTACTTACGAACACGGCAAATATGCGTTGGAACGGATTTTAAATAAACTTAAAGTTTAAAAATTCAAGTTATTGCACTGTCTAAATTTTACGTATTATACTATTTGTATAAAACCATTAAGCTGTTGTAAGCTTAATGGTTTTATTTTTTATCTAAATTTAGTCAAAATATTGCAAAATATGATACGCGGTGCTAAAATTGTGATAGAATTATGATATATTTAATGTAATGTTACAACACGGTTAAACGAAGGCAAAAAAATGGCTAAACTTAAAAGAATATGCTCTACGTTAGCTACAACGGTTATTGCGGTTATAATAATTTTAATGTTTGCCGTAATGGAAACGGCGTGCAATGCGTGTTCAACTGCGGAAGAACCTCCCAAAGCGACTTACACAATCACTTTTAATTTAAACGGCGGTTTTCTACCCGGCGGCAACACGCTTGAATTTGAGGAAAATACCGAGGTGATCCTTCCCCAAAACGCAACGCGGTTAAATTATATATTTGACGGCTGGTTTGATAATGACGGGCTTACCGGTGAGAGTTACACTAAAATAGACGCGGCGAACGCAAACAGCGATAAAGAATTTTGGGCTAAATGGAAGGAAGACCAGGGTGAAGCGCACGACGATTCGCCTGATGAGGGTCATGGAGACGGACAAGACACTCCGCCTGACGGAGGGCAGGATACGCCGCCCGACGGTCAAGGAGACGTGCAGGGCGGAGGCCAAGATACCCCGCCCGACGGCGGTCAAGGCGGTGAACAGGGAGATGGGCATGACGAAGGCGGCGGAAGCGAGCCTACACCAACAATTTCTCCCGTTACTTTGCACCTGAACGGAGGAAGTATAAAAGAGGGCTATACCAATTTTTATAATTACGTTGAGGGCACAGTTACTTGCTTGCCGCAGGTTGAAAGATTGGGTTATACTTTCGGCGGCTGGTTTGACAATGAAGAGTTTAACGGTAATGCCGTAACGGAAATTCCCGCGGACGCCACGGGTGAAAAGCACTATTATGCAAAGTGGATAGAAGATGTCGTTCAAAAGACTGTAAAATATACGGTAATTTTTGACCTTAATTATCCCGACTCGCCCGCGCCCGAAACGGAAATAGTAACCGAGGGAGATTTGGTAGCCGAGCCGGATGAAAAATCAAGACCGGGATATAAGTTTATCGGCTGGTTCCTTCAAAGTATAGACGGCACAAAATATAATTTTTTGCAACCGGTTATGGGCAACTTGAATTTATATGCCCATTGGGAACCCGAAATTTATGGTATTACTTATGAATTATTCGGCGGCACGATAAACGACGGCAACGTTACGTCATACACCTACGGGTCTGTAACAAAATTGCCGACGGACGTTACTAAGGAAAAGTCAATTTTTATTGGTTGGTACAACAATGAGAATTTTGAAGGCGAGGTAATAACCGAGATAACAGAAACTTCTATTGGCGACAAAAAATTTTATGCGTGTTGGAAAGAGGAGCCCCAACAACCCGAAGAGCCCGATGTACCTGAACAACCTGATGACCCAAACAAGCCTAACCAACCGGAAAATCCCGATCAACCCGAAGAACCCGAAAACGATTTTAAAATTACGGCTTCGGGCGGCTATGAAGAGGGAGCTTTTGTTGAGGTCCCGCTTCTTGCCGATACAACGGCGGCAGATTATGCTGTGTTTTATAAGGCATTGGACGGGAGCCAATTTACCGCAATTGACCAAGAACTTGTGCGCGTAAACAATAATGTTGTCCGCGCCGATATTCTTGGGCTTTCGGCGGGACAATATTCTATACAAGTTGTGGTAAACGGCAAAACGGCTACTGTTACGGTAAACGTTTCAAAACACGACAGATCGGGCTATGCCCACTGGATGTATTACGAAGGTATAGGCGCATATAACGATGACGGTACGCTAAAAGATGGCACGCTGGTGGTGTATGTAACCGAAAATAACAAAAATACCGTTAAAGCAAGGATTAAAACAGAAAGAGGCGAAGTTGAGTATACGGGAATAGTAAATATTCTACAAAAAATTTCCACATCCGTCGTTCCCGTTGTGATACGCGTTATTGGTTCGGTTGCCGCTCCGCAATGGAAACGGATTGAATACGCAAACGGCGGCGAAGTTTTGCAAGAACTCACAATAAATCAAACGCTTGGTTCAACCGAAGATATTATCAAAAACAACTTAAATACCTTGGAAGACGGCATCGAGCCGTTGGATAATATCGGCAATAAACTTATTTGGCAAAATAACGAATATACCTGTGAATGGAATAATTGCACAATTTCGGGAGCAAACAACGTAACTATTGAGGGGATTGGCACAGACGCAACAATTTATCAATGGGGCTTAACCTGGTATGAATGTAGTTCAATTGAAATCCGCAATCTAACTTTTGAAGGTTATCCGGGGGATGCTTGCAGTTTTGCGGGCAATAAAAGTTCTGCAAACAGGTTAACAAACGCCGATAATTTTACGAGCAAATATTTTTGGCTTCACAATTGCACTTTTAATTCGGGAAAAAACAATTGGGATGTTACTTCCGGACAGGATATGCATAACGGCGGTGTTGCTACCGAATTTAAATATCTTTCCTATGCAACAGTATCATATGTGCATTATAACAATACTTCAAAAACCTGCATTGTTGGGGAAGATGACATCAGCCGGACGGCAAGTTTAACGTTCCACAACAATTATTATGATAATAGCGCGCTGCCCTTGTGCCGTCAGGCAAATATTCACATGTATAATAATTATTTCGGCGGCTCAACGGATTATGGGTTATCTATCCGCGCAGGTTGCTACGCCTTCATTGAGAATTGCTATTTTGACGGTTTAAACAATCCCATAACTACGCAAGATGGCAACAATAAAAAGGGCATTGCAAAAGTTTATCAAAGCGTATTTAATAAAAATATAGGCTACGACTATTTAAACAAAACGGTATTTGTTGTAAACAGCAGAACACAAACTGTGCAAAGCGACAATATTTTCGGTGAAAATTTCGATATAAGCGACGGCAATTTTTATTACGATTCATCAAAAAAGGCAACGCGGCTGGACTTCGGGTTTACCATGCTGACAGCCGAGCAGGTAAAAACCGAGGTGCCCAAACTTGCAGGCGTTCACAAAAATTAACCTGATAAAAAGGGCTTGCCGAAAGCAGAGCGGCGGGTCCTTTTTTATGGCGCTAATTATTGCAAAAAATTTTTAGCGGTGCTATAATGTAAAATAGGTTAATATGGACGTAATAAAGGAAAAATTAAAACTGCTTCCCGATAATCCGGGAGTATATATTATGCTCGACAAAGATTCCAATGTAATTTACGTTGGAAAAGCGCGGGTGCTAAAAAACCGTGTGCGCCAATACTTCCATAATTCGCCAAAACCGGAAAAAGTTACCAAAATGGTTGAAAATATTGCAGATTTCAACTATATAATAACTTCCTCCGAAATAGATGCGCTTGCGCTTGAAAATAACCTTATAAAAAAATACAAGCCAAAATACAATATCCTTTTAAAGGACGATAAAACTTATCCTTATATAAAAGTTGATACAAAAGAGGAGTTTCCAAACTTTTATATAACACGGAAAATCAAAAAAGACGGTTGCAAATATTTCGGTCCGTTTATGGGCGGAATAAATTGTAAGGATATTTTGGACACGCTGCAACTTACTTTTTGCGTGAGGTTATGCCACACTGCAATCAATTCAAAGCCTAAACGGGAATGTTTGAATTACCATATAGGCAGATGTTCCGCGCCCTGCGCAGGCAAAGTTACAAAGGAGGAATATGCCGCCCAGGTTAAAAAAGCACTCGACTTTCTTGACGGTAATTTGAAAGAGGCGGAAGATCTTCTCAAAACCAAAATGTTTGCCGCGGCGGAAAGCGAAAACTTTGAGCTTGCGCTTGATTATAAGAACAAACTTGATATGCTTTCCAAACTCGAAGCAAAACGTCTTCCTTCCCTGAACAAAGCCATTGACGCGGATATTATTGCCTATGCAACCAACAATCTGTATTCTGCGGTAAACGTGCTTGTTACGAGAAAGGGCATAATGCAAGGTGGAAGCAGTTTTGCGCTGGACGAGGCACATATGTCGGACAGCGACGCGCTTACGAGTTTTATTTCACAGTACTATCAACACCATGAGCCGCCTTCGGAAATAGTCGTTGAAGAATTTTGCGAAAAAGAGCTACTGCAAACCTATTTTAAGCAAAAATTCGACAAAACAGTTGAAATTACCGTTGCAAAGCAGGGCGATAAATTTAAATTGCTTAAAATGGCGCAAGAAAATGCGGCGGAATATCTTGAAAAGTCCGTTGACAAAATCAAGCATAAGGATGACATGACTATTAATGCCTGCAAGAGGCTGCAACAGCTTTTGGGGCTGAAAAAATATCCCAGGAGAATGGAGTGCTACGATATTTCCAACATAAGCGGAGTGGATAAAGTGGGTTCAATGGTAGTGTTCATAGACGGAGAAGCGGACAGGAACAGTTACCGCCGCTTTAAAATTAAGACGGTTGAGGGCGCCAATGATTTTGCCTCGTTGCAGGAAGTTTTAACCCGCAGGCTCGATAAGCTCGGCACGGACGAAGAGGACAGGTTTCCCAAGCCCGATTTGGTAATAATCGACGGCGGCAAGGGACAGCTTTCTGCGGTTAAGGAAATATTCGATAAAAAGAATATAGGCGGTATCGAGCTTGTTTCTTTGGCCAAGCGGGAAGAGGAAGTATTCACCCTGAACGCCGACGAGAGCATAAAAATATCCCACCGCGACTATTCGCTTAAAATGTTGCAGAGGATACGCGACGAGGCGCATAGGTTTGCCATAACGTATTTCAGGAATATCCACTCAAAACGCAATTTAAGCTCCGTACTAACCGAAATAGACGGCATAGGCAAAGTAAAAAGAATGGCGTTACTTCAAAAATTCGGCAATCTCGATAAAATTATGGCGGCAAGCGAGGAAGAACTTGCCACATGCGAGGGAATCAGTCCCGCGCTTGCAAAAAAAATCAAAACCTACCTGGAAAATAATTTATGAATATAAATTGCGGACTCATAGTTTCGGATTTTGACGGGACATTAATTGACGACAAACAGCAGATATTGCCCGAAGTACGGGATACCATAAACGAATATGTTGCATCGGGCGGTATTTTTGCCGTATGTACGGGCAGAATGTTAAGCTCAATATTGCCGCAGGTACGCGCACTCGGCTTAAAAGGGCTTGTAATTGCGTACCAAGGCACAGTTATTGCAGATATAGATACGGGCGCGGTGATTAAAAACGGCGGCATGGATTATTCCTGCGTAGCCGAAATTTGTGAGAATATAGAAGATTTGGGCTACGGCATAAACGTTTACAGCGACGAGAAAATTTATACAAATTATCCTTGCGACAATCCTTATTTAACGCGCTATGAAGAAATTATAGGCGTTAAAGCCGTACATATAAACGGAAAAATGTCCGATTATGTGCGCAGTAAAAAATTATTTTGCCAAAAAGTTTTGAGCATCGTTCCAGAAGATAAAAGAGAGGGGTTATATACCGAATTAAATAAGAGACTCGGCGGCCGCTTTGACGTAACGTGTAGCGCAACGGTTTTGGTTGAAATATCACCGATAGGCGATAATAAGGGCGAAGCGGTCAAATATCTTGCAAACTACTATAACATTCCCATACAAAAAACAGTGGCAGCAGGCGACAACCTTAACGACCTTTCCATGATTGTTGCCGCGGGAGTAGGGTGCGCAGTAGGCAATGCCGTTCAAGAGCTTAAAGATGCCGCGGACTTTGTTTCGGTGAGCAATAATCGGGGTGCAATAGCTCAAATTATTAAAAAATTTGGTTTTGTATAGTACTATGTGTGAAATATTAGCACCGTCGGGTGATATTAACAGCGCATATGCGGCAATCAATTCGGGTGCAAATGCCATTTATTTGGGGCTAACCTCATTTTCCGCGCGCAGTTCCGCCCAAAATTTCGACATGGCCGGTTTTGGCGAAATTTCGCGTTATGCGCATGCGTTCGGCATAAAAGTTTATGTGGCAATGAATACGCTAATTAAAGACAGCGAACTGCCGCAATTTTTGGATACGTTGATAGAGGTGTGGAACTCAGGCGCGGACGCCATAATTTTATCCGATATATTTTTGGGTAAATTTATTAAGGATAATTATCCTTCCATAAAACTTCATCTGTCAACGCAGGCCGGAGTGTGCAATGTTTACGGTGCAAAGCTCGCCAAAAGATTTGGTTTTGAGCGTGTTGTTTTGGCGAGAGAAACGCCTATCGATGAAATAAAAAAAATTTCGGAAATTATTGAAACCGAAGTTTTTATTCAGGGTGCGCTTTGTACATGCTTTTCTGGTCAATGTTATATGTCCTCTTTCGCAGGGGGAAACAGCGGCAACAGGGGCAAGTGCAAACAGCCGTGCAGAAAATTGTATTCCATAAACAGAAACGGCTTTGAAGATTTGGCATACAGACTTTCCCTTGCCGATTTGAGCGTTGGCGGCAATATTCGGCAACTTATAGAGTCAGGCGTGTCATCGTTCAAAATCGAGGGGCGCATGCGCAGACCCGAATATGTTGCCGCCGCCGTCAAATACTATAACAACATATTGAATAAAACCGAAAGCTGCATAGATTTAAGTAATTTAAAGCGCACTTATAACCGAGGTAACTACACAAAAGGGCTTGCCTTTGGCCAGGATAAAACGTTCATTTCTTCCGATGTGCAGGGGCATATAGGGGAATACGTTGGCGTTTTAAAGGTTGAAAACGGCAAATATTGTTGTTATAGCAATGAAAAATTCGGTAAAGGGGACTGCTTTAAGGTTTTACGGGGCGGCAAAGAGGTAGGCGGAGCCGATTTTGTTGAAAACAACGGAAAAACGTTTACGGTAAGTTCGAAAAGCCGTTTGCGTAGCGGCGATAAACTTTTCATTACGACCGACGCTTCGCTCAACGGCGAGCTTATTGACGGCCACAGAAAGATAACCGTCAAGTTGTCCGTTCGCCTTTGCCGCGGAGAAAGGGCGGAGATTGAGATAGGCAGCTTAAAGGTGTACAGCGAAGAAATTTTGGAAGAGGCAAACACCCGCCCGCTTACGGATGCCGATATAAAAAATTGTTTCGGCAAAGTGGATAAATATCCGTTTGAAATCGAATTTATATCCATTGTAACCGACGGCGTGTTTATGCCGGCTTCCGCGCTAAATGCCTTGCGCCGAAAAGTGTATGCGGAGTACTATGATTATATTTCCGCTACGGGAAATGTGCAGGTTGTAAAAAATCACTTATTGCCGAAAATTAAAAACGAACCAAACACAAAAATTGCCGTATTTACAACGCAAAATGCGGACACGGGTGCCGATTTAACTATTTATAAGCCCGATGATTATAATTTTAACGATTGCGGCGATTGCAATAAATTTTTGTTTCTGCCGCCCTTTATGACCTCCCATGAAATAGAAAAAATCAAGCCAGCAATAAAAAAATTCAAAGGAATTTATTGCGACGGCAGTTGGGGAATAGAGCTTGCAAGTGAACTGCAAATGCCGTTTTTTGCGGGTTGCGGCATTAATATTTCCAACTCCGTCGATGTGAATTTATGCACGGCGGAATATATTGCGCTTTCCAAAGAATTGACAGTTGCCGAACAAAAAGCCTTATCCCGCGCAAACGTGTTTGCGCTTGCGTCGGGCGACATAAAAGTGATGGATTTAATATATTGCCCGTTTGGCAAAAGGTGTGCCGATTGCGATAAAAAACCAAATTACATTCTAACCGACGAGAACGGCAGAAACTTTCCCCTACGCAGATATAAAACTTCGGTCTGCCGCTTTGAAGTGTTTAACTGTGCAAATTTGGTAGGCGTTTCGCCCGTGGGCACACTTTTGGATTGCACCGTTTGCGGTAGTCCGCAAAAATTGGTTAAGATAGCCGGAGACGGACAAGCGCAAATGCAATATTTTAAAAATTACACGCGCGGGCACGCCAATTCGCCCGTATTGTGATATGGATACCGAATATTTTGCTAAACTCGAACTGAATAAAATTCTTGCTACGGCCGCAGGATTCGCCTCTACCGAGGGCGGGAAAAATTCGGTTATTAACCGTTGCCCGTCAGCGGATATAGACGAAGTTCGCCGCCGCCTGCTTTTAACGCGCGAGGGCGACAAACTTTTATATACTTACGGTATAAGCAGGATAGAACAATTCGGCGAAACGGGGGACATTTTGCCAAGGGCGCAAAAACACTCCGTGCTTTCTTGCGCAGAACTTTTGACCGTCGGCCGTCTGTTGCGGGCGGCGAGGGAAGTATACACATCCGTATCAAAAATAAACGACGACCAAATAAAACTTGTGCGCGCGGTTACAGACAGGCTGTATTTTGACCGTGGTTTGGAAGATGATATTTTTGAAAAAATAATAAACGACGATTCTTTGAGCGACAGGGCAAGCGACAAACTGTATTCCATAAGAAGTAAAATCAAAAGCCTCAACGAAAGGATACGCGAAAAATTAGCCGAATATATTTCAGGCAAAAACGCCGAGTTTTTACAGGATTCCATTGTAACGATAAGAAACGACCGCTACGTGATTCCCGTCAAGGCCGAACATAAGAGCCATATAAAAGGATTCGTTCACGACCGTTCCAAAACAGGTGCAACGTTTTTTATAGAACCTGAATACGTGCTGGAACTCAACAACGAGCTTATTGCGCTCACAATCGATGAAAAAGAAGAGGTTGAAGCCATTTTGCGCGCCTTATCGCTCCGCGTAGGCACACTGTCAACCGAGTTGCAGCAGGACGTTGAAATTCTTTCGGAGCTGGACGGAATTTTTGCCGTTGCGGAATTTGGATATTCGCAAAAATGTACGGAACCCAAAGTAAACGACCGCGGGCATATAAACATAATAAAGGGCAGGCATCCACTCATTGAGAAGGACAAAGTTGTTCCCGTTTCGCTGGAACTTGGTTTAAATTATAATTTTTTGCTTTTGAGCGGAGCAAATACGGGCGGAAAAACCGTAACTTTAAAGATGTGCGGTCTTTTTTGCCTGATGGCGGCTTGCGGGTTGTTTATCCCTGCGGCGGAAGGCAGTTCCGTGGCGGTTTTTGACAATATCTTTTGCGATATAGGCGACAGCCAAAGTATTGAGGAAAGTTTATCTACTTTTTCCTCGCACATTGAAAATATTATAAAAATTTGCAAAAAAGTGAGCAAAAACAGTCTTGTACTTATAGATGAACTCGGCGGCGGCACCAATCCGGACGAGGGGCAGGCTCTTGCAAAGGCCGTGGTTAAAAGATTGCTCGATATGGGTTGCAGGGGGATTGTTACTACACATTTTACACCGCTCAAAGAGTTTGCCTATACGGTGGACGGAATTGAAAACGCGAGCATGGAATTTGACGCGGCAACTTTAAAACCGCTATATACCATAAAAATAGGGCTTCCGGGTGCGAGTAACGCGCTTGCAATTGCACGGCGGCTGGGCATGGACGAACAAATTTTAACCGCCGCAACGGGATATTTATCCGAGAGCGCGCGCAATTTTGAAAATGTTGTCCGCCGTGCCGAAGAGAGCAGGGTGCAGGCCGAATTTAAATTGGCCGAAGCCGAACGCATTAAAAAAGAATGGCAAAGTAAAGTTGAAGAGGCAAATAAACTTACCGACAATTTAAACCGCGAACGTGAAAAGATTGCAAGAATGGCGCGAAGCGAAAGCCGCAGGATAATAAACGAGAGAACGGAAAAAGCCGAACAAATACTTTTGGAGATTGAAGAAATATTCAAAAAGCAAAATCTTTCCCAGAGTGATTTGATACGTGCACGCACGCTTAAAAACCGTATTGAAGACGCGGCCTATGTGGAAGAAAGCGGCATAAAAAAGCAGAACGACGGTTTTGTACCCGCCACCGAAAATAACATTAAATCCGGCGTTGAAGTGTTTATAATACCCATGGACACGCGCGGGGAAATTGTAAGTTTCAACCGGGTAAAGGGCGAGGCGGAGGTAAGGTGTGGCGATATTAAAATGCACCTTAAACTGAAAGACTTGCAGGTAACGGGCGAAAAACAAAAAAGCGAAACTAAGGTTAAAATAGTAAAAAACATTCCAGCCGACAGACCTGTTCTGGAAATAAACCTGCTCGGTTTAACCGTGGGTGAAGCACTTTACGAGGTCGATAATTTTATAGACAAAGCCGTAACGGATAATTTAGCCGAAATAAAAATAATACACGGCGTAGGCACGGGAAAACTTAAATCCGCCATTTGGGAACACCTTAAAAGGCATAAAAACGTCGCCGAATACCGCTCAGGTAAATACGGCGAAGGCGAAACGGGCGTTACATTTGTAAAATTGAAGTAGGCAATAAATGCCTCTGTACTTAATATTATATAAATAGTATTAAAAATATAGGGGCAAACTATTGAAAAGCAAATTTATATCCGTTTCCATTAATTTGGCGCTTGCCGCAATTGTTTTGGCGGTAGGGCTTGTTGGCTTTTGGGGCGGCAACGCCGCCGCGGTTTCGTATGAGAACGACGTGTTGTATTATTGCGGCGACGAAAATTCTGCAAACGTGAGTTTAACCTTCAACGTATATGAAGGTACGGATAACGTTTTAAAAATTTTGGACATACTTGACGAATATAACGCCAAAGCGACGTTTTTTATAGGTGGGGCATGGGCGGACGACAACATTGACGCCGTAAGGGAAATTTACGCGCGCGGGCATGAACTTGGAAGCCACGGATATTTCCATAAAGACCACTCAAAAATGTCAAAAGCGGCGAATACCGAGGAAATCAGGCCGAGCGTAAAACTCCTGGAAATGATAATAGGGCAAAAAATAAACCTGTTTGCACCGCCTTCGGGGGCGTTTTCGGAAAACACTATAAATGCCTGCGCGGAGATGAATTTAAAAGTTATTATGTGGAGCCGCGATACAATAGATTGGCGGGATAAGGACGTAAAACTTTTGGTTGGCAGGGCAACAAACAATTTAAAAGCGGGAGAGATTATATTGCTTCACCCCAAGGCGCAGACAGTAAAAGCTCTTCCCGAAATATTAAATTACATAAGAGAACACGGTTTAAACGCCGTTACCGTTTCTCAAAATATAGGAGAATGATGGTACATTTAAAACAGTTTGACAACGGATTAAGGTTGATCGTAAACAAAATGGACTCATTGATGTCCGTATCGATGGGAATAATCGTTCACACGGGCGCTTCACAGGAGAGCGACAGCGAGGACGGTATTTCACATTTTATAGAACATATGATGTTCAAGGGCACCAAAAAGAGAACGGCCTTCCAAATTTCGGATGAAATGGACAGGATAGGCGCGCAAATGAACGCTTTTACCGCAAAGGATATAACCTGTTACTACGCAAAGTCCACAACAGGGCACGCAGAAGAAGCGTTTGAAATTCTCGCCGACCTCTTTTTGGAGAGTACGTTCCCCGAAGATGAAATGGAGAGGGAAAAGGGTGTTGTCATTGAGGAAATCAATATGAATGAAGACACGCCCGACGACCTCTGCCTGGATATGCTCTCAACGGCGTACTTCGGCAATAAAGGGTACGGGAGAACAATTTTAGGACCCCGCGAAAATGTGGCAGGATTTACCGTCGGCGATATAAAGAGGTATATGGGCAAACACTATACCCCACAAAATGTTGTCATATCAATGGCGGGAAATATTGATTTCGATGTAGCGGATAACATTGTTGCAAAGTACTTTGCGTGTCATAATTCGGGAATTTTCAGTAAAAGACCCGTTGAAATTGACCTTAAAGGCCAGTCGCTTTTAAAAAGCAAGGATATTGAGCAAGTTCATATCGGCATAGCTTATCCTTCGGTAAAAAGGTACGATAGGCTGTTTGACGCCACGCAGATAATGAATACCGTATTAGGCGGGGGGATGTCCTCGCGCTTGTTCCAAACAGTGCGTGAAAAGCTCGGCCTTGCCTACACGGTGTATTCATACGTTACAGCTTATGCGGAGGCAGGCGCCCTTGCGGTTTACGCGGGTGTAAATTCCGAAAAATATTTAAATTCCGTTGAGGCTATTTACGATTGTATTGCGGACATGCGCAAAAAGAATATTTCACGCGAAGAATTTACCCGCGGGAAGGAACAGCTCATCTCTTCTTCGATATTTTCAAGGGAAAGTACAAGCTCGCAGATGTTGCTCTACGGCAAGGAGCTTCTGTATAGCGGAAAGGTTTATGACTTCGAGGAGCGTTTTAAACGTATTTCCCAAGTAACGTTAAACGACGTTTTCGAGGCAATTGAATATAATTTTGACGACCGCTTTAAGGCAACGGCGGTTGTTGGTGCGGCGGACAAGCCGTTAAGCTGATGGGACCGATTATAAAGGGATTTGAGCCGTTTTACGATAAATCTTCCCGACTTTTGGTTTTGGGAAGTTTTCCCTCGGTAAAGAGCAGGGCGGTTGAATTTTATTACGGCAACCCGCAAAACAGGTTTTGGGCTACGCTTGCGGAATTTTTCGGTGAGAGCGCCCCTCTCGTCGTTGAAGATAAAAAAGATTTTCTCATTAAACGTAAAATAGCGCTGTGGGATATTGTTACCGAGTGTGAAATAAAAGGTTCCAAAGACAGTGAAATTAAAAATTATAAAGTTGCCGATGTTCAAAATCTGTTGCAAAAAGTAAAAGTTGGGCTTATAATTTTAAACGGCGGCAAGGCTTACGAAATATTTACAAAAAATTATGCCGATATTGGCGTTACATACGTAAAATTGCCTTCAACCAGCCCTGCGAATACCCGTTTTTCAAAGGAGGAATGGTTTGACGCCCTATCAAGAGTTTTTAAACGAGCTTAACGCGCTTGCCGAGCCGGAATATAGAGAATTTCATAAAAAATTATTAAAAAACGATAGAATCAACGTCCTTGGCGTCCGCGTTCCACAACTCAAAAAGTTAGCCAAAAAATATGTAAACGAAGTTGACAATATACTTTCATTTCCCGACGAGTTTTATGAGGTAACTTTTGTAAAACTTTCGGTTGTTGCCTTACTCGATTATAGCGGCTTTATCGCACGGCTTGACAGGTGCGTAAAGCTGATTGACAATTGGGCGGCTTGCGATTGTTTTGTCCCGCGGTGTATTAAATCCAACAGAGATGAATTTTTACCGTACATACGTCATTACGTCTCGGCAGAAGGGGAATTCGAGCAACGTTTTGCGCTCACCACTTTGTTGCATTTTTATGTGGAAGAACAGTACCTTGAAATTATTTTTTCGCTTGCCGAAAGTTGCGACACGTCAAAATATTATGTGCATATGGCGGTTGCCTGGCTTGTTGCCGAAACGCTTATAAAACATTACGTCAGGGCGGTAGACTTTTTGCTGAAAAACGCTCTCGATAAAAAAACGCATAATAAAGCAATCCAAAAGGCATGCGAAAGTTTCAGGCTTTCAAATGACCAAAAAAATTATTTAAAAGGTTTAAAAAGATAACAATGGAAATCAAACAACAGCTTACGCAGGAATTTAATTTAAGACCCGACCACGCAGAAAACGTTTTAAAGTTGCTCGACGAGGGCAACACCATTCCTTTTATTGCCCGGTACAGAAAAGAGATGACGGGCGCGATCGACGACCAGGTGCTTCGCGCTTTTAACGACAGGTACGAATATCTTAAAAATCTCAACAAGCGCAAAACGGAAGTTGCCAACGCCATTGCGGAACAGGGCAAAATGACGGACGAGATTCAAGCCGCCATTGACGGCGCGCAGACGATGACCGAGGTTGAGGATATATACCGTCCGTATAAGCAAAAGAAAAAGACGAGGGCTTCGGTTGCAATCGAAAAGGGGTTGCAACCTCTTGCCGAGTTTATTTTGGAGCAACAGGCGGATCCGTATGCGGAAGCAGAAAAATACATAGACGAAGCAAAGGGCGTTTTAAACGTTGATGACGCAATAAACGGCGCAAGAGACATAATTGCGGAAATTATTTCCGACAATGCCGAACTCCGCAAAAAATTGCGTTCGCTCCTTGAAAACCACGGCGAAATGCAGGTTAAAATGGTTAAAGACGACGAAAAGGGCACTTATTCAATGTATGCCGACTATGCGGAGTTGCTTCCAGAAATAAAAAATCACCGCGTGCTTGCCATAAACCGCGGTGAAAAAGAGGAATGTTTAAAGGCAAAAATTTATTTCAATCCCGATATTGCAAAGCGCGTCTGCACGGCCAAATACGTAAACGTAAAGGGCAATCCCGAATGTGTTAAAATCATAGAGGAGGCCGCCGACGACGGCTACGACAGGTTGATTGAGCCTTCCGTTGAGCGTGAGGTGCGCGCAATATTAACCGATAGGGCAAGCGAACAGGCAATAAAAATGTTTGAAGTAAATCTTCGCCCCCTGCTTTTACAGCCGCCCGTTAAGGGAAAAGTAACGCTTGGGCTTGATCCCGGTTACAGAACGGGCTGCAAGGTTGCCGTTGTAGACGAAACGGGCAAGGTGCTGGATACTTCAGTAATATATCCCGTTCCCCCCAAAAACGATATTGATGGCGCAAAAAAAATAATCAAAAATCTCATAGCAAAACATAACGTTGATATAATTTCCATAGGCAACGGCACGGCGAGCAAAGAAACGGAAATTTTTGTTGCAGACCTTTTAAAGGAACTTGGAAACGACAAGGTCAGCTATGCAGTGGTAAGTGAGGCGGGCGCCAGCGTATATTCTGCAAGCAAACTTGCGGTTGAGGAATTCCCGGATTTTGACGTAACACAGCGTTCTGCGGTTTCAATAGCGCGCAGATTGCAAGATCCTCTTTCGGAACTTATAAAAATCGATCCCAAGTCAATTGGCGTGGGGCAGTATCAGCACGATATGGACGCAAAGCGTTTGGACAGCGTTTTGGGCGGCGTTTTGGAGGACTGCGTAAACAGTGTAGGCGTAGACCTCAATACGGCAAGCGTATCTCTTTTAAAATATGTTGCGGGGTTAAATGCGGGTATTGCAAAAAATATTGTTACCTATCGCGAGGAAAACGGTAAATTTACCTCCCGTCCACAGCTTTTAAAGGTTTCTAAACTCGGCCCCAAGGCGTATGAACAGTGCGCAGGCTTTTTGCGCATACCCGACGGCAAAAATATTATGGATAACACTGCCGTACATCCCGAATCTTATTCAAAGGCAGAAAAACTTTTAGAGTTGTTCGGCTATACAGAGGAGGACGTAAAAGCGCGCAAAATTTCCGATTTACCGCAAAAAGTTAAGGAATTCGGCGAAAAGAAAGTTGCCGAGTACTGCGGGCTCGACGTTGCCACTATGAACGATATAGTAAACGAGCTTATAAAGCCCGGCAGGGATATCCGCGACAGCTTGCCCCAGAGGAAGCTACGAAAGGACATCCTTGGCATAGAAGATTTGGCGGTCGGCATGAAAGTGGAAGGCACTGTTAGAAATGTAATAGACTTCGGCGCGTTTGTGGATATAGGAGTTCACGAGGACGGACTGGTGCATATTTCCGAAATAACGGACAGATATATCCGCCACCCGTCGGAGGTGTTAAAGGTAGGCCAGCAGGTAAAGGCCGTTATAATAAGTCTTGATAAAGCAAAACACAGGATAGGCTTATCGTTAAAGCAGGTCAAAAAGCAGGCCAATTGACTTGACAACATTTTTGTTGTATTGTAAAATCTAACTGTATATTTTTGGAGGATAAAAAAATGTTTGAAGAAATAGCTAAAATTCTTGCCGACCAGCTGGGCATTCCGCAGTCAAAAATCACTATGGAAAGCGATATAGTCAAAGAACTCGGCGCCGATTCCCTTGACGTTGTAGAACTTTTGATGACCCTTGAAGACAACACGGGCAAAACCATTCCGGAGGACAAGGTTACCGATTTGAAAACGGTTGGCGATGTTGTGAAAATGCTCGAATCTCTTTAATTATATTATATGAACTCATTTTAAATCGGCGGCGCATAATCAATGCGCCGCCGATTTAAAATATTTAATCATCTACAAGACCCAATAAATAATCTGACGTAACTTCAAAATATCGTGCAAGTTTAAAAACGGCTTCGGCCGTGGGTATCTGTTTGCCCGTTTCCCAATAACTGATTGAGGCATTACTTAATTGCAATTCCTTTGCAAGTAAGTTTTGCCCGATATTTTTTTCTTGGCGAAGGCTTTTTAATCTTTCCCCAAAAATTTTTATATCAAAATTTTGCATATAATAATTCTAACAATAATTAGTATATTTCGCTTGACTTCTAATTATAATTAGAATATAATGATTTTATCAAACACTAAGGAGAAAAATTATGAATTGCTCAAAGCACATTGAAAGTCAAGCCATTGCCAAATGTAAAATTTGCGGAGCAGGTGTGTGCAAGGAGTGCGCGTCGAAGACTGCATTATTAAAAAGCGATTTCGGCGTACTGTGCCCCGACTGCTTTAATAAAAAATTGGACTTGTTATCCGATTTTTACTGGGAGGACAAACGCAAAAGAAAAATAAGAATGATAATAAGTATTATAACTTATTGTTTGGGAATATTTTTTATTTTGGGTTCGATAATATCACATTATTATGATATGGTACTTGCAATAATAATCGGCGTAGTTCTTTGCGGGTTTTACACGGGATTAACGTGGCGAAACGTTGCACAGCAAGCTCACGAAGAAGAGGAACTTAGAAACGGGCCGACGTACGTTATTACGGAAGACGGCATAGAGAAAGAGGACGCGTTTTGGATGAAAATAGTGTTTTTTGTAATCGGCACTGCCATAGGCGTTATATACACGCCCATAAGAATAATAATCGACGCGATTGGTATTTCAAAAGATAAAAGATATTTAAGTGAGTTTGCCACGGCAAAAATTAAGTAAGTGAATTGACATAAATTAAATCTGCGGCGCAATTTTTGCACCGCAGATTTTGATTTTTGCAATATCTAAACAATAATATTTATAAGTCTCTTGGGAACAATAATAAATTTTTTAATTGTTTTGTCCGCAATGTAGGGCTTAATACTTTCGTTTGCAAGAACAAGCGATTTAATTTCGTCATCGGGCATATCGGCGGGTACGGTAATTTTTGCCTTGATTTTGCTGTTTATCTGCACAGCGTATTCAAAGTCGTCGTCGCCGCACTTTGCGGGGTCGTATTCGGGCCATTTTTCATAGGCAATAGTGCCGTTGTGCCCCAAAACCGTGTTCCATATTTCTTCGGTAACAAAAGGTATTACGGGGTTTAAAAGTTTTATCAGGCCTTCGGCGTATTCTTTGGACAGGCTCCCGCCTTCCGCAATTTCTTTATACACGGCGTTCACAAAAATCATCATTTGTGATATTGCCGTATTCACTTTCATTGCTTCGTAATCCTCGGTAACCTTTTTTACCGTCTGGTTATACACTTTTTCGAGATTTTTATTGGGAGCGGTGGAAATACAATCCGTTTCACAGTAAATTCTGTAAATTCTGTCAATGAACTTTTTAACGCCCTCAATATTGGAAGTGTTCCAGGGTTTTGTATCGGCAACGGGTCCCATGAACATTTCGTACATTCTCATAACGTCTGCGCCGTAGTCGCGCACTATATCGTTGGGATTTATAACGTTGCCCAAACTTTTGGACATTTTATTCCCGTCCTCGCCCAAAATCATGCCTTGGTGGAAGAGTTTTTTAAACGGCTCCTTATAGGGAACGAGTCCCTTGTCGTACAAAAAATTATTCCAAAAGCGCGAATAGAGGAGGTGCCCCACAAGGTGTTCTTTCCCGCCGAGGTAAAAGTCAACGGGCATCCAGTGCTTTAAAAGTTCGTAATTTGCAAATTCCTTGTCGTTGTGGGGGTCGCAATAGCGCAAAAAGTACCAGCTTGAACCTGCGGAACCGGGCATTGTGGTTGTTTCCCGCTTTCCCTTTTTGCCGTTCAAAGTAACGTTTACCCATTCAGCCGCGTTTTCGAGCGGGGCGTTTCCGCCGTGCGCTTTATAGTCGGTCATGGGTGGCAGTACAAGCGGAAGTTCGCTGTCGTCCAAAAGCACAACTTCACCGTCGTCAAGGTGAATTACGGGCAACGGCTCGCCCCAATATCTTTGGCGGGCAAAAATCCATTCGCGCATTTTATATGTTACAGTCTTTTTGCCGCAGTTATGTTCTTCCAGCCATTTTGCCATGGCGTCTATGGCTTGTTGCTTGTTAAGGCCGTTCAAAACCCCCGAATTTATATGCAGACCGTCTTGTGTGTAGGCTTCTTTGGATATATCTCCGCCTTCCAAAACCTGTATAATTGGGATATTGAATTTTTTTGCAAACTCATAATCTCTCGTATCGTGGGCAGGCACCGCCATAATCGCGCCCGTTCCGTAGGAAGTTAAAACATAATCCGAAATGTAGATGGGCAACTTGTTACCGTTTACGGGATTTACCGCGTACGAGCCGATAAATACGCCCGTCTTTTCCTTGTTGAGTTCCGTGCGCTCCAACTCCGATTTTCCCGCACAGAGCTTTTTATATGCTTCAACTTCTTCGCGCTTGTCCGCTGTTGTAATTTCGTCAACCAGTTTATGTTCGGGAGCCAACACGCAGTAGGTTGCACCGAAAAGCGTATCGCAACGCGTTGTAAATACGGTGAATTTTTTATCTGTTCCGTCAACTTCAAAATCAATGTTTGCGCCCTCGGATTTTCCTATCCAATTGCGTTGGGAAGTTTTTGAAGATTCGGGCCAGTCAAGCTCGTCCAATCCTTGCAAAAGCCTTTCGGCATATTTATTTATGTCAATGACCCATTGCTTCATGTTTTTGCGGACAACGGGGTATCCGCCGCGTTCGCTCTTGCCGTCGATTATTTCATCGTTTGCAAGCACCGTGCCCAATTCCTCGCACCAATTAACGGGCGTTTCAACATAGCGGGCAAGCCCCGCTTTGCAGAGTTGCTTGAAAATCCATTGCGTCCACTTGTAGTAAGAGGGATCGCAGGTTGAAATGGTTTGGTCCCAATCGTAGGAGAGCCCAAGCATTTTGAGTTGCGAAGTAAACGTTTTAATGTTTTCCTGCGTGAACCCGTCGGGATTATGCCCCGTCCTGATTGCAAACTGTTCGGCAGGCAATCCAAAACTGTCAAAACCTATTGGGTGCAACACGTTATAGCCCTGCATTCTCTTCATTCTCGCAAGAATATCCGTGGCGGTGTAGCCTTCGGGGTGGCCTACGTGCAAGCCTGCGCCCGAAGGATAGGGGAACATGTCCAAAACGTAATATTTGGGTTTGGAAAAATCATAAAGATCGGTGTGGAAAGTTTTGTTTTCATCCCAATACTTTATCCATTTTTTTTCTACGGCGTTAAATGTTGTGTAAGCCATACTTCAATATCCTTAAACAAATAATTTTTTGTTAATTATACAATTTAGAGTGAAAAATAGCAAATATTTTTAAGTAAAATGCGATTTAATATTGTTGACAATTAAAATTTATTGTATTAATATAAATACGCTTGATAAAAGACAAGTACCGCCGAGGGATTTTAAGAGAGTGCGCGTTTGGTGCGAGCGCATAATTTTGAGGGTAACGGGAAACCACTTTTATAAAAATCAAGCGCGTAGAGCGGTCCTTTTTTAAGGGCAATTAAGGTGGAACCGCGCAAATGAAGTTTTTGCGTCCTTAAACGTTTTTTCCGTTTAAGGATTTTTTTAATGGAGGGTGTTATGGAAATTTTACTCAAAAACGGTGACAAAATTGTGATTGAAGACGGCGCCGGTTGCGCCGTCGCCGCGGCAAAAATCAGCGAAGGCCTTGCAAGAAATGCAGTGGCGGCAAAAATCAACGGTAAACTTTGCGACCTGTCAACGGCGCTTAAAGACGGCGATACGCTTGAAATCGTAACCTTAAAGGATAAGGAGGGGCTTGAAGTTTACCGCCATACCTGCGCGCACGTGCTTGCGCAAGCGGTAAAAAATATATATCCAACAAGCAATCTTGCAATAGGCCCGGTTATCGAAAACGGATTTTATTACGACATTGACTTTAAAACTCCCATAACGCAGGAAGATTTTACCAAAATCGAAACCGAAATGGAAAAGATAATAAGGTCAAAAACTCCCATAGAACGCTTTGAACTTCCCCGCGACAAGGCGTTGGAGCTTATGAATAAATACGGCGAAAAATATAAAGTCGAGTTGATAAACGATTTGCCTGAGGACGCCGTTATTTCATTCTATAAGCAGGGCACGTTTACCGATCTGTGCCGCGGACCCCATCTTCCCAACACGGGAAAAATCAAGGCGTTTAAACTGACGTCGCTTACGGGCGCATATTGGCGTGGCAACGAAAAGAATAAAATGCTTACAAGAATTTACGGTACGGCGTTTGAAAAGAAGGTCCAGCTTGACGAATATATTACCGCCATGGAAGAGGCCAAAAAGCGCGACCACAATAAAATAGGCCGCGACCTTGGAATATTTATGACGTCTGATGTAATCGGCCAGGGATTGCCCATTTTGATGCCCAAGGGCGCAAAAATGATACAAATTCTATCGCGTTTTGTCGAGGATGAGGAGGAAAAGCGCGGGTTCCAAATAACAAAAACCCCGTTAATGGCAAAATCGGATCTCTATAAAATTTCCGGGCACTGGGACCACTACCGCGATAAAATGTTTATCTTGGGCGAAATCGACGAGCAGGGTGAGAGCGTTGACGGCGAAGAAATTATGGCGCTCAGACCCATGACCTGCCCGTTCCAATATCAAATATTCAAAAACGGGTTAAAGAGTTACCGCGATTTACCTTGCCGTTATTCCGAAACGGCAACGGAATTTAGAAAGGAAGCATCGGGCGAAATGCACGGCCTTATAAGGGTAAGACAGTTCACACTTTCCGACGGGCACATAATTTGTACAAAAGAGCAGGTTGAGGACGAGTTTAAGCGTTGCCTTGATTTGAGTTATTATCTCTTGGACGCTCTCGGTATGCGCGACGACGTAACTTACCGTTTTTCAAAGCGCGGCGCTTCAAAATCGAATAAATATATAGATAACGATGAGGCTTGGATCAACACCGAGGCCATGATGAAAAAGATCCTCGACGATCTTAAAATAAACTATGTGGAAGCCGACGACGAGGCGGCTTTCTACGGCCCCAAGCTCGACGTGCAAATCAAAAATGTTCACGGCAAAGAGGACACACTTATAACAATACAGATAGACTTTGCCGCCGGACACAGCTTTGAAATGCAGTATGTTGACGTAGACGGCACAAAACAGACGCCATACGTTATTCACCGCAGTTCCATAGGTTGCTATGAGAGGACGCTTGCCTTCTTAATTGAAAAGTATGCGGGCGCGTTCCCGCTGTGGATGTGTCCCACGCAAGTTAAAGTGTTGCCCATAACCGACAGGACCCTTGCTTATGCCGAACAGATTGCAGGGCAACTGCAAAATTCGGGCGTCCGCGTTGAAGTTGACAGGCGCAACGAAAAGATAGGCTATAAAATAAGAGAAGCCAAAATGGATAAAGTTCCGTATGTTTTGGTGGTGGGCGACAAAGAAGCGGAGGACGGCACCGTAAATGTAAATAAACGCGGCGTTGAAGATAAGGAAACGGTTAAATTTGACGAATTTTTGGCAAAAATTATACTTGAAATAGCAAATAAGACCATTTTCTAATTAAATTTGCTTGACAATTTAAGTAAATTTATCGTAATATATATAAGCAAAGTAAAGGTAAACCCTTTCGCCGTACGGAATTTTTGTTCGGCAGATAGCGTAGTTGAGGCAGAAATTTGCCTTTGCGTAATCGGGTTGCTTTTGCAATCCGATTTTTTTGCGAAACTTTCAAAAAGAGGTATATGATTATAAAAGATTTGTATTCCGTAAATGAGGCAATCCGCGACAAAGAAGTAAGAGTCATCGGTAGCGACGGTCAAATGATTGGTGTTATGAGCAGTGCGCAGGCGCAACAGCTTGCGGACGACGCAGATCTCGACCTTGTAAAAATTTCCCCCAACGCAGTGCCGCCCGTATGTAAAATTATGGATTATTCCAAGTTTAAATATGAGCAGGCCAAGCGCGACAAGGAAAACCGCAAAAACCAAACCATTGTGGAAATAAAAGAAATAAGATTGTCAATGACGATTGACGTCGGTGATATTGCGGTAAAAACCAAGCAGTGCCTCAAATTTTTGGAAGCCGGCAACAAAGTGAAGGTTTCTATAAGAATGAAAGGCCGCGAAAACGCCAGAGCCTATCAAGGCGTAAAGGTTATGCAGGATTTTTTTGAAGGGCTTGAAGGTAAAGCCGTTCAGGATAAAAAGCCTGTTACCGAGGGCAGAAACATTATAATGATGCTTTCTCCCGCAAAAAACTGATTTGTAAAATATTCAATTTGGAGGATAAATAAATGCCTAAGCAAAAGTCGCACAGCGGCAGCAAAAAGCGCTTTTGGCTCACTGCCACGGGTAAGGTAAAAAGACCTCACGGCGGTAAAAACCACAAGGCCGAAACAAAGAACAGAAAGAGAAAGAGAAATTTGCGTAAAAATACGCTTGTTTCCAGCGCAACGGAATCTAATGTAAAATCAATGATTCCCTATAAAGATTAAAGGAGGACTTTAATAATGCGTATTAAGAGAACAGTAAACGCTTTAAAGAAGCGCAGAAAAATATTACATCTTGCCAAGGGTTATCGCGGCTATAAGTCAAAGAATTACAGGATTGCCCGCCAGGCGGTTATGAAGTCCTTGAACTATGCTTTTATAGGCAGAAGATTGAGAAAGCGCGATATGCGTAGCCTTTGGATCGCGCGTATCAATGCCGCGGCGAGAATCAACGGGCTATCATATTCCAAGTTTATGTACGGGCTCAAAACTGCGGGCATCAATTTGAACAGAAAAGTTCTTGCCGACCTTGCGGTAAACGATTCGCAGGCTTTTGCGGCGCTTGCAGACAAAGCTAAGCAGGCACTTTAAGTGTAATTTAAGCCTTTTTAAAAGAAAGGCTTAATTTTTTGTTATGGTTATAACGTCAAAATCCAATCCGCAAATCAAAGAAATAGTTAAACTGTACGATAAAAAGTACAGGCACGCAAACGGGCTGTATATAGTTGAAGGAGTAAAACCCGTAAACGAATGTATTTCGGCAGGTTGCGATATTTTCCAAATTATCTGCACCGAAAAACTTGCTCCAAACTACGTGGCTTCGCTCGTCGTAAGTGAGGACGTATTCGGCGCCGTTTCTGCGGAAAAAACTCCGCAGGGGGTGCTGGCAGTTGTCAAAATCCCCCAAAACGGATTGTTGCCGCCCCAAAATAGCTGTATTCTTTTGGACAAGTTGCAGGATCCTGGGAATTTGGGGACTATTATGCGAACGGCAAACGCGGCTGGTTACGACGAAATTTACATGATAAACTGCACCGACCCGTATTCCCCCAAGGCCGTACGTGCGAGTATGAGCGGAATCTTTTTTGAAAAGATTTACCAAGGCGAACAAGAAGAGATTTTAAAAGCCTTGGCGGGCGTGCCCATTATATGCGCGGATATGCAGGGCGAAAATATATTTACGTTTGATCCGCCCCAAAAATTTTGCCTGTGTATAGGCAACGAGGGTGCGGGTATTAACGGATTTATAAAAAATTCAGCTGAATATAAAGTTAAAATACCCATGAGAGAAACTTGCGAAAGTTTAAACGCCGCAGTTTCGGCGGGTATTGCAATGTACGCTTTAAAAGAGCGTGGTATTAAGTGAGGTAAAATATGTCAGGACATTCAAAATGGCACAATATTCAAGCAAAAAAAGGTAAAACCGACGCCGCGCGCGGTGCGGCGTTTACCAAACTCGGCAGGGAAATTGCGGTTGCGGCTAAGGGCAATCCCAATCCGGAAACAAACTCCAAACTTGCCGACGTTATAGCAAAGGCAAAGGCCGCAAATATGCCGAACGATACAATTAAGCGTTCAATTGCCAAGGCGGCGGGCGAGCTTGCCGGCAAAGATTATAAGGAGCTTACTTACGAGGGCTATGGCGCAGGCGGCGCGGCGGTGATTATAAAGACCTTAACCGACAACGTGAACAGAACGGCGGGCGACGTGCGTTCAGCAATGGCCAAATGCGGCGGCCAGATGGGCAATACGGGTTGCGTATCATATATGTTTGACAACAAGGGCGTGTTTGTGATAGAAAAAACGGTTGCGCTCGACGAAGATACAATGATGGAGTATTGCCTTGAAGCCGAAGCAGAGGACTACACGGTTGAAGAGGACGTATATGAAGTATTTACAACCCCCGAAAATTGGTCTGCGGCGCGGCGTTATTTTGAAGGCAAGGGCGTTACTTTCCTTGAAGCCGAAATTAAAATGATTCCGCAAAACTATATAACCCTCGACGGCGAAAAACTTGAACAGTTTGAAAAAATGCTTGATAGGTTGAATGAACTCGACGATGTGCAGGACGTTTACCACAACGTCGATTTGCCGGACGACGAAGAGGAATAACTACGGTAATTTGTTATAAAAACGGGGCGCAACAAAAGGTTGCGCCCCGTTTTTATGAAACCGCTTGAAAAACATTGTTTGTAAAAGTATAATACTTTCAAAGGAGCAAATCTATGTTTCAGGAAAAACTTGTTGAGGCGAGAAAGAACAAAAATCTTACGCAGGAACAACTTGCCGAAAAACTTTATGTAACAAGACAAGCTATTTCACGCTGGGAACGCGGCACGGCCGAACCCGATTTGCAGACGCTCTCGCGGCTGTGCAACATTCTCGGTGTATCGGCCGAATATTTTATAAATACAAATTCGGCTACCGAAACGGTTTTGTTTAAAAATTTGCCGTGGAATGAACGCCATGAATATTTTTGGCAGTTTGCCGCAACGCAAAAGGCAAAACAAGTTTTTGTGTCGGTATGCGGTTTCTTGGCCATCATGAGTCTATGCGGCATAATATTCTTATCGGTCCAATTAATACTATCTAACTATAATTTAGTGCAATACAGAATTAACATGGCGTCAATTATAGGTTTGATTGCGGGATTATTTGCTTTCAATTTGCTGTTTGCCGGGCTATGTCTATATTTAAAAATCATTTTGTCTGCACAGTTCAATAGATGGCTTTATGAACGCCACATTTTAAGAACTTCAAAAATATTATAAAATTACGTATATAAACAGATTGGTTGCGCAAGATATTTTTACAAGCGGCAACGCTTTAATATATATTGCTTGTTTGTTAAAGCGTTGTACGTTTTGGCAGATGAGCGGGGGAGTATTCGTGTTTTGGATACTCCCTATGTATTTTTACGGAAAATTACAAATAAAATAATGTATGCGACATAAAAAAATTATTGCAAGGGCTATTTGGTTTGCCGTGTGCCTATCGGTATTGCTTGCCGCGCCGTTGCTTATTGCGGCAAATACTGGCGGCAATCAACCCAATAACGTAACAATGAACGTATTGACGGTATGGCAAATAGACAGCTTTGAGGGCGGCAAAGGCTCGCGCGCAAGCTACTTGCAGAATTTGGGCGATAAGTTTTCACAAACCACCAATTGCTATGTAAAGGTCATTTCGGTTACTTCGGGATCGGCAAGGCAGAATTTAAATAGCGGCGTGATTCCGGATTTGGTTTCATACGGTGCGGGCATGTATGGGCTGGAAAGTTACATAACGGATAAAACAGCCGCCCATGTTTGGGCGCACGGCGGATACTGTATTTTAACAATTGATGAAAGTGCGGATTTTAGCGATATTTCCGGGCAAAATACGGTCATTAACATTGGGTTGGAAAATTATTCACAGGCGGCGGCTTTAATGTGCGGCGTTGGAGAAGCAACAAAGGAAAAACCCACTGCGGCATACGTAAGTCTATTAAACGGCAAATATAAATATTTATTGGGAACGCAGAGGGATATTTTTAGGCTAAAAACAAGAAATGCGGCGTTTAAAGTTAAACCCCTTACGGAATTTAACGATTTATACCAATTGATTTCCGTAACGTCGAAAACACAGATAAATGCGTATCTTGCCAATAAGTTTATAAATTTTGTGCAGTCAAACAGTGCCGAGCTTACAAAAATCGGTCTGATGGGTGATAGTAAGCTGTACCAAGATGAAATGTCGCAGATGGAAAATATAAGCTATGAATATACGCTCACAAGCCCAATGGGAAAAGAGGCAAAAAGCGCCATAGACGCTGCAATAAAAAATTCAAATATGAAATTACTGAAAAATTTACTTAAATAATGTTGAAATAAGTATAAATGAATGGTAAAATATTAAGGTGCAATTCATTTGGAAAATCAATCAAATTTAAATTCAATACCCGTCGAAAAAAATTTTGATTTTTCACGGCATACAACTTACGGTGCAGGTGGAAAATGCAAGGTTGCATATTTTCCCAAAACGGAGGGACAGGCGGCAGAGCTTTTTAAGGAGTTGTCGGGGCAAAAAGAAAAATTTTTTGTTTTGGGAAGAGGCTCCAACATTTTAGCTTCGGACGCCTATTATAACGGGTCAGTAATTAGCACGCAGAATTTAAATGGAATCAAGACCGTAAAAGACGCAATAATTTGCCAAAGCGGGGTTACAGTTTCACAGCTTTTAAAATTTTGCCAAATTAACGGTCTGTCCGGGCTTGAATTTTTGGCGGGCATTCCCGCAAGTGTCGGCGGGCTGACGTTGATGAATGCCGGTGCAGGTGGAAAATATATTTCGGATGTTTTAATTGGTTGTACTGTTTTTGACGGTAAATTGCGTAATTTTTTAAATAAATCATGCGATTTTGGCTATAAATATAGTACTATGCGTGATATAAATTGCATAATTTTAAGTTCAGTGTTTAAAGTTGAGCGCACATCGGGGCAATACGTTGAAAATAACATTTCGAAATATTTGAAAAACAGAAGTTTACAGCCAAAGGGCAAAAGCTGCGGTTGCGTTTTTAAAAATCCGGAAGGATACAGCGCGGGTAAACTTATTGAGGAATGTGGGCTTAAAGGTTACCGCCTGGGCGGTGCAGAGGTGAGCCGCGCACATGCCAATTTTATTATCAATAATAGGGCAACTGCGCAGGATATTTATAATGTTATCCAATATGTTAAAAGCATTGTTTTTAATAAATTTGGGATAATGCTCAACGAGGAAGTTGTGTACATAGGAGAATTCAATGATACTGACTGCTGACTATCACACCCATACGCCTTACTCGCACGGCAAAAATACGGTTTTGGATAATGCCAGGGCGGCTAAAAAGCTCGGCTTAAAGCAAATTGCCATAACCGACCACGGTTTTAACCATCTTTTATTCGGTTTAAAGAGAAAAAAGCTCGGTGAATTGCGCGCCGAATGTATTGAGGCGGAAAAACTTACGGGCGTAAGAATTTTAATGGGTATGGAGAGCAATTTAATATCTTTGGACGGCGACACTGATATGCGCGAGAGCGATTTGCCGTTTTTTGATATTTATTTGTGCGGCATCCACGAAGTTTTAAAATATAAAAAACTTTCGGATATGTATAATATCATGATGACAAATTATGCCGCGTACAAATTCGGCAAAAAGCCCTCCAAAAAAGTTATTGACAATACCACAAAGGCATATATAAACGCAATCAAAAACAATCCTATCGATATTTTAACCCACATCAATTACAAGTGTTATTGCAATCTTGAAGAGGTTGCAAAGTGCTGTGCAGATTACGGCACCTACGTTGAAATCAACACAAAGAAGAGGCACGTATCGGCAGAAGAATTGAATTTAATGGCGTCTACGGGCGTGAAATTCGTGATTGACTCCGACGCCCATTCTTCGGACAGGGTCGGCGATTTAAAAATTGCCGAAGAAGTTTTAAAAGAAGCGGAAGTGCCCCTTGAAGCCATTGAAAATATAGACGGAAGATTGCCGCATTTTAGATTTGCGGAATTTAAATCCAAATTTTTATAATATGCAGAATTTTACCGAAGAGATTAAAAAGGAAATTATTTCCGCACCCGTCCATAGCGGACGAGGTGCTGTTTGCCTGTTGTCTGCATTTATAAGGACAAGCGGAAGCGTAATTTCGCGGGACGGCGTATACGGTTTTGAAATTATAACCGAAAGCGAACAGATTGCTGAATTTTTTATGAGTACCGCCGAAAATATTTTCGGGCTGCATTTAACCGTTTCCGGGGCAAAGTTCGACGCGCTCGGCGGCAGGGAAAAACTTGCGTTTGAATGTATAGGCGAAAGCGCCGAAAACTTTTTAAAAGAGGCGGGCATTGTCGGCGAGGACGGCGATGGAAGGTATTTGATTTTCGGTATAGACGAAAACCTCGTAAGCGACGAAATTTCAATGATTTCCTATATCAAAGGGGCGTTTCTCGGCGGCGGAAGCTGTACCCTGCCCGACGAAAACTCATACAGCAGAACGGGCTACCACTTTGAAATAGTATTTTCAAACAAGGCAACGGCAAGCGAATTTTGCGATATTTTGGCTGAATTTGAAATACTAGCAAAACTTGTTACCCGCAAAGATTTGGCAGTGGTTTACGTCAAGAGCAAAGAAGTGATATCCGACCTGCTGAATTTGATGTCGTGCCGTTCAAGTCTACAAAAATTAGGCAAAATAGTGGAAATTAAGGAGCGGCAAAATAATGCGAACAGAGTCAATAACTGTTCGGTTTCCAACATTGATAAAACAGTTACGGCTTCTGTCAAGCAAGTGCAGGCAATTGAAATAATAAACCAGACGATAGGCCTTAAAAGTTTAAGTAAACCCATTTTTGACGTTGCCGTCTGCCGTTTGGCAGATAAGAATGCCTCCATGAAAGAGTTATCGGACAGGCTAAATATATCCAAGAGCTGTTTGAACCACAGAATGAGAAAAATAATAGAAATTGCACAGTCATTGAGCTGAAAACCAAGGATTTAATTTTATGACGGATTTTGTACATTTACATTTGCACACCGAATATTCACTTTTGGACGGCGCCTGCAAAATCGACAATTTGATAGGGCACTGCAAAAAGAACGGAATCGATACCGTATGTATTACCGACCACGGCAATATGTACGGCACGTTGCAACTTGCCGAAAAGGCGTCTGTTGCGGGCATTAAATACATAATCGGCTGTGAGTTTTATTTAACAAAAGATATGCACGATAAAACCTCAAACACGGCGGAGCATCTCATTTTGCTTGCAAAGAATAAAATCGGCTATAAAAATTTAGTTCAGCTCGACTCAATGGCCTTTGTCGACGGATTTTATTATAAACCCAAAATAGATTATAAAGTTTTAAAAGAGCATTCCCAGGGGATAATTTGCCTTTCCGCGTGCCTCGCGGGCGGAATTCCCAGGCGGCTTTTGGTAAACGATTACGAAGGCGCAAAGGAGCTTGCGCTATATTTAAAAGACGTTTTCGGGGATGATTTTTATATTGAAATACAGAACCATGGCATTGATGACGAGCGCAAAGTATTGCCGTTGCTTATACAGCTTGCAAACGAAATAGGCGTTGAATTGGTAGCTACGAACGACGTACATTATATAGAAAAAGCCGATGCCGAGATGCAGGATGTACTGATGTGCATACAAATGAAAAAGCAGCTTGACGACCCCAAGAGAATGAAATTCGAAACGCAGGAATTTTATTTTAAAACGGGCGACCAGATGGCGGAGCTTTTTCCCAACCTGCCGCAGGCTATTTCCAACACTCGCGTTATAGCAAACAAAGTAACCGAACCTGCTTTTAATTTGGACAAAAAGGGGTATCCAATCAAAGATACTTCACTCATTCCCATGTTTACGCCTCCCGACGGCTCAACCGCAGAGCAATATTTAAGAAATCTCACAGACGTTGGTCTTAAAAAGAGATACGGAACGCCTACACAAAGAGAGCTTGACAGGGCAAAATACGAGCTTGACATAATATGCGGTATGGGCTACGCCGATTATTATCTTGTGGTATGGGACTTTATAAATTGGTCCAAGGAGCGGGGGATTCCCGTAGGCCCCGGCAGAGGTTCGGGCGTCAGCTCAATTGTTGCATATTCGATAGGCATTACCGACGTCGAGCCATTGCAATACGATTTGCTGTTTGAAAGATTTTTAAATCCCGACAGGGTTTCGATGCCCGACTTCGATATAGACTTTTGCACGGACAGGCGCGAAGAAACAATAGAGTACGTGCGGCAAAAATACGGCAGGGAAAATGTTTGCCAGATTGTTACATTTGGAACAATGGCGGCCAAAAACTCCATAAAAGACGTAGGCAGGGTTATGCGTGTGCCGTATTCCGAAACGGACAGGCTCACTAAAATTATGGACGGCAAAACTTCAATAACCGATTTGTTGGGCAGAAGAATAGAGGCGGCCGAGGCCGCGCTCAAAGCCGAAACCGATGATGACAAAAAGCCCGACCTTGAACAAAAAGTTATTGATTTAAAAGCGGCAAAGAACAGGGAGTTTTGCGAAATTTACGAAACGGACGCCACGCTTAAAAGAGTAATAGACATGGCGCTCAATATAGAGGGAATGCCCAGGCAAACAGGCATGCACGCCGCAGGCGTTGTTATCTGCCAAAAGAGGATTGCCGACAACGTGCCGCTTTCACGCAACGGCGAGGATATAACCACGCAATTTGTGGCAAAAGAAATAGAAGCGTTGGGAATGTTAAAAATGGACTTTCTTGCGCTTGTTACCTTGACCGATATAAAGAAATGTTTGGATTACATAAAGGAAAATCACAATAAAGAAATTGATTTTAATAAAATAGGTTATAAGGACGAGGGTGCCTATCAACTTATTGCCGAAGGCGATACGGACGGGGTGTTCCAACTCGAAGCGGGCGGCATGAAAAGGTTTATGAAAAACCTCAAACCCGACTGCCTTGAAGATCTAATCGCGGGCGTTTCTCTTTACCGCCCCGGCCCCATGAAGTTTATCGACCAATTCTGCCGCAGAAAACATGGCGAGGAGGAAATAACTTACGACTGCCCCCAGGAAGAGAAAATTTTAAAAGTAACCTACGGAATTCCCGTTTACCAGGAGCAGGTTATGCAAATATTCCAGGATTTAGCGGGTTTTTCACTTGGGGAAGCCGATCTTGTTCGCCGCGCAATGGGCAAAAAAGATAAAAAAACACTTATGGCGCAAAAGGAAAAGTTTATAAACGGCGGCATAAGCGATATTAACGGTTCACATATAAAGGGGTGCGTCCACAATGGAATTTCCGCGGAGACGGCAAATAAAATTTTCGGCGATATGGAGGGTTTCGCTTCCTATGCGTTCAATAAATCCCATGCGGCGGCATATGGCACGCTCGCTTACCAAACTGCCTGGCTGAAAAAATATTACTGCAAAGAGTTCATATGCGCGCTTTTAAACAACCGCCTGAATAAAATAGACGAGATTACCAAGTACGTCTTATATTTGAGGGAAAAAGGCTACAAAGTTTACCCGCCCGACATAAATAAGAGTAAAACGTTTTTCACTGTTGAAAATAACGGCGTAAGATTCGGTCTTTCCGCGTTAAAAGGCATCGGTCAGGGCGTAATTGAAGTAATAATGGAGGAAAGGACAAAGAGTGGCCCGTTTTCTGACTTCCCGGATTTTATTTTGCGGTGTACAAACGCACTCAGCGACAAGCAGCAGTCGGGTGTGGCCGCGGGAACGTTAAATTCAAGGCTTGTTGAAGGCTTGATTTATTCGGGGGCATTTGACGAAATGGGGGTAAAGCGTTCGCAACTCGCACAGGTCTATGAACCGCTTTGCGCCCGTGCAAAAATTATAGGCAAACAACATTCAAGCGCGCAAATGAGCTTTTTCGGCGATATTTTAGCCGAAGAAAAACTTGAAGTTACATATCCCGATATTCCCGAATATGAAACCAACGAAAAACTTGCGCTTGAAAAGGAAGTGCTTGGCGTATATGTAAGCGGACACCCGTTTGAGCGCTACATGAATGTTGTTCCCGATTGCAACTTTGACTGTTCGCTTTTGGACGATTATGTTGAAGATGAGGACGGAAACCGCACTTATAACCAACTTACAGACGGTATGCACATTACTATGTCTGGCATAATATCCTCATTCAGGCGCACAACCACCAAAAGAACGGGCGCGTACATGGCGTTTATGACCCTTGAAGACGTGTACGGCAGTTTGGAGTGCGTCTGCTTCCCGCAAGTTTATGAAAAGGTTAAAGCGATTGTCGGCAATGACAGAATAGTAAAAATTAACGGCAAGCTGGATATAGATTACGAAAAGGGAATTTCCTGCATTATAGACGATGTGAGCGAAGTAAGTGCCATTGACGACCAAAACAGCCAAACAGCGAAGGGTGCAGGCGATTCATCGGCAACTCTATGGCTCAACGCAACGGCAATAGAAGAGGATAGATTTAACGAACTTATAACTGTTTTGGGCAATTATCCCGGTGATTTGCCCTGCAAAATCGTAAGAGGCGATAAACGTTATAAATATCCCACGGGAGTTAATTATTGCAGGGGGCTTTTGGCGGAACTGTACTCATATTTGGAGCAGAAGGACGTAAAATACGTTGAATCAAAATAATTTTATAAAAAGGGTTGTATTTTATGGTTTTATCTGTTATAATATCACTTGGAAATGATGAGAGTGTTCCGTGCTTGTTTAAGGGGGCTGCACGGAACATATAGTTGTGTGTGGAGGTTGATAGATGAAAAGAATTGGCTTGCTTACAAGCGGCGGCGATGCTCCCGGAATGAATGCGTGCATAAGGGCAGTTGTGCGCACTGCGATTTACTTTGGAATGGAAGTATACGGAATTGAGCGCGGGTACCAGGGACTTATTGACGATGACATGATTCCTATGGAGATGCGCTCCGTTTCGGATATTGTTCAAAGGGGCGGCACAAAGTTGAGAACTGCGCGTTGCCTGGAAATGCTCACCAAAGAGGGGCAAAAGAGAGCCGTAAAAACGCTTGAAGCGCGCGGCATAGACGGGCTTGTCGTAATAGGCGGCGACGGTTCTTTCAGAGGAGCAAAATGCCTTTCGGAAGAGTACGGCGTGCCTACGATAGGGATCCCCGGCACAATAGATAACGACCTTGAATACACAGATTATACTCTCGGTTTTGATACGGCAGTCAACACATGTATCGACGTAATAAACAAGTTGCGCGATACTATGACTTCCCACGAAAGGATTTCGGTTGTTGAAGTTATGGGTAGACGATGCGGAGATATAGCTCTGTATGCAGGTATTGCAAGCGGCGCCGAAATTATCGTTGTGCCCGAAGTTGTGTTTGACTTGGACGATATAGTGATGAAAATTAACCGTTCGAGGGCAAACGGCAAACATTCCAACATTGTTGTTGTTGCCGAAGGCGTTTGCACGGCAGACGAATTTGCAAAGCAGTTGCAATCCGTTACAACGTATTCGGTTCGCCCCACAACGATCGGTCATATCCAAAGGGGCGGTTCGCCGTCTATGGCGGACAGAATGCTTGCGGCGCAGTTCGGTAATAAGGCCATTCGCCTTCTCAATGACGGCATAGGCAATAGGGTTGTCGGTATTCATAAAAACGAAATCATAGATATGGATATTATTGAAGCGGTCAGCATGAAGAAAAAGTTTAATTATGAACTTTATGAAACACTGCAAATGATTTCAATGTAATTTTAAAGGCCGCTTTGGTAGCGGTCTTTTTTGAGATAAGAGGGAAATATTTAATGATTTTAACCGTATGTTTAAGCCCGTGTATAGACGTAAACCTTGAAGTTGAGTCTTTAAATGTGGGCAAATCGCATAAAATTTTAAGCAAAAGAGTATTTTTTACCGGTAAAGCTATTAATGTTGCAATAGGTTTGGCAAGGCTTAAAGTGGATTCTTTTGCCACGGGTTTTATGTACGAAGAAAACGGGCATCAGTTTGAGCAAGAACTCCACAGAGAGGGTGTAACTTATAAATTTGTATGGAACAAGGGCAGGGTACGCGAAAATTATAAATTTATAGACCATAAGTCAATGCTCACCGAAATTGACGATATAAGCCCTATGGTCAGTGAAGAAAAACAGGAAGAACTCATTAAATTAATATCGCGGCTTTCTCCATCATGTGAGGCCGTAGTAATTTCCGGCGGGTTAGCCAAGGGAATGTCTCCTGATTTTTACGGCAGGGTTTTAAGCGTGGTGCCTTCAAACGTTAAAAGGGTTGTAGACTCCGAGGGCGAGAGGCTTTTCAGTTCGCTTAAATACGGGGTTGACCTTGTGAAGCCCAATCTTGAAGAACTTGAAAGAAGTTTACAGCGCTCAATAGTAACCCAGGCGGAAATGCTTGCCGCCTGCAACGAGCTTATAAAATTCGGCACAAAGCGCGTGTTACTGTCGCTTGGAAAGAGCGGTGCGATTATCGCCGACGGTACTTCCGCATTCTACTGCAAGAGTTTAAATGTTGCTATGAATTCCACATTGGGCGCGGGCGATAGCATGGTTGCCGCCGCAACAAGTGCACTTGTTAAAAATGCCTCGATTGAAGAGATTTTGCGGCAGGGCGTGGCCGCAGGGACGGCCGCAGTAACAAGCCCGGACAGCATTTCATTTAATAAAGATAAATACGAAGAAATTTTATCAACGCTCAGCGTTACCGAAATAACGGATTATAAATTTTAAGGAGATTTTGCAATGAATTGGAACAGCAAGGCACCGATGGAACTGCTCTCACATATGCCGCCAAAACTTTCAAAGGATAATCTTAAAGCTATACAGGCAGTTATAGATAACGATAAATTAATTTGCAGTACAATGTTAAAACGCGACCTTTGCGGCTCTTATGCCCCGTTCTGCGCCCTGTGCGACCGGTCAATGAGTACTCCTTGCGCGGTTGCATATTTAAGAATGAAACAAGCGGAGGGGATACAGCTTGAAATTGCCGTATCCGATGAAGAAAACGAGGCTCAGGAAGTTGCTGTTCCGCAAGCCATAGAAGAGGCACCTGCCGAGATTGTTGCCGAGCAAAATTTGGAATCCGTAGTTGACGAGGGCGACGTTATTGAAGCGGAGGAGCAACAGCCCGCAGAAGAACCTGTATCGGCAGAGCCTGAGGCTCCCGTTGTAGTTTCCGAATATGAAGCTGTTGAGACTGTCAAAGAACCGGAAGAGGAGCCTGTTACGCCTAAAAGAACAATAAGAATTGCAATTGCAAAGCGAAAAAAATCATAAATTTTATTGCGGGCTATGCCCGCAATTTCTTTTTGTAAAATTTGTCAAATACTCAAAAAAGAATTGACAATATATGCGTTTTAAAATATAATATTTAAGTAAATTAAATGCGCTGCTGTGGCTCAGTCGGTAGAGCACATCCTTGGTAAGGATGAGGTCGGCGGTTCAAGTCCGCTCAGCAGCTCCATTAAACAGCCCGCCGCATTTTGCGGCGGGCATAGTTTTTGGCTGTCGAGCGGCAGATGAAATAACGTAACGCGATTGCGCTTTGCGAACAATCGCTATTCCGTCCAAAAATTATCTTAATTATCGGGAATTAAGCGTAGAGGTGAATTTAATTTGCCGAAAACTTGATTTTATTTTACCTTTTTGCTATAATTTTAAAAAAGATAAAATATGAGGCGAAACATGGAAGTTAAGGTTCCTACATATGACCAATTGATTAATCCTTGTTTTATGGCAATTAAAGCGCTGGGCGGATCGGCTTCAAATGACGAGATTTACGACGGCGTCGTCAAACAATTATCCTTGTCCAAAGCGGTATTGGAAGTGCAACAGCCGGGCCGTGCTGCCGTTTCTAAGATTGCGTATAATTTGGCATGGGCACGTACATATTTAAAAAAATACGGCGCAATCATCAATACTGCGCGTTCGATATGGACTATAACTACCGAATTTTCCAATATCCAAAATGTTGATGCAAAAACAGTTGTTGGTTTTGTAAGGAATTTGGAAGCTAAATCAACAAATAAACAAGACGGCAAAGACCAAGAGTTTGGGCAAGACTCCGTAACCATTAGTGAAGATGAAGAACCGGAAGAAATTTCATCTTGGAGAGTGCGTATGGCTGAGATTCTTCAAAATATGAATCCATACGGATTTGAGCGTTTTGTACAATTGTTATTGAGAAATTGCGGCATAGAAAACGTTGAAGTAACAAAGAAATCCGGTGATGGCGGTATTGATGGATTAGGTGAGTATAAATTAAGCGGTATTTTTAGTTTTAAACTTGCATTTCAATGTAAAAGATACTCTGGCAATGTCGGTAGCAGTGAGATACGCGATTTTCGCGGTTCACTCTCAACCGATATTGAAAAGGCTATATTTGTAACAACGGGGCGGTTCAGCCAGGCCGCTAAAAGCGAAGCAAAAGCGCCCGGTAAAAAACCTATCGATTTAATGGATGGGGAGATGCTTATTGATAAAATCGCCGAACTGCGGTTGGGCGTATCACCCAAAACGGTCTATGAAATTGATGACAGATTTTATGCGCAGTACAATGAATAGTAGTCAAACTTTATTATTATATATTTCTCATTAAGCCGACTACTTTACCTAAAATTTCAACGTTGTCAAAAATAAAATCTTGCATGTCGTCATTTTCGGGATGTAAAATTACTTTGCCGTTCTTTTTAAAAAACCGTTTAACCGTAGCGGAATCCTCTACAAGTGCAACCACAATGTCGCCGTTATCGGCCGTTTGCTGGCGCTTTACAACAACTTTATCGCCGTCAAACATGCCTATTTTAATCATGGAAGAGCCCTTAACGTTGAGCATGAACAAATCTTCACCCTCAAAAAAATCACCGGGGATTGTGTAATAGCCCTCAAAATTTTCACTCGCAAAAATGGGTTGGCCTGCCGCAACCGTGCCAATTAAGGGAACGTTTACGGTGGGGCCGAGGTTTGCAAGCGCAACCGCACGGTTTTTATTCCCCGTTTTTTTGAGCAGTCCGCGTTCAACCAATCTGTTGATAATTTGGTACGGTGTGGCGGTAGAGCTTATGTTACAGCCTTTGCAAATATCCCTGACAGTGGGCGCATACCCGTTGCTGTTTATAAAATCGCGTATAAATTCATAAACTTTTTCGTCATTATAGGCTTTTCTCATATAAATCCTCACTTATTACAATAATTTTAGCATATTTTTATATAAAAATCAAACAAATGTTCCTTAATTTTGATAGTTTAAATCAATTTATGGGAGGTTTTGCATATGAAGCATATTAAAGGAGAGGAGTGCGTGCTATACGACAGGGAGTGCATAGATTGCGGTGAGTGCGATATGTGCGACCTCGACCCCGATAAAATTTGCGACAACTGCGGCAAGTGTCTTGACATCCGCGACGACGCCGTAATTAAAATAGACGGCATAATTTTTGACGACAATAATAAAAATGATTAAATTAAAAAAGGCGTCGCTTGAAGATGCTGAAACAATTTGGAGAATGCAAGTAAAATCGTTCTCAGATTTGCTTGAAAAATATAATGATTACGATACAAATCCGGGAAATGAATCGTTAGACAAGACTATTTGGCGGTTGAACCAAAACAGCACTTATTTCTATTTAATTTTGTATGAAGATATAACTGTCGGGGCAATCAGGGTAGTGGATAACCTTAATTCCTCGTCTTATAAGCGTATTTCGCCGATTTTTATTTTGCCAGAGTACAGAAACCAAGGTTTCGCGCAAGCGGCAATAAGGGCAGTAGAGGCAATTCACGGGCAAGATATGTGGGAGCTTGAAACTATTCTTGAAGAGAAGTTAAATTGTCGACTATATGAAAAAATGGGATACATTAAAACAGATTTAATACAAAAAATAAATGAAAACATGACTCTGATATTTTACAAAAAGCACGGCAAATAATTACCGTGCTTTTATTTAATCAATCGTCGTCGCGCTTCAATTTTACTTTACCGACTACGCCCCGGCGGTTTTCATCGGAAATCGCCGCATAATGTTTTCTGGTGGTGTTTACGTCTTTATGTCCCAGGACGTCGGCCACAATATAAATATCGCCTGTCGCCCTGTATAGCTGTGTGCCGTAAGTGGAACGAAGCTTATGTGGGGAAATATTTTTAAGGGGAGAGATGATTTTTGCGTATTTATGTACGAGATTTTCCACAGCACGTACGGTAATGCGCTTTTTATTGTTGGAAATAAACAGTGCGTTCGGCTCCTGCAAAATTTCGGAGTTATGTTCTTTGTAATCCAAATACCGTTTCAATGCGGCCGCTACATCGTCGTCGAAATATAGAATAGATTTACTGCCGCCCTTACGCGTAACAACAAAAGAATTGTCGTTAAAGTTTAAGTCGTCGTTATTCAAACCAACCAACTCGCTTATACGGATTCCCGTTCCGAGGAAGAGAGTAAGGATAGCGCTGTCGCGAACTTTGTTTTTATCGTGATATGCCTTTTGGTGCGCGGTAAGACCCATACCTGTTTCGGCAACGTCCAAAATATTGAATACTTCATCCGAATCAAGGCGTATAATAGGTTTTTCGTGCAGTTTGGGAGTTGCAACTTTTGCGGAATTATCTACGCTTATAAAACCCTTGTTAAAAAAGAATTTAAACATCGCACGGACGGAGGACAGCTTGCGCGCCTTGGCTCTGTCGTTGCAACTGTGTTCCTTACCCATATAAACGTAGTGGGAGAGAAAGCTCAAAAAATATTCAATATCGTTGCTTGTTACGCTCTCTAAATCATCCAATGTAAATTCCTTAACCTGCTTGGATTTTCTAAATTTCTTCTCCTGTAAAAAGTAAAAGAATATTTTTAAATCATGCGCATAATTAAGGCGGGTCAGCGTGGAGGTCTGGCTGTCAATCGCAAGAAAATAGTCATAGCAAAAAGAAGGAAGCGCCTCGTCTAAAATCCGCTCGATAGTTTCAAGATTTTTGTTATTTCTTTGAACGTAAAAATTTCCCGTTGCCATAATTAAATTATAAAACAAATACAAAAATAAGTCAAACGGTGAGGGTGGATTTAATAAAATCCCAACCCACCTTTTGGGAAAATAGTGGTAGTTAAAAAATATTTAACACTTCGTAAAACACAGATTTTACGAAGTGTTAAGGCGATTTCAAGCGCAAAATAGAGGAGTGATTATGCTAAAAATGCTTTTTCAAATTAAAAATAATGATTTTACGTTAATTAATTATATAAAATTTAAATTTATAAAATTTGCGTAAAATAGCCTGATTTTTGACTAAAACAGCTGAATTTTTAAAATTTTTACTGTACTATGTTACACATAGTACAGTAAAAGCCGAGGCGTTTTGCCTCGGCTTTTGTAAATTCTTCTGTTTATTTTTCTGTTTTGGTTAAACTCTTCAAGTTCCAGATATTTGACGCATATTCGGCGATACTTCTGTCGGCGGCAAAGATTCCCGATGCCGCAATATTTCTTAACGACATCTGGTTCCATTTACGCTTGTCGGTTGCGTAAAGGTTGGAAATTTCATGTTGCTTGTTGCTGTATGCCGCGAAGTCCGCCATACACATATAAGGATCGGCCACGGGCGAACCTGTCAACAGATAATTGGCAATTTCGGCAAACGATTTTCCGTTAAAACCGATTATAAGCGCTTCAACAATTCTTCTTAATTTGGGGGATTCGTTGTAGAATTTGCTGGAACTGTATCCGTTGCGCCAAATTTCGTCAACCTCGTTCGCTTTATAACCGAAGATAAATATGTTTTCATCGCCTACGGCTTCTGCCATTTCAACGTTTGCTCCGTCGAGAGTGCCTATCGTAAGCGCGCCGTTTATCATAAACTTCATGTTGCCTGTGCCACTTGCTTCTTTACCAGCAAGGGAAATTTGTTCGGAAATTTCGGATGCGGGCATAAGTTTTTCGGACATGGTAACATTGTAGTCCTCCATGTAAACGACATTGAGCTTTTTATTAATCTCCGGTTGCTGATTAATTTCTTCGGCAAGATAATTTATAAGCTGGATTATCTTTTTGGCCATATCGTATCCGGGAGCTGCCTTTGCGCCGAAAATATAGGTCTTGGGCACAACGTCAAGTTCCGGGTTATCCAAAAGGTCCAAATATGAATCTATAATATTCAGAACGTTTAAAAGTTGCCTCTTGTACTCGTGAAGCCTTTTCGCTTGTACGTCAAACAGCATTTCGGGGTTGATTATAACACCCTGCTTCTTTTTGGCGTATTCGGCAAATTGTTTCTTTTTGATAAGTTTTATTTCTTCAAGACGCTTTAAAACCGAATCGTCGTTGTCAAATTTTTTAAATTCGGCAAGCGCGCTACCGTTCAAAACATATGAGTCGCCTATACAATCGTTCAAGAGTTCGGCAAGCTCCGGATTGGATTGGTTGAGCCAACGTCTGTGGGCAATGCCGTTTGTAACGTTTGTAAATTTTTCGGGCGAAAAGTCATAAAAATCTTTGAATACGGAAGTTTTTATAATTTCGCTGTGCAGGGCGGAAACACCGTTTACGCTATGCCCGCCGTAAACCGAAAGATTTGCCATTTTTACGCGGTCATGTTCGATAATAGACATGCGCGAAATTTTTGCCCACTCGCCAGGAAATCTATTCCAAAGCTCTTCACACAGCCTCCGGTTTATTTCTTTAATTATAGAATGTATTCTGGGAACTGTGCGCCGGATAAGATCTTCATTCCAAGTTTCAAGCGCTTCGGCAAGAACGGTGTGGTTTGTGTACGCGCACGTAGCCGTTGTAATTGCCCACGCTTGGTTCCAATCATAGTAATACTCGTCTATAAGTATTCTCATGAGTTCGGGAATTGCCATTGCGGGATGGGTGTCATTTAAATGTATTGCCGCCAACTTGGGCAAATCCCTCAAATCGCCGTATCTGTGTTTATGGTCCTCAACAATATTTTGGATTGACGCCGAGCATAAAAAGTATTGCTGTTTTAATCTCAAAGATTTTCCCGCATTGTGATTATCGGCAGGATAAAGCACCTTGGTTAAAAGGTCGGCGTCGTTGTCGTTTGACATCGCCTGATAATATTCACCCTGCGAAAACAGCTTCATGTTGAAATCCTGCACGGGCTTGGCTTTCCAGAGCCTTAAAACGGAAACGGCTTCGCTATCCTTGCCGGAAACCATCATGTCATATGCAACCGCTTGAATTTCGTTGCAATTAATATAGTTGGTTTGAAGCCCGTTTTCCGTCCACTTTTCCTCTATCTGTCCGTTAAAACGCACAATAAAGTTTTTATCCGTTCTCTGTGTAAGCCAAGCCTCGCCGCCGGGAAGCCAAACGTCGGGCAGTTCAATCTGCCACCCGTCTACAATCTTTTGTTTAAACAAACCGTACTCATAGCGGAGCGAATATCCCATTGCAGGATAATCACCCGTTGCAAGCGCGTCCAAAAAGCACGCCGCAAGCCGACCTAAACCGCCATTACCTAATCCTGCGTCAGGTTCAAGCTCGTATAAATCTTCAAGATTAAGTCCGTAGGATGAAACAGCCTTTTCAAAAATAGGTATAACGCTTAAATTATAAAGGCTGTTTTTAAGTGAACGCCCCAGCAGGAATTCCATACACAGGTAATACACCCTTTTGGCGCGTTTTGCTTTGACCTTTTTATGAAACTGTTGGCGTTTTTGGAGCAAAATGTCCCTTACAACCATAACCACAGCTTTATAAATCTGGTCCTTGGAAGCCTCGGCGGGCGCAACACCAAAATATCTGGCAAGTTTACCCTTAATTTGATCCTTAACTTCTTTTTCGGTAATAGCAGTACTACTCATTCGATTCTCCTGATTTTAATTTTTGAGCATATTCAAATAGAGCGCCTCATAGTCCAGAGCGGAATGTTTCCAACTGAAATCGGTCGTTGCCGCCCTGTACATAAGTTTTGACCACTCTTCTTTGTTTCTATAATCCGAGCAGGCTTCGCGAATGACGTATAACATATCATGCGCATTGTAGTTGGAGAACGTATAGCCGTTTTGCAGGGGCTTAATACTGTCGTAAAGTCCCCCCGTTTCCCTTACAATGGGCACCGTGCCGTAGCGGCACGCAATCATTTGTGAAAGTCCGCAGGGTTCCGATTTGGAAGGCATTAAAAAGATATCCGAACCGGAATATATTTTTCTTGATAAATCACCGTTAAATACGATATTTGCGCTGAGTTTATCGGGATACCTGTTTGCAAGGTCGCGGAAGAATCCCTCAAAATGAGAATCTCCCGTGCCGAGAATTACAACTTGCACATCGTCCTGCAACAGATCTTCGATAACCGCTGTAACAAGGTCAAGCCCTTTATGGGACACAAGTCTTGAAACCATGGAAATTATCGGGGTGTTGGGTTTCTGGGGCAGATTGAGCATTTTTTGAAGCTCTTTCTTGCAAACTGCTTTATTTGTAAAATCTTCGGGAGTGAAATTCGCAAACAAATGAGTATCGTGCGTACAGCTGTAACCAACGTCGTCGATACCGTTTAATATACCCGTGAGTTTAAACTCATTTTTCCTTATAATGGGGTCAAGCCCATGCGCATAATATGCGTTTTTAATCTCTTCCGCATATTTGGGGCTTACGGTGGAAAATCTCTCGCAGCACTCGATTGCGCCCTTCATAAGGTTAATGCAGTTGTTGTATTCAACGAGATATTGGTAACTGCCGTAAATATCAAACAAATCGCTGAGCAAATCGAGAGAGTATTGGCCCTGATATTCTATATTATGTATAGTAAACAGAGCCTTGATATATTGGTACTCTTCCCTGAAACAGTAATTTGTTTTGAGGTATATAGCGGCAAGCGCGGCCTGCCAATCATGGCAGTGCATAACGTCGGGATAAAAGTTCAAAAATGGCATTATTTCGAGAACGCTTCTCGAAAAGAACGCAAACCTTTCGCCGTCGTCATAATAACCGTAACAGCCGGGACGTTTAAAGTAGAATTCGTTATCAATAAAGTAGAAAGTTACGCCGTCCTTAACATACTCGAATATTCCGCAGTATTGGTTGCGCCATGCAAGATGGACATAGAGATTGCCGAGATAGTTAAACTGATCCCTATACTCCTTTTTGATATCCGAAAACAGAGGAATTACTACCCTCACGTCAAATCTGCCCGTTGCGGCAAGCGCTTTTGAAAGCGAACCTATAACTTCCGCAAGTCCGCCCGTTGCAATAAACGGCGTGGACTCGGAAGCCACAAACAGTATTTTTTTCTTTTCTACTTCCTGAACTTTTTTCACCGCCGTCTTTTTTGCCGTTGCGGTTTTTGTGGTTTTTGTTGCCATAATTTTCCCCCTTATTAATTATATAAGCGAGCCCTTATTTATAAAATAGGGTTGAAGTTCGCAACCTGCAAGCACTCTGTTGTCGCGTATAACGGAATTTTTATCGCTCACAACGTAAGCAAGATTGCAATTCTCGCCCACTATGTTATCCGTCATTAAAATGCAGTTTTTAACAACGGAACCCTTACCGATTTTAACGCCGCGGAACAGTACGCAGTTTTCGACTGTGCCTTCAATCAGGCAACCGTCGGAAACAAGCGAATTTTTAACAATCGCCGAGGGGGCAAACTTTGCAGGTGCGCTGTCATTTACCTTTGTGTAAATATCTCTCTCGCCGTAAATTTCGTTCCTGACCTTTTTGTCTAAAAGATCCATATTTGCATTGAAATATGCGTTGAGGGAATTGATATTGGCATAGTATCCGTCAAACTTATAAGCATAAAGATTGTACATTTTTACGCCGGGGCTGAGGATATCTTTACCGAAACTCGTATACCCGTGCTGGATACCGTCCTGTATAAGCCTCAACAGGAAAGACGTACGCGCAACCATGACGTTGATATAGTTCTTTTTAACGCCGCCGGGAGTGGGATTTATTTGTATATCGGTAATTTTGTCGTTTTTGTCAGTCTCGAAAGTCATATAGTAATGAGACTTTGTGAGTTCGTGTTCATGATATACCATAGTTATGTCGGCGTTGTTCTTAATGTGCGCCTCAATAACTTTGCTGTAATCAAGTTTATAAACAGCGTCGCTGTCTGCAAGAACAACAAAATCTTCCTTGGCTTTCTTTAAAAAGGCCGTTGCGCCCTTTAAGGCTTCAAGACGGTTTTTATAGAGTGTTTCGGATTCGTCGCTATAAGGAGGCAACAAAATGAGTCCCCCCTCCTTTCTTGCCAAATCCCAATATTTGCCCGTGCCGAGGTGATCCATAAGCGATTGATAATTGTTTTTGGTAACAATTCCTACCGTTGTTATGCCGGAGTTTACCATGTTGGAAAGGGCAAAGTCCACAAGGCGGTATCTGCCGCCGTAGGGAACTGAACCCGTTGAGCGAACTTTGGTAAGTTCGGGTATATCCTGTTCATTTATACTTGAAAAAATAACACCAACTGTCGTTGCCATCTTTTTATTCCCCCTTAAACGTTTTTATCTACAATTTCGCCTGCGGGAACTTTGCCGTTTTTGCTCACGGAAATGCCCCTGCCGAGTACGGTTATGCCGGAAGTTTTGCTTTCAACCTTTTCGGCTTCCGCTCTGGGCGCGCCAATAACCGCGTTTTCGCCCACGGTTACATCTTCGTCTATTATGGCATAGTTGAGTTTGGCGCCCGCCTTAACAACAATGTTGCCCATAAGCACGCTGTCAACAACTTCCGCGCCTTTTTCGATCGTGCAGTTTGTACCCACAACCGAATTGATTACTTTACCTTCTATCTCGCCGCCTGTTGCAACTATTGAGTTCACAACTTCTCCCTCGATAAATGCGGGAGGCGCAAGCGGGCTCCTCGAATGAATAACCCTGTCCTTGTCGGCCAACTCAAAATTGGGAACAACGCCCAAAAGGTCCATGTTTGCTTCCCAGAGAGAGCTTATCGTGCCGACGTCCTTCCAATATCCTTCAAAGCGGTAAGAATACATTTTCTCGCCTGCGGCAAGCATTTTGGGAAGTATGTTTTTGCCGAAATCCTTTTCGGAGTTGGGGTCTTTATCGTCCTCTTCAAGATATTTAAAGAGTTTGGACGCCGTAAAAATATATATGCCCATGGAAGCCAAGTCGCTCTTGGGCTGTTTGGGCTTTTCTTCAAATTCGTAAATGGTGCCGTCGGGATTGGTATTCAGTATGCCGAACCTCGACGCTTCTTTCATGGGAACCTGCATGCAAGCTATGGTACAATCTGCGCCCGCTTCTTTGTGCGCGGTGAGCATCTTATCGTAGTCCATCTTGTAGATATGGTCGCCCGAAAGTATTAAAATGTACTCTGGATCATACATTTTCATAAACCGAATGTTTTGATATATGGCGTTTGCCGTGCCCTTATACCAAGATGTATCGGTTTTTGCCTCGTAGGGCGACAAAATATGTACGCCGCCGAACGTTCTGTCAAGGTCCCAAGGTTGTCCATTGCCTACATATTCGTTCAAAACAAGCGGCTGGTACTGCGTGAGTACGCCTACGGTATCTATTCCCGAATTTATGCAGTTTGAAAGCGGGAAGTCGATAATCCTGTACTTTGAGCCGAACGAAACAGCAGGTTTTGCAATGTTACTTGTTAAAGCGTACAGTCTTGATCCCTGTCCGCCGGCAAGCAACATTGCAACGCATTCTTTTTTTCTTAGCATTGCTAAATCCCCCAATTATAAATTTTCTTTTTTGAAATACATACAAGTCAGTTTGGGTATATCCACAAATATTGCGTATTTACCCTTTTGGCCTGTTTGTTTTTTTGAATTAAAAACTTTTTTACGTATTTTGCCTTCGCCGCCGAATTTTTTGTCGTCGGTATTCAAAATAATCCTGTACTTCCCTTTTGCAACGTTCATGCCGTATCCAAAGTGGTCCACTCCCGAATAATTTGCAATTACGGTTACGGATTCGCCATCCTTTGCGTAGCGGTTAAAGGCAAAAAGATTATTGAATTTATCGTCTACGACAAGCCATTCAAAGCCGTTCCAGCTCTCGTCGTCATCATAGAGAGGTTTTAACTCCCTGTATATATGGTTTAAACATTTAACAAAATCTGTCATTTTGGAATGTTTATCATACTGTTTGAGGAAAAATTCGATTCCTTCCCTGTAATCCCATTCCTTGAATTGCGCAACTTCATAGCCCATAAAATTCAGTTTTTTTCCGGGGTGCGCATACATAAACGCCAACAACTCCCGCTCGCCCGCAAACTTATCGTCATATTCGCCGAACATTTTGTTTACTATGGAGCCCTTCACATGTACAACTTCGTCGTGAGAAAGCGGCAAAACATACCTTTCCGTAAAGGCATACACAAGCGAAAAAGTAATTTTATTGTGGTGATAGTTCCTGAAATACGGATCCTGGCGGCAATAAAACAAAACGTCGTTCATCCAGCCCATATTCCATTTATAGTCAAACCCAAGCCCGCCGTCCTCTACCGGTTTTGTAACGCCGTTAAAACTTGTGGACTCTTCGGCAACGGTAATTGCATACGGAAAGTCGCGCTTTATTACGGTGTTTAACTTTTTTATAAATTCAATGGCCTCTAAATTGCGGTTGTCGCCGTATTTATTTGGAGTGAAATCCCCCGCGTTTCTGTCGTAATCGAGGTAAAGCATGGACGCAACCGCGTCAACCCTGAACCCGTCTACCCCGTAAATGTCAAGAAATAAGTATGCGCTCGACAGAAGAAAACTGTCCACTTCTCCCCTGCCGAAGTCAAACCTACGCGTTCCCCAACCGCTGTGTTCCATTCTGTCCCAAAGCGGACATTCGTAAAGCGGCTGGCCGTCAAATTCATAAAGCCCAAAATCATCTTTTGGAAAGTGCGCGGGCACCCAATCGATTATAACCTTAATTCCGTTCTTATGAAACTCGTCAACAAGATATTTGAATTCATGTGGCTCGCCGAGCCTTGCCGTGGGTGCAAAATAGCCTGTTACCTGGTACCCCCACGACCCGTCGAAGGGAAATTCGGTTATCGGCATAAATTCCACGTGCGTATATCCCATTTCCCTTACATAGGGAACGAGCCGCTCCGCCAGTTCCAAGTATGTGAGGTATCTGTTGTTGTCGCCCCTCATCCAGGACAAGAGGTTTACTTCATATATGTTTACAGGCGATGAATAATTTTTGTCCTCACCGCAACCGCCGCACACATTGCCTGAGGGCAAATCATAGACTACCGAATCATGCGAGTTTGGAATATCAGTTTTAAAAGCGTACGGGTCGGCTTTATTTATGCGCCTGCCGTCATAAGTTAAAATTTCAAAACGGTATTTATCGTTTCTCTCGGCGGCGGTTATCACTTCAAAACTCTCACCGTCGCCAAGCAACTGCATCTCATGCTCTTCAACGTCATTCAGTACAAGAAATACCGATTTTGCATGCGGAGCCCAAACTCTGAAAGCGTAGCCGTCCGCAACTTTATGGCAACCGAAAAATTTATAAGCTGTAAATTCAATTCCGTCGTGAAATTTTTTTAGCTCGAAATTTTTGGACATACCGCCTTACCATACCTAATTTATTTTACCATAATATAAATAATATTTCAAGACAGTATTAAAAAAAATCGCAATTATTTTCCAAATAAAAGCCCCGTGAAAACATTTTCACGGGGCGCAAAGTCTTCTGTTTTAAAAAATTACTTAATATACTCGCCAAGCAAAACCAAATTGTCTTTCTGGAACTTTGAAAGTTCATCGGGCGTGAGCTTTTTAAACGCCGCAAGCGCAAGCGAATAAATATATCCAGCAACAAACTTTTGCTTTTCATCACCGAGTTCTTTTAGCTTTTCAACAACAGGGCAGGCCGTATTAACTATAAGCGTTTTATTCAGGTCGCCTTCAGACATTCCGTAGAATTTGCCCATTTCGCTGTATCTTCTCATATACTCGTCAACAACTATAACCGCAGGCACTTCCACGTTTTTGAGCTTTTCGGTTTTAACGGTGACTTTGTCGTTGTTTAAAGCATTTTTAAATATATCCGTAATTACGCTGTCCTCGGCATTTTCTTCCGATTTAAGCGCGCCGTCTATATCTGCGTCTATGCGCATAAATTTGATTTTATCGGGCGCCTTGTATTCCAGATAGCTCAAAAAATGAGGATCAATAAAGTTATCGCAACAAATTGCTGAAAGAGCGGAGTCTTTAAATAGTTTAATATATTGCGCCTGCTGTTCCTCGTCCGAAACATAGTAAATTGTTTTGGGCGTTGAAGGCTCCTCCTTTTTGTCCTCCTTGTTCTCTTCGGCCGGCTGTTCGGGCATGAGGTCGGATATGCTCACAAACTTGCCGTCAATATCTTTGTAAATTATAATGTCCTTTACTTTTTCGTAAAAGTCATTATCTTTTATACACCCGAATTTGATAAAATTGGAAACGTCCTCCCAGCATTTTTCATATTTTTCCCTGTCGTTTTTATATAGCGACGTAAGTTTATCGGCAACTTTTTTTACGATATGCTTGCTGATCTTTTGCACCTGTCTGTCGTTTTGCAAAAAACTACGGGAAACGTTCAGGGGGATGTCGGGGCAATCTATCACGCCGTTTAAAAGCATTAAGTATTCCGGTATGACTTCCTTTATATTATCTGCAATAAATACCTGGTTGCAATAGAGTTTTACTTTACCGCGCTCCAATTCGACCTTGTTTTTTACTTTGGGGAAGTACAATATTCCTTTAAGTTTAAAGGGATAATCCATATTCAGGTGTACCCAGAATATGGGCTCATTGTAGTCCATAAAAGTATCGGTATAGAACTTTTTATAATCTTCATCGGTGCAATCCTTGGGCAATTTTGCATATAACGGCAGGGTTGTGTTAAGCGGCTCGTCCTTACCGTCGCCCTTAAAATTGACATAGACGTTGTAAGGCATAAAAGAGCAGTATTTTTTAACGAGATTTTTAATTGTACTCTCTTCCAAAAACTCTTTTTCTTCGGGGGCTATGTGCATAATGATCTTTGTGCCCCGCCCGCTCTTATCGCAGTCTTCTATCGTATAGGTTGAATTGCCGTCGCTTTCCCAATGCACGGCGGGTTCATCTTTGTATGATTTTGTGAAAATTTCAACATTTTCCGAAACCATATATGCCGAATAGAAGCCCAAACCGAAATGCCCTATTATTCCGTCGCCGCCCGCCTTTTCGTATTTTTCCAAAAAGTCCGAGGCTCCCGAAAAGGCAATTTGTGTAATATAATTTTCAACCTCTTCCCCAGTCATGCCGATACCGTTATCTTCAACGGTGAGTGTTTTGGCCTTTTTATCGATAAAAATCTTTACGTAATAGCCGCCCTCGTCCGCGGCAACCTCGCCCATAGAAACGAGTTTATTGTACTTTGTTATGGCGTCGATGCCGTTTGCAACTATTTCGCGGAGAAATATATCCTTGTCGGAATAGAGCCACTTTTTTATAATTGGCATCATATTTTCGCTTGAAATTTTAATATTACCTTGTTTTTGCATTTTAAGCCTCCGATATTATATAACACTTTATAAATAACCAAAGTATGCCGCAATTAAACCGATCACATAATTTTTTAATTTTTTTGCAAAAAAATACCGCCGAAGAAACAACTTCGGCGGTTTAAAAACTTTGATTATTTGTTATTCTTTTGCGCGTCGGCAAGAATGTCAGCCATAGAAATACCAACCGAGCCGCTACCGGCGTCCGACCAATCGGAATATTCATCAACAGGAGCCGCTTTGTGGGCTACACGGGGACGTTTTTCGGGCTTATCACCCTCCTCTGCGTCAACCGCCTTACGGGGCTTTTTCCTCTCGCCTTCGGGCAACAGGGCCTTGATGGATAAATTCATCTTTTTGGCAACGGGATCAATGGCGATAATTTTTGCATCAACTTCGTCGCCTACATTTAATACGGTTGCGGGGGTTTCAATCCTCTCATGGCTTATTTGCGAAACGTGAACCAAACCGTCTATGCCTTTTTCCACTTCAACAAATGCGCCAAAAGGAACTATTCTCACAACTTTGCCGTGTATGGTTTCGCCAACGGCATACTTTTCGGGCACCAAATCCCAAGGTTGGGGTTGAAGCTGTTTATAGCCTATCGAAACTTTTTTGTTTTCAACGTCTACTTTTAATACTTTGAATTGATAGGTTTTACCTATTTCAAGCACATCCGTTACCGCGTCTACGCCTGTCCATGAAAGATCGGATATGTGCGCCAAGCAGTCAAAACCGTTTACCGACACAAACGCGCCGAAACCTGTAACTCTTTCCACTTTACCGTCAACAACGTCGTCAACGTGGATATTGGCAAAAAACTCGGCTTCCTTTGCGGCTTTTGCGGCTTCTTTTGCGTCGCGCTCTTCCTGCAAAATAACGCGCTGGGATGCTATGATTTCTTTTCTGCCCGTTTTTCTTACTTCGAGTGCGCGGAGCCGCAAATTTTTGCCTTCGTACTTTGTTAAATCTTTAACAAATCCCGGACGAATTTCCTTTGCGGGTACAAACACGGAGTAAGTTCCAAGCTGCCCCGTGAGCCCGCCCTTATTGCAACCCGTGCAAACAACCGTAAATTCTTTGCCGGATTCTATTTCTGCGCTCAAAGCCTCTTCTTCCTGCAAAAGTTTAATCATCTTTTGCGAGAGTTTGAGGTTGGGTTTGAGTTCCACAACAAGCAACTCGATAGGCTCCCCGATTTTGCCAACGTAGTCTTCGACTTTGTATTCTTCGCAGTCAAGTTCTTCCTTGCTTAAAGCTATTTCCTTTTTGGAAAAGGGCAAGAGAATCTGTAAACCGTCTTCCGTGGCCTGAGATATGGTTGCCACAACGGTTTGACCCTTTTTGAACTTCGACTCGTTGTCAATTTTAGCAACCACCTCATCCATAACGTTAGTTGCCTTAACTTCTGTGTTTTCTGCCATCTTTAAGAGAACCTCCCGGGTTTGCGCATTCGGGGTTGAAGCCCCCGAAACAATACCTACACTTTTAAAATTTTTTATTTTGGATAAATCCAAATCGGCAGGGGCGGAAAGCCTGAAAACATTATTGCAATGTTTAGCGGCAAGCTCGAATAGCTTGTTGGTATTGCTACTGTTGAGCCCGCCGATAACCAAAATCGCTTCGCACTGCTTTGAAAGTTTTTCAACTTCCCTCTGCCGTTCTATAGTAGTATAACAAATAGTCTGAAAAACAGCAACTGTTTTTTCACAAACTTTTTTAATATTTTTAATTATTTTTTCAAATTTCTCGGCTGAAAACGTAGTTTGGCACACAACCGAAAGCTCTTTAAAACGCAATTCGTCGGGTATAATATCACTGTTGATTACAGTAGCTTCACCGTTGCACCAGCCAAGCAACCCCGCAACTTCCGGATGACCGAGTTCGCCCACTATAACAACGTGTTTGCCGAGCGCATGCTGTTCACTCACTATTTTTTGCGTGCGCCTTACAAACGCGCAGGTGCAGTCAACTATTTTTATATCTCTTGCCGCGCACTCTTCAAAATAACTTTTGGGGACTCCGTGCGAACGGAAAACAACGGTTGCGCCGTTCGGCACGGAATCGAGGCTGTCAACTTCCTTCAACCCGTAGTTTTGCAACGCTTTAACCACTTCTGGGTTGTGTATTATTTCCCCCAGAACGTAGCAATTATCTCCGTGGAGCGACATTGCCGTTTCAACCGCATATTTGACCCCGGCGCAAAAACCGCCGTGTTCGGCCTCGATTATTTGCATTTTTTCTTTTTCTTCTTATTTTTTAGGATTTCGTCTAAACGGTAATACTCTTCAAGCATACGTTGTCTTAACTTTTCGTCCGCCTCTTTAATATCCTCGTCCGTCATCTTTTTACCGTAATATTCGGAAAATTCAAAGGGATCGGAATAGTAAAAATAGTTTTTCCTGAAAAGTCTTATTTTTTTGCACTGCATCATCATTACGATGGGCGTCCTCGTCTTTATTGCAAGGGCGGCCGCACCGCTCTTAAACGGCAAGAAAATCTCGTTGGTTTTATTGCGCGTGCCTTCGGGGAAACAACACACCGATTCGCCGTTTTTAAGATATTTCATTGCCTGCATAACCGCGCGCACGTCCGTACCATCGCGGTTCACAACTATGCACTCGCACTTTTTTGTGAACCAGCGGCCGATTTTTTTATCTGTTAATTCCCTCTTGCACATGTAATGCACGGGTTTGCTCAAAGAAAGCGCCACCGGAACCACGTCCAAAACGTGCAAATGATTGCCTACGTACAAATACGCCCTATCGTCGAATTTTTCTGTGTGTCCCAGCCTTTTAATTGGCAAAACAATCCTGCCCACGGTATAGTATAATCTCTTTAAAGTACGAAACCACTTTTCGAGTTTAGTGCGTTTTTTCTTTTTGGGTTTTCCGTTGTTTTTTTCATCTGCCTGTTTGGGCTCGGTTTGTTCTTCCGTTTCTTTAATTTCACTCATCAAATTTTTTCCTGTATTTTATTTTCTATAAATCCAACGACCTCATCGACCGTCATTGACGAAGAATCTATTAAAATGGCGTCTTTTGCTATTGTCAAGGGCGCAATTTTGCGGTTTTTATCCTGGTTGTCGCGCTCGACTATGTCTTTTAATATTTTTTCATACGGCTCGTCAAACCCTTTTTGCCTATTTTCCTCCATCCTTCTCTTTGCCCGTACTTCCGGGGAAGCCGTGAGGTAAAATTTAAAGTTTGCGTCGGGCAAAACGTTTGTGCCTATATCTCTGCCATCGAGAATACATGAAGTTTTTGAGGCGATTTCACGCTGTATAGCAACCATTTTTTGGCGGACGCACCCAAGCGCCGATACTTTTGAAGCGCACATGGAAATTTCAGGCGTCCTGATTTCCTGGGAGACGTCTTTCCCGTCCAAATAAGTTTTTTGTGTTCCGCCTATAAATTTTACTTCGAGCGCAATATCATTTATCAATACCGAAACGGAATCTTCGTCCAAAACAGACACGCCCTCTTTAACGCATTTGAGCGCACACGCACGGTACATTGCACCTGTATCGAGGCATAAAATATTCAATTTTTGCCCAAGAATTTTGGAAACAGTGCTTTTACCGCTGCCCGCGGGGCCGTCCAGGGCTATTGCGATTGTTTGTGAAATGTCTTTTCTCAACGCTTTTGCGCCTTTTAAATAGACGTGCTTTGCAGGCGCGGAAGATTCAGCAAGCGCCATAACGCGGATACAGAGTTTGAGTGCACCGTCTATTTCCGGTTCGAGCGACGAAAACAAAGGACAAGAATAAAAACCTGCTTCCCTTGCCGCTTTTGCGGGATAATAGGAATGAATATCCGTCGTATTCGTAAACATAAGGCAAACCAAATTATCGTTGTTTAAGTTGTTCTGTGCCATCATTTCACGCAAAAGTTCCTTAACCGAATCTCTGATTTGTTGGGCACTGTCGTTTTCCACGGTAGTGGCTCCGCGAATTGCAATCATAATATTTAATCCTTTATTGAATTTCCTGCCGTATAACCTGTTGAAAAGGCGATTTGGAGATTAAATCCGCCCGTAAACGCGTCAACGTCGAGTACTTCGCCGCAAAAATATAAGTTCCGTACGAGTTTGCTTTCCATGGTTTTTGGGTTGATTTCTTTTACGTCCACCCCGCCGCACGTGATTATAGCCTCGTCGAACCCGCGCAAAGACGTTACAAGCATATCAAAATTTTTTATGTTTGTCAATAAACATAACCGCTCCGCCCTTGTTACGGAATTGACCTTTTTATCGCCGTCGAGAGAGCCTCTCCTCAATATTTCCGGAATAAGTGCAACGGGTAAAAGTTCCCTTAAACAGTTAAACAAATTTTTGTTTTTAAACTCTTTAAAATCGCGGAGTATACGCCTTTCGAGCTGCTCCGGCGAAAGCGCGGGCTTTAAATCGACCGAAAGCCTCACTTTGGATAAATCCAACCTGTTTATCATGCTGGATGCAGACAAAACTATCGGCCCGGAAATACCATAGTGCGTAAACAACATTTCGCCGAAAAAATTTTTTATAAGTTTATCGCAATAGTAGACCGAAAGAGACACGTTTTTAAGTGAAAGACCTTGCAAATCTTTATAAAAGCCGCCCTTTAAATTCATACCGCAAAGCCCCTGCTTTAAGGGAACAACCGTGTGCCCAAGCTCTTCTGCAAACTTATATCCGTCGCCCGTGGAACCGGTTAACGGATAACTTATTCCGCCAGTGCAAACTATTGCGCAGTCGAAGTTGTAAGTCGATTTTTCGGTTATTATTTGTGATAGAGTACTATGCAAAGTCGTAATTTTAACAACTTTTTCATTAAATTTGAAGTTAACGCCCGTATTTCTGCAATAATTTTCAAGACATTTTGTTACGTCGCTCGCCTTGTTTGACGCGGGGAAAATCCGTGCGCCACGCTCAACTTTCAGCTTTAAGCCGCCCTCTTCAAAAAAGTTTACCGTATTAAGCGGCGATAAATTGTATATTGCGCCCGTTAAAAATTTGGGATTTGAAACTACGTTTTGCAAAAACTCCTGCTCGTCGCAATTATGCGTAACGTTGCATCTTCCCTTGCCCGTAATATAAATTTTTTTACCGCATTTTTCGTTTTTTTCAAAAACGGTAACATTATTGCCGTTTTTTGCCGCGGCATACGCCGCCATTAATCCTGCGGCGCCGCCGCCTATTACAGCTACGTTTTTCATAAATAAACCAAGCGGCGTGAACCGTAAGCCCACGCCGTAAATATTTTATACGGGATAAACTTTGTTGGGATTGGCGGCCATATCCGAATCTACTCCCACATTTTTGGCCTTCCGCCATTTAAAGAAGTTTGTTGCAACTTCGGGGAAGAGCGCATATGACAGCACGTCCTCTTCCTGCGTGTAGAAGCCCATCTCCTTTACTTTGTCTGTGAGTTCGCCAAATTCGTCTTTAAGTAAATCGGCGGGTCTGCAAGTTATCTGCTGCTCGCCGTGTTCGGTACACTTTTTGACGAGTTCTGTGTTTTCCGCGCCCAAAAGCGCGCCGTATTTGCCCAAAATCAAATCTTTGAACTGTGCCGTAATTGTTTTATATCTTCCCAAAAGGACGTTCCAAACCGCCTGCGTGCCTACAATCTGGCTTGTGGGCGTTACGAGCGGCGGGTAGCCGCTATCCTTTCTTACAACCGGAACTTCGGCGAGACATTCCAAAAGTTTATCTTCTTTGCCTGCCTGTTTAAGCTGGTTCATTAAATTTGAAAGCATGCCGCCCGGAACCTGGTATAAAAGCGTATTAATGTCAATACTGCGAACTTTGGGGTTTAAAAAGCCGTCTTTTTCCAATCTTGCGGCAACCTTTTTAAAGTGCGTTACTGCGGGAAGCAATTTTTCAATCTCAATACCCGTGTCGTAAGGCGTGCCTTTTAACGTTGCAACAAGCGGTTCGGTTGCAGGGTTGGAAGTTCCGTTTCCAAGCGGCGACAGCGCGCAATCTACAATATCTACCCCCGCCTGAATTGCCATAAGGTTTATCATATCGCCCGTACCCGTTGTGTTGTGGGTATGCAGATGCACCTTAGTTTCGGGGCGGAGTTCTGCTTTAATCTCCTTAACCAACTCGTACGCGGTAAACGGCAACAACAGGTTTGCCATATCTTTTATGCAGATATTATCTGCGCCCATGTCCTCGAATTGTTTTGCTAGTTTAACAAAATATTCGGTCGTATGCACGGGGCTTGTTGTATATGAAATTGCACATTCACACACGCATTTCCCGCCTGCGCCGTATTTTTTTATCGCTTTTACCGACGCTTCAAGATTTCTGGGGTCGTTCAAAGCATCAAACAACCTTATAACGCCTATGCCGTTCTCAATGGATTTTTCAACAAATTTTTCAACTACGTCGTCGGCATAGTGCCTGTAACCGAGCAAATTTTGCCCGCGCAAAAGCATTTGTATAGGCGTCTTTTTTAAATACTTTTTTAAATTCCTCAGCCTTTCCCAAGGGTCCTCGTTTAAAAATCTCAAACATGAATCAAACGTTGCGCCGCCCCATGCTTCAAGCGAATAATAACCTATATCGTCCAACAGCGGCAACATGGGTTCCATTTCTTCAAATTTCATTCTCGTCGCCGCATGCGATTGGTGCGCATCGCGCAAAATTGTATCAGTAATTAAAACTTTTTTACCTTCCATATTATCACCGTTTTATAATTAAGCTATCGAAGCGGCTGTCTGGATTGCCGCCTGTACCGCCTGCCCGTCAAAATACCCGCCAAAGCAAGCCAGCAAAACGCCCGCGGCAATGGCAGAACCTATAACTCCCGCCACGTTAGGCCCCATGGCGTGCATTAACAAATGGTTTTGGGGGTCGTATTGCCGCCCTACGTCCTCCGAAATTCTCGCTGCCATGGGCACGGCAGATACTCCTGCGGAGCCTATCAGCGGATTGATTTGTCCCTTGGTAACTTTACACATTACCTTTGCCACCAGCAAACCGCCTATTGTGCCCATTATGAACGCAAACAGCCCTATGGCAATAATTTCAAGCGTTTCCACCTGTAAGAACAACTCTCCTTTCGCCTTGCAACCTACGGCAACCCCAAGGAATATCGTGATTGTGTTCATAAGGCCGTTCTGTGCCTGCGTGGAAAGTCTGTCAACCACTCCCGACTCCTTTAAAAGATTGCCAAGCATAAGCATACCCAAAAGAGCAATCGAGTCCGGCAGTATAATTCCCATTACCAAAGTAACGATTATGGGGAAAAGTATCTTTTCGATCTTACTAACCTGGCGGAGAGGTTTCATTCTTATCGTCCTCTCTTTTTTGGTTGTAAGAAGTTTCATCAGCGGCTTTTGGATTATAGGTATGAGCGCCATATAGGAATAAGCCGCAATAGCTATCATGGGGAGTAAATCAGAAGATAATTTTGTTGTAACTAAAATTGCCGTGGGACCGTCTGCACCGCCTATTATGGCTATTGCCGCCGCCGCGGCGACCGAAAACCCGAACGCGATTGCAAGGATAAAAGCAACAAAAATTCCAAGTTGCGCGCCCGCGCCTATGAGCATGCTCTTGGGATTGGCGATGAGCGGCCCAAAATCCGTCATGGCGCCTATTCCAAGGAATATGAGCGGCGGGTAAATAACTTTATCTACGCCGAAGTACAAATACCATAACAGCCCGCGGGACGACGGCTCAACAGCGTCGTAAGCATTATTGCCATCGGGGTGAACTCCCCACAGCACTTTTTCTGCCCCCGGAATATTTATTAAAAACATTCCAAACGCTATCGGCAAAAGCAGCATCGGCTCAAATTTTTTAACAATAGCAAGATACATCAAAACAAAGGAAATCAAAAGCATAACATAATTTTGCCAGCTTCCCTGCGCAAAACCCATTTGCCCGTACAATCCGTTGAATATCCCGCCAAAGTTTACTGCAAGTAAACTCATATAACCTCCGCTCAGCCTATTACCGCCAAAAGCGCATTGGTTTCAACGTTTGCACCCTTTGTAACGCTCAAAGCTATTTTTCCGTCGCAAGGAGCCGTGATTTCATTATCCATTTTCATTGCTTCAAGTACGATTACGGGTTGGTCCTTTTTAACGGTGGAGCCATCCGCAACAAGGATATTTTTTATAAGTCCGGGGAAAGGCGACAATATTTTTTCGCCGTTTGCCACAGCCGCGGGTTTTGCGGCGGGCGCGTCAACCGGTTTCTTTAACGGAGTTATATTTTTAATTTCGGTTGAATCCCCTCCAACCTCTTCCACTGCAACCTGGTAACTTTTTCCGTCTATTGTTACAACAAAATTACGCATAATGTTTCTCCTTATATCCTCTTGATCCTTTTTACTTTAAATTCGCATTTTGGCTGTTCGGTTTGATAATATGCCATAATTGCGGCAATTATGGCGGCTTTTACCTCGTCGGGAATCTCGTCGCTCACGGCAGTTACGGCAGGTTCAACCTCTTTCTCAACTTTTGTCTTTTTTCTCTTTTCTGTTAAAAACGCAAGATTATTTGTTTTGCGCATCAACAGCCCGATGAGCCAGATTACCGCAATGATTATTACAATTCCCGCAAACACAATTAAAAATCCAATGAGCGCATAAACGAGGGCTTCGGGAAAATCGCTGAAATAAAAACTCCCGTTCTCTCTCTGTACTATGTCAAGCAACAAGTTATTCATACGCCCCTCACTTTAAAAGCATCTGCAAGGACGCAATTAAATATTGTTTTACAAACGACGGTTGGATAATATTGTCAATATATCCGCCCTTTGCCGCATTTACGGGATCGGAGTTTTCGTCGGCGTATTTTTCGGCAAGTTTGGCTTTGCTTGCCTTTTTATCCTCCGCATACTCTATTTCTGCGCCCTGCACGCTGTCAAACAGCGCGATTTTTGCGTTTGCAAAGGCGTAGCTGTAATCATAACCCATGGATTTTGCGGCAAAAAGCGTGTACCCAAGGCCTATCGCTTTGCCGTAAACAACCGAAATTTTAGCGGCGTCGATACAATCGAGTATAGAAATATATTCGCCTATTTCCTTTAAAACCAAGCTGTTGCTGGTGTTTAAATCCGCCCTTATTCCCAGCGTATTTACAAACGTAACGTAGGGCAAGCCGTAAAAAGACGCAAATTCGGCAAAATCCCTCAGCTTCCTCACGCTTAGCGCGTTAAGTTCAACGCCGTTGCCGTTTTCGAATATCACTGCCGCCACGGAAATTCCGCCTACCCTACCGAGATAGAACTTAACTTCGGGTGAGTAGCTTGCGCCGAGTTCAATAGCCGTATCCTTGTCAAATACTTTTAAAAGGGATTTTAAAGTTACGCTGTTGTCAAGCTCCGGGATACTTATATTGAGTTCGTCGCTGTCTATTACGGGAACGGAAAGAATTTCCGTAATTTCCGCTATGCTGTTTTTTACCTCGCTTAAACTTTTAACAGTAAACGTGGCAAGATTGGCGCAGTTAAGCCCTTCCGAGCCGCCCACTTGAAACTTTGAAACATTTACTTCGTTTTTGGCCGAAATAACAAGCGGACTGTTTATGGCAAGCGCGCTCTTTTTGTCTATAAAATAGATAAAATCGCAAATGCCTGCAAGCGCGGAGATCTGTCCGTACACCTCACCGTTTACAATGAGATATTGGGGTACGCTACCTTTAAGCTGGGAACATTTTAATATCAATGTGGCAAGCCCTTCCAAAACGCTTACGCCTTCGCCGAGCTGAACCCCAAGCGAAGATAAAAGCCAAATTACAGGCGTTGACGTCTTTTCGGCCTGGTTCAAGCACTTCTCGATTTTTTTGCAATTTGCCTCGCTTACCCCGCCTGAAAGCACATTCGGGTTTTGCGCCACAATGTAAAAAGGATAATCGTTTATAGTACCGAACCCCGTAACAACGCCCTCTCCCTGCGCTTCTTCCCCGTAAAATTCGCTTTTGGAAAAACTAAAAGCGGATAGTTCCACAAAACTGTCCGCATCAATGAGCGTGTCAATATCCTTGCGGATATCGGCGCCTACATTTAAAAGGTCTTGCTTACGCTTTTGCAATAAGCTGATTTTATCCATAATTTCTCCTGAATGCTAAATTTCCTCATATATCATTTTAAACTTATAGATGATTAAAAGCAACTTAAATCGATAAAATTTTATCCGAAAAAATTTTTGTTTTAATAAAACAAAAAAGATGACGTTTTCAATCACCTTTTTTCAATTTCAATTTGGTTTTTATAAATGTGTCAATTCTATCGGAAAATTTAATGACAAGCCAAAACAGAACCGCCACCAACGCCGCAAGAATCAGCCAAATTAATATCCCCCACCAGGTTGTAAACGGTATCAACTCAAATGAATAGGCGGTTGAAACGACCGAAAACGCACGCGTTATAATAATCATAACGACAAAGTATTTCCAGGTCATGGACGATAGCCCCGCTACAAAGCAAAGAACGTCGTCCGGAAACATCGGCAAAAGGAACATTATCGACAATATTAAATAATCCTTGCCCTTTAATTTTTCAAGCCATTTGTCAAGGCTGTCCTTGCCAACAATCCAGCAAACGGCTTTATAACCTATCCACCTTCCTATTCCAAACGCTATAAAAGAGCCTATGATTATGCCAATAAAACTGAAAATGGCGCATTTCCACGGCCCGAACATTGCGACGCCTACCGCAACGGCAACCGAACCGGGCACGGGGAGCAGAACAACCTGCAACAGGCAAAAACTGATATAGATGAGCGCGGCAAGGCTACCCGCATTGCCTATATATTCCCTCAACGCATCAACGCTGTTTATCGTGCCCAAAAGATTTGTTGAACATAAAAAGAAAAAGACGGCCGCACATATGTCAACAAAAATCAAAACGCACACGGCAAGCCTGAACGCCGCTTTCTTTTTAAAAACGTAAAACATAATTGCGGCAAAAACAGCGGCCACGCATAAGGAAAACGACAGCCAGAACAAAAGATGGAAATGTTCCTCTATAAAGTCGACGTTTTTATATGCCAAGCCGTAGGCTATAAAAAGAAAGGCAACCGCACCGAAAAGTACAACTGCCAATACATTTATAAAGTGTTTTAAAACATCTATACGTTTCATTAACACTAATATTATATTTAATTTTATAATAATTATTATTGCGGTTTAAAATTTTTAACGGCGTCTGTGGCAAGTTTATCGCAAATATTGTTGTATTCGTTATCCGCATGCCCCTTGACTTTAAAAAAAGTAACCTTATGGATGGACGTTAATAAAAGTAACTCGCGCCATAAATCTTCGTTTAAAACGGGCTTGTTATCGGCTTTTTTAAAGCCATTTCGTTGCCATTCGTCTACCCAACCGTTTAAAAAGGCGTTCACAGTATAGGCCGAATCGCTGTAAATTTCAACTTCGCACGGCTCTTTTAAGCATTTGAGCCCCTCGATTACAGCCGTTACTTCCATGCGGTTGTTGGTTGTGGAGCCGTCCGCACCCGAAATACGCTTTTCTACACCCTTGTAAATAAGCACGGCCCCCCAGCCGCCTACCCCCGGATTGCCCGAACAGGCTCCGTCGGTGTACAAAACTACTTTTTTCATGTTTACGACTGCTCTTTTAATTTATTTACACACGCCGTTACGGCTTGATAAACTATGCCGCGGAAATTATTTTGTTCCAGAACTTTAACGGCCTCAATTGCCGTTCCGCCCTTTGTGCAAACTTTCATAATGAGGTCGGCAATGGAACCCTCATCTCTCTGCACCATTTCCGCCGCGCCGAGAACTGTTTGCACGGCAAGCGCGCTCGCCTCGTCTTTGGTTAAGCCGTTTTTAATCCCCGCGTCAATTAAACTGTCCATAAACATAAAAGCATATACGGGACCGCACCCACTTACCGCCGCAACGGCGTCCATTTTACTTTCGGGCACATTAATTACCGACCCAAGACAGTTTAAAACATTAAAAATAAAATCTGCGTCGTCAACGTCGTCAAAATCACTCATATCCAGTCCAATTGCGCCGCTGCCTATTGTGCAAGGTAAATTGGGCATGAACCTGGCAACTTTAACATCGTTTGAACCCAAAGCCCGTTTAATAGCAGGTTTTGTTATTCCCTCCATCGCGGATATTATTTTTTGCGGGCGGACACCGCCCAAACTGTGCACAACGCTTTCAAATTGCTTGGTTCTTACCGCCAAAACAACAAATTCGCTGTTCTCCGCAACATATTTGTTGCTGTTGCAAGTATATGCGCCCACTTCGGACACGGCGTCGAGATTCGATTCAACCAAATCGCTGACAATTACCTTTTTAGCGTTTAAATAATCGGATAAAATAACACCTTTTGCCAGCGCAGAACCTATAACTCCGCAACCGATTATGCCAAGTTTAAATTTTTTCTTCATAATTTAATCTCCAAAAACAGTTGACTAATGCAAACCGATATTATATAATTTAAAAGTCAATAACTTAGGGGAGTAGCTCAACGGTAGAGTCGCGGTCTCCAAAACCGTCGGTTGCATGTTCGAATCGTGTCTCCCCTGCCAAAATTCCAACCTGTGAGGTTGGAATTTTTTTGTAAAAAATTGAATTTTGGCGACAAAATACATTAAAAATACTGAAATACAATGTACTATGTCAGGCATAAAATGTGCTATTACACGTTTACTTCGCCCTTTTGACCGAGAACGGACTTGTTTTCCGCCAATATGGGGGCCACCTCATTTTGGATAAATTCAACCACCTGCGAAGGCGCCCTACCTATAAATTTCTTTGCGTCAAGAATGTCATCGAGCTTGCCATGGACGGCGGCAAACATGCCATCGTTTTTTATAAGCTCAATCAAATTGTTCTCCTTTCCCTCCTGCTTGACGTTTTTGCCTGCCTCCATGGAGAGTACTCTTATTCTTTCATGCAACTCCTGCCTGTTTCCGCCCGCTTTAACGCATTCCATCATTATATTTTCCGTTGCCATAAACGGAAGCTCTGCCGCAATGTGTTTTTTTATGACTTTATCGTAAACTACAAGATTTTCGGCTACGTTCATATAGATATTCAGTATTCCGTCAAGGGCAAGAAAGGCCTGCGCTATCACTATCCTTCTGTTTGCCGAATCGTCAAGCGTCCTTTCAAACCACTGGGTGCCCGCCGTTATCGCGCAGTTCATAGGCAGAGATATTACATATCTTGCCAATGAGCCCATTCTTTCGCTTCTCATGGGGTTGCGCTTATACGCCATTGCCGAAGAGCCTATCTGCGATTTTTCAAACGGCTCCTCTATTTCTTTCATATTCTGCAAAATTCTTATATCGTTTGAAAACTTATACGCACTTTGGGCTATTTGCGAAAGTACGCAAAGCACGTTGTAATCGAATTTTCTGGGATAAGTTTGCCCCGTTACGCCATATGCTTTATCAAAGCCAAGTTTATCAATAACCTTTTTTTCAAGCTCTTTAACTTTGTTTTCGTCGCCCGAAAAAAGCTCCATAAAGCTCGCCTGCGTGCCCGTTGTGCCCTTAACCCCGCGCAATTTAAAGGCGTTTTGCAAGTTTACAAGATTGTTGTAGTCCATCGTCAAGTCCTGCAACCACAGCGTTGCGCGCTTGCCGACGGTAGTCAATTGTGCAGGTTGCAAATGCGTAAAGCCCAACGTGGGCATATCCTTATATTTAAGCGCAAAGGCCGAGAGCTTGTCTATTACGTTTACAAGTTTGGCTTTGATTATTTGAATGGCGTCCCACATAATTATAAGCTCCGAGTTGCAGTCAACAAAACAACTCGTTGCGCCAAGATGAATTATAGGCATTGCGGAAGCCGCCTGTGCGCCAAACGCCTTTACGTGCGCCATAACGTCGTGGCGAACCTGCCTTTCATACTCCTCTGCAAGCTCAAAATTTATGTCCACGGCGTACTTTTTCATTTCGTCGACCTGCTCGCGGGTTATATTTAACCCCAGCTCCATTTCGGATTCGGCAAGCGCAATCCACAACTTTCTCCAAAGTTTAAAACGCTTGTCGTCGGAAAAATTCTGCGCCATAGCCTTGCTTGCGTATCTTGTTATCAGCGGGTTTTGATAAACGGAATTGTCCATATTTTCTCCGGATTAAAATTTAACGGGTTTGGGATATTCTGCGCCGAAAGTTTCAACCGTTACGCGCTTCATTACCTGCGGCGTTTTGGGTTTATCGTTCCAATCGGTCTTTACCGCGGCGATACCGTCTACAACTTCCATTCCCTCGATTACCTTACCGAAAGCCGCGTATTGCCCGTCTAAATGGGCGGCATTTTGGTGCATTATAAAAAACTGCGAGCCTGCCGAATTTGGATTCATTGCGCGCGCCATTGAAAGCACTCCGCGCGTGTGCTTTAAGTCGTTTTGTTTAAAGCCGTTGAGTGCAAATTCGCCCTTAATCGTGTATCCGGGGCCGCCCGTGCCAACCCCGGCGGGGTCGCCACCCTGAATCATAAAGCCGCTTATAACTCTGTGGAATATAATTCCGTCGTAAAAACCGCTTTTTACAAGGTCAATAAAATTATTTACCGTGTTGGGAGCCTTGTCGGGGTAAAGCTCGGCCTTAATAATTTGGCCGTTCTCCATCTCTATGGTAACTATCGGGTTTTTCATATATCCTCCTATAAATCGCTGTATTTTTGGAGAGCCACTTTTGCCTCTTCAAAAAGCTGAACGGAAAATTCGTCGGGGTAGCCCTCTTTGTAAACCACCCGCGTAATACCGGAATTTATTATAATTTTTGCACAGATTACGCACGGTTGGTGCGTACAATAAAGAGTGCATCCCTCCACACTGCATCCAACGCGCGCCGCCTGAATAATGGCGTTTTGCTCGGCATGAACGCCGTAGCACAGTTCGTGCATTGTACCGCTTACAATATTGAGCTTTTTGCGCAAACATTCCTTTTTATCCGCACAACTCTTTATTCCTTGCGGCGCACCGTTATAGCCCGTTGCAATCACGCGCTTATTTTTAACGATAACCGCGCCAACGTGCCTGTTTTGCTGAAAACAGCTTGACCATTCGCCGATTTGCTCGGCCATTTCCATAAAACGTTTATCCCACTTATCCATATAACACCTCTTCGGCTAAAATAATTCTATCATGAATATTAAAAAAAATCAATTTTTTATATTATAATGTTTGACTTAAAATAATACTGTTTATAAAATATTTGTGATTAAAATGATTGTTCGGAGGAATTAACAATGACTATTAAACCTTTATTTGATAAAGTGGTTGTTGAAGGGCTCAAAGCCGAAGAAAAGACCAAAAGCGGTCTTTACCTCACTGCCGCTTCACAGGAAAAGCCCGCCATGTGCGTAGTTGTGGCCGTAGGCCCCGGAGGCATAGTTGACGGCAAGGAAGTAAAAATGCAAGTTAAAGTAGGCGACAAAGTGCTTCTTGCCAAATACAGCGGCACCGAAGTTAAAGTTGACGACAAGGAATATACGATAATCCGCCAGAGCGATATTTTGGCGATAGTCGAGTAAATATAAGGAGATATTATTTATGGCTAAACAGATTAAATACGGGGACGAAGCGAGAAAAGCGCTTGAAACAGGTGTAAACGTAGTTGCAGACACGGTTAAAATCACACTGGGGCCCAAGGGTCGCAACGTGGTTCTTGACAAAAAATTCGGCGCACCCCTCATTACCAACGACGGCGTAACCATTGCAAAAGAAATAGAGCTTGAAGATCCCTTTGAGAACATGGGCGCACAGCTCGTTAAGGAAGTTTCCACAAAGACCAACGACGTCGCCGGCGACGGCACCACCACCGCCGTTGTGCTTGCCCAGGCGATAGTACGCGAGGGGCTTAAAAATCTCGCCGCAGGCGCAAACCCCATAATTCTTAAAAAGGGCATTGCCTCCGCGGTAGATACGGCAGTTGCAAAGGTTCAGTCCATTTCAAAGCCCGTTGAAAGCAAACTTGCAATTTCCCAAGTTGCTTCCATTTCCGCAGGCGACGAAAAAATAGGCGAACTCATTGCAAACGCTATGGAAATTGTAGGTAAAGACGGCGTTATAACCGTTGAAGAGGGCAAAACCATGAACACCGAACTCACCACCGTTGAGGGCATGCAGTTCGACAGGGGCTACGCCTCCGCCTACATGGTAACCAACACCGATAAGATGGAAGCCGTGCTTGACAATCCCTATATCCTCATAACCGATAAAAAGATTTCCACTTTACAGGAAATTTTGCCCGTAATAGAGCCCATTGCCCAGCAGGGCGCAAGACTTTTGATTATTGCCGAGGACGTTGAAGGCGACGCGCTTGCCGCGCTTATAGTAAACAAGTTGAAGGGCGTTTTGAACTGCGTTGCGGTTAAAGCTCCCGGCTTCGGCGACAGAAGAAAGGCCATGCTCGAAGATATAGCAATTCTCACGGGCGGCACGGTTGTTTCCAGCGACCTGGGCTATGAATTTAAGGACGTAACTCCCGATATGCTCGGCAGAGCCGCACAGGTCAAGGTCGACAAGGACAACACTACCATTATTAACGGTTCTGGCGCGGCGGAAGATATTAAAGCGCGCGTAAATTCCATAAAGGCGCAGATAGCCGAAACCACCTCCGACTATGACAGAGAAAAATTGCAGGAGCGCCTTGCCAAACTTGCGGGCGGCGTTGCGGTTATAAACGTAGGCGCGGCTACCGAAGTTGAAATGAAAGAAAAGAAACTCCGCATTGAGGACGCCTTGGCGGCCACACGCGCGGCAGTTGAAGAGGGAATCGTTCCCGGCGGCGGCGTTGCACTCCTTTCCACCGTTCCGGAGCTTAAAAAGCTGGTTGCAAGCCTTGACGGCGACGAAAAAACGGGCGCGGCAATAGTTCTTAAAGCAATTGAGGAGCCCGTTCGCCAAATCGCAAAGAACGCGGGCTACGACGGCTCGGTTGTTGTAAACAACATTTTGAACAGCAAAAAGAAGAATTACGGCTTCGACGCACTCAAAAACGTGTACACCGATATGGTTGAAAGCGGAATTATCGACCCCACAAAGGTTGCCCGCTCCGTTCTTCAAAACGCGGCTTCGGTTGCGGCAACCCTGCTTACCACCGAAAGCGTTGTAACCGATATCCCCACTCCTCCCGCACCCGCGGCTCCCATGGGCGGCGGCGACATGGGCGGCATGTATTGATAAAAAATTAAATAAAACAGCAACGCCCCCGAAGCTCAATCGCTTCGGGGGCGTTTTAGCGGTAAAAATCGCTTCGAAAGTTAGATATTTACAGTTTGGGTTTTTAATATCCTAAAAATTCGACGCCTTTAAGCATAACGTCGTTCACCGTATCGTTTATTAGCGAGTAAAATATTATTTTACCGTGCCGCTCACATTTTACTATGCCTAAATTTTTAAGCAATCTCAACTGGTGCGAAACTGTGGTTTGGTTTATATCCAGCACACGCGACAGGTCGGTAACGCACATTTCGGAAATTGCCAGCGCGGACAACATTCTCACCCGCGTGGGGTCCGCAAATATAGAAAAAAAGCAAACAATACTGTCAAGAACGTCGCCGTTGGGAACGTACTCTCTGACCAAATCTTTTGTACGTCTGTCTAAAAGCATTGTGTCCTGCATAAGTCCACCTCCGCTTTAAATTATAAGCCCCATATGTTTATATGTCAAAGCGTTATAAAGACGTATATTGTCATAAAATGATTTAGATTGTCATTTGCTTTCTATTGCCGTAACGGTGTACCCTGCGTCGGTTACAAGCGCCTTGATTTCCTCGTCGGAAACTTCTTCGCGGCTACGGATAACGGCTATTTTCTTTTTGAGTTTAACGTCAACCGACACAACGTTTTTTGCCGTTGAAAGTTTATCTTCAACTCTCTTTGCGCAGTGTTCACAGCACATACCGTCAATGGAAACTATCTTTTTCATAAAGTTATCTCCTTTATTATAATTCTTATTTTTATACAATAATAATCTTAAAGCGTTTGTAACAACAAACAGCGAACTCAAACTCATGCAGGCGGCCGCAATCATAGGGTTAAACGAAAAACCGAGGCTTGAAAATGCGCCCGCCGCCACGGGTATGGCAATTAAGTTATATATAAACGCCCAAAACAGATTTTGCTTTATATTGCGCACCGCCGCACGGCTAAGCCCGAACACGGTGTCAAGCGTGCGCAAATCTTCACTTACAAGCACAACGCCCGCGGAATCGATTGCAACGTCCGTTCCGCTACCCATGGCTATGCCCACGTCGGCCTGCTTTAAGGCGGGCGAATCGTTTATTCCGTCGCCGACCATTGCAACGCACCCACCCACTTTTTGAACGTTCTCAACTGCGGTCAGTTTATCTTCGGGCAAAACTTCGGCAACAAAATCGTCTATGCCAACGCTCAAAACAACGGATTTTGCGGTTTTTTGGCTGTCGCCCGTGAGCATGGCAACCCGCATATTTCTGTTTTTCAAAAGTTGTACGGCTTCGGCGCTCCCTTGTTTAACGGTATCCGCAATTGCAACCAACGCCAAAACTTTTTTATCGTCCGCCAAATATATTACAGTATTGCCGGCTTCCGCAAGCTCTTCCGCGCGTTTTTGCACGGCGGGGGATATTTTTATACCGCCCAATAATTTTGTGTTGCCCAGATAATACGTTTTGTTCAGGTACAACGCCTTTGCGCCCATGCCCGTAATATATTCAAAATTTTCCACCTCAAACCCGTTTACGGCATAATCCACAACGCACTTTGCAAGCGGGTGATTGGAATTTTTTTCTATTCCGCAGGCAAGTTTTTTTGCCCATTCAATATCGCAATCAAAGGTGATAATATCCGTTACTCGCGGCTTGCCTTCCGTAATGGTTGCGGTTTTATCAAGCAATACGGCGTTAATATCGCACAGTTTTTGTATGCTCTCTGCGTCCTTATATAAAATTCCCAGCGACGCGGCTTTGCCCGTTGCAGTCATTATTGCAACAGGCGTTGCAAGCCCAAGCGCGCATGGACAGGAAACAACCAAAACGCTTATGGCATATGTTACGCAATGCGCCGAGTTGAAGCCTCTGTCTATAAGCATCCAAATTATAAACGTCAGCAGAGCCACTGCCGTTACGGCGGGCACAAAAATACCCGCAACTTTATCGGCAAATTTCTGTATGGGGGCTTTGCTCGCGCCCGCCTCGCGCACCATTTTTATTATTTTGGAAAGAGTTGTATCTTCGCCGACGCGTTCGGCCCTCATTTTTATGACCCCGCTCTTAACCAGGGCGGCAGACGTAACCTCGTCGCCTACTGCAACTTCAACGGGCAAACTCTCGCCCGTAATGGCGCACTTATCTACAAAAGCGGTCCCGAAAATGATTTTTCCATCTACGGGGATATACTCGCCCTGCTTGACAATGATTATATCCCCCGCCGCTACGTCCTTTATGGAAGCCGTTACCTGCTCGCCGTCCACTTCCTTGACAACCGAATCGGGTGCAAGTTTAAGTAGTTTTTCAATTTCTCCGCCCGTACGTTTTTTTGATTTTTCTTCAAGCCATTTGCCAACGTCAACAAGCGTTAAAATAGTTGCGGCGGACTCAAAATGCAGGTTCATTGCATAGTCCATTGCCGCCGCGTGGCCGCTTGTGAACACAAGGACGCTTAAAACAAGCGAATATATAAATGATACGCCCGAACCGAGTGCAACCAAAGTATCCATATTGGGCACTTTTTTAAATGCCGCAACTGCTCCGTTTTTAAAATATGCAAAGTTAACGCCCAAAATTGCCGCCGAAATAATGCACTGATATAGCGCAAACCATCTCGCGTTGCCGTGGTCGACCTCCATATCCATAAACGGCGGTATCGGCGCGCCGAGCATAGACCCCATAGAAACATACATCAACGGAACAAGCAAACAAACGGATATTATAAATCTTATAAACAGCTGCTTGTCGCGCGGGGATTGCTTTTTTTGCGGCTGTTCGCCCTCGTGAAATATCCCGTAGCCCAGCGACTTTACGGTGGAAAATATTTTGTCCTCTGTTAAGACATTTTCGTCAAATTCAATCCTCATGCTTTTTCCCATGAGGCTGACTTCGCATAGGGTAACGCCGTCCAGCTTGCCTACTGCTCTCTCTATTCCCGAAGAACACGCCGAACAGGTCATTCCCGTTATATCGTATCTTGCAATCAATTCCTTTTCTCCTAAAAAATATTATAGCCCCTAATTCCTATTTTGTCAATAGGAATTAGGGGCTATTCATTGTAATAGGGTTGTAAATCAACCGTGTATTTTTTCAAAGAAATTATTTTTGGAAAGTTCGGTTGCAATATCCCTGTCCATGCCGAGTGCAAGCATGACTTTCACCACGGTCATTTCAAAACTCATATCGTATGCCAAAAGGCACCTGTCTTTAAGTTCCAATGCGCTGGCATACACTCTCGCAAAGCTGTCTACGGGGGATAAAATAACGTTTATCCCAAGTTTTCTGCAATAATCAATAAAGTTTAATGCGTTTGTTTCTTCGCCTGCCGTGCAAACCGTTCCGCTGTGATATAATTCGATTATTACCGCTTTCGGCTTTTTTTGTCCAAAATTATAATAACTGAAATCAAGGAAGGAACGTGCCCTTATTGTTACAATATCTTTGCACAAATCGTATTTGCCGTAAGGTGCGCGTTGCGCCGATATAATTTGCTTTGACGGTATATACGGGCTGTTTGGATATACGAATTTATCGCCTACAAGTTCGCACAACGGCGCGCCCATAACGCTTGAAAAGTGTCCGCTTATCTGTTCTGCCACGGTTATCCGGCTTGCAAGGTGAATGCGCAGGTTCTCAAAATCGTTTTTAAACGAAACAAAAACTCCCCTTACCTGCTCTTCCTCTATAAATTTGACCGCTCCCGCAAAATTTTCAACTCCCCTGCTTCTTTCATCGTTCAAAGGATAGAGCGCCGAAACAAATACAAGCGGAACGCTGATATCGCAAAAAATCTGGCTGAACAGTGTAGCGGTAAAGCTGAGTGTATCCGTGCCGTGAGTAATGATTATTCCGTCATACTTGCTTTTATTTACAGCCCGCAGACAGGCAACCATTGCTTCAAGGTCGGTAAATTGCACATTTTCGCTCAAAATATCGAGCGGGCGCAACTCATCGAACCTGATGCTCGAAGAATATTGTTGCTTATACATTTCAATGAGCGCGCTCTTGTTTTCGCTACTCAAATCAACAGTATCGCCGTCGGCAAACGACCCAATTGTGCCGCCCGTAAAAATAACGCAAATTCTTTTGTTCATATTATTATAAACTGCCCACCGTTCTGGGGAATAAAAGCGTATCTCTTATGTTTTGCACGCCTGTGATATACATCAATATGCGTTCAAGCCCAAGCCCGAAACCGCTGTGGGGAACGGAGCCGTATTTTCTCAAATCAAGGTATTCCCTGTATGTCTCGATGGGCATATTGCGTTTTTCCATGGCTTGTTCAAGTTTGCCCTCGTCGGCCTCACGCTCGCTACAACCTATTATTTCACCTATGCCGGGCACAAGCAAATCCGTTGCGGCAACGGTTTTGCCGTCGGGGTTTAATTTCATGTAGAAGGCCTTTATGTCTGCGGGGTAATCCACAACAAACACGGGTTTTTTATAATATTCCTCAGTGAGATACCTCTCGTGTTCGGTCTGCAAGTCGCAACCCCATTCAACGGGATACTTAAACTCCTTGCCCGATTTTTTGAGTACCTCTACTGCCTCCGTATAGGTGATTTTGGCAAAATCACTTGCAACAACCGCGTTCAGTTTATCGATAAGCCCCTTTTCCGCCCGTTCGTTAAAATAGGCAAGCTCGTCAGGGCAGTTATCTATAACATATTTTATTATATATTTAATAAACTCTTCGGCAATTTCTATAATATCGTGAATATCCGCAAAGCAAACCTCAGGCTCTATCTGCCAAAATTCAGCCGCATGGCGGGTTGTATTGCTGTGTTCGGCGCGGAATGTTGGACCGAAAGTATAAATTTTGCCGAGCGCGGTTGCCGCCATTTCACCTTCGAGCTGGCCTGAAACGGTCAAGTTTGCGCGCCTGCCGAAAAAGTCGCCCGTAAAATATTCCTCCTCGGTTTTGCAACCGGAGTTCCAGGGCATGGTTGTAACGCGGAACATTTCGCCCGCACCTTCGCAGTCGCTTCCCGTGATTATGGGAGTGTGAATATATTTGTAGCCGTGTTCCTGAAAATATTTATGGATACCGAAGGACAACTTGTTTCTTACGGCAAACAGAGCCTCAAAATATTTTGTACGCGGCCTCAAATGCGGAATTGTGCGCAAAAATTCAAGCGTATGGTGCTTCTTTTGAAGCGGATAATCCTGCGGGCACCCGCCAAGAACATTTACACACTTTACAAGCATTTCGTATCCGTTTCTTTCCGAAGGAATGAATTGCCCCTCAACTTGCAGAGCCGCTCCTACAACAAGTGCGTCTTTAAAAGTTTCTGCGGCAATCTTTTCCTTGTCGAATATAAGTTGGAGATTTTTAAGGCAAGTGCCGTCGTTTAATTCAATAAAGGCAATGCTCTTGGAATCGCGCCACGTCCTGACCCAGCCGCACACTGTCTGCTCGCAATTTACATAATTTTCGGGCTTTTGAAAAAGCTCCTTAATATCGGTATGCTTCATAATAATTTCCTTTTGATTATTTACGAAAATACGGACCGCCAAAACGGCAGTCCGTTTAATTTTCAATCTTTCTTTGCGTCGTGCGCAACTACTTCTGTTTTGTCGTAGTAGCCGCAATTGCCGCAAACCCTGTGAGCCTGCATCATTTGATGACAATGCGGGCATTCCGCAAGCGTGGGAGCCGTTGCCGTGTAATTTGCAAAGCGCTTATTGGTTCTGCTTTTAGACTGTTTTCCCTTGGGTACTGCCATAATCAAACACCTCTTTTTACTTATTAGTTACGTCAATACCCGTACAGCCCTCTCTGCACAATAGTACGTTCGGCTGGCTTATAAGTATTGCATCGTCTACGGCGGTTTTTAAATTTATTTTTATTCCGTCGTATATATAATTTTCGTCGTCCTCTTCCGTTACGTATAAAATATCGCTCTCGTACTTTATTTCCTTTTGCGCGTCGTTGAGGCAATATGAACATTTGCCTAAGATTTTATACGTCAAATTTAAAGTAATGCCAACGCTGTCGTCATCGTAGATTACATAACTGCCCTCTACTTTTACTTTGCCCTCTAAGTTGCACAGAGGTATCAAACACATATCTGCGGGCGGCTCATAATCAAAAGCGAAGTTACCCTCGTACTTTTTAAGCGCGTTTAGCTTTCTTACTTCAATTTCCATATCAAAGTCGACTATCAAATTATATTATAAGGAATTTCCTTTGTCAACTTGTTTTGCGGCTCAATAATATATTTTTTATAAAAGTTCCGCAGTTTCCCTTGCAATAACAAGCTCTTCGTTTGTGGGAATTACAAGTACTTTAACTTTGGAATTTTTAGCCGAAATTTCGCGTATCGAACCGTCGTTTTTTGCCTTGTTGGCTTGTTTATTCAGCTTCACGCCAAGGAACTGCAAACCGTCGCAAACGGCTTCGCGCACCGTGGGCGTATTTTCGCCTATGCCTGCCGTAAACACTATGCAGTTAAGCCCACCCATAGCCGCGGCGTATGAACCGACGTATTTTTTGGTTTGGTAAGCAAACATATCAAGCGCAAGTTTGCAACGGGCGTTTCCTTTCTTGGCTCCTGCAATCAAGTCCCTGAAATCGCTCGAAACTCCGGAAATTCCAGCAACGCCGCACTTTTTGTTGAGATAATTTATAACTTCCGCGTGGGTCATGCCCTTCTTCCTTGCAAGGAATTCAACCGCAGAGGCGTCAATATCGCCCGAACGCGTACCCATAAGTATGCCCGCAAGAGGCGTAAAGCCCATTGAAGTATCCACGCACTTGCCGCCGTCCACAGCCGAAATGGACGACCCGTTGCCGAGGTGGCAAGTAACGATTTTGAGTTCTTCGGGCTTCTTGCCGAGATATTTGGCGGCTTCGGCAGATACAAATTTATGGCTCGTGCCGTGGAAGCCGTATTTTCTTACGCCGAAGTTTTTATAATCTTCGTAATCGATACCGTAAAGATATGCTTTTTCGGGCATTGTTGCATGGAAAGAAGTATCAAATACAAGCGCCATAGGCGTGCCGGGCATAACTTCCATGCAGGCGCGGAGCCCCGTAACCGCGGGCGGATTGTGCAAAGGCGCAAGCTCAAAAGTTTTTTCTTCAAGAGTTTTTATCACCTCTTCGGTAACAAGAGTAGTCTTATTGAAGTATTCGCCGCTGGCAACCATTCTGTGGCCGACTGCGTCAATCTCTTCCATTGACTTAATAACTCCCACTTCCTCATCTTTGAGAGCGTTGAGCACAAGTTCTATCGCAACTTTGTGGTTGGGCATAGGTTGGGTAAAAACTTTTTCCTTGCCGTTACCCTTGGCTTTAAGCAACGAACCCTCTATTCCTATTCTCTCGCAACCGCCTTTTGCGATTACTTTTTCCGTTTCCATGTCGATGAGCTGATATTTGAGCGACGAACTGCCTGCATTAACTACAAGAATTTTCATTTTATTTTCCCTCTCAATTTATGGTATTATTCCGCCTGCAAGGCCGTTACCGCAACGGTTGCAACAATATCCTCGACGTTGCAGCCCCTTGACAGATCGTTCAGGGGTTTTGCAAAGCCCTGGCAAACGGGGCCTATCGCCATATATCCGCCGAAACGTTGGGCAATTTTATATCCTATATTGCCGGCGTTTATATTGGGGAATACAAATACGTTTGCATGCCCCGCAACTTTTGAACCGGGAGCCTTCAATTGCCCTACTTCGGGAGCTACCGCCGCGTCAAATTGGAATTCGCCGTCGAGGGCAAGATCGGGTGCGGCTTCCTTTGCGAGCGCCGTTGCCTGCTGAACCTTGGGCACGGATTGGGTGAATTTATCGTCGTTGCCGCTACCCTTGGTCGAGAATGAAAGCATGGCAACTCTGGGTTCTATTCCCGCAATATTTTTTGCGGTTTTAGCCGAAGTTACGGCAATATCGGCAAGTTGCTCTGCCGTAGGCTCAATATTTATTGCGCAGTCGGCAAATACCGCAACGCCGTCGGGATTGTAGGGATTGCTCTTATCGGGCGCAATCATTATAAAACAACTTGATACCGTCTTGATGCCGGGCGCGGTTTTAACAACCTGTAATCCGGGGCGCAAGGTATTGGCTGTGGAATGGCAAGCACCGGAAACATAGCCGTCAACGTCCCCCGCTTTTAACATGAGAGCGCCGAACATTGTTCTGTCCTTGGCTTGCTCGTGTGCCTGTTCTTCGGTCATTCCCTTTGCCTTTCTGGCTTCATAGAGAATTTCGGCATACTTTTCGGTTTTGTCCGACGTCAGCGGATCTATAAGCGTAATACCTGTAAGATCTACATTGGGCGCAACCTTTTTGCACTCCGCTTCGTTTCCGATTAGAACAATTTTGGCTATTCCCTCTTTTGTGATCTGCGCCGCGGCCTCAACCACACGCTTGTCTTCGCCCTCGCAGAGAACTATCGTCTTTTTGCGGGCAGCAGCCTTTGCCTTGATTTCATCAAGTAATGACATATCATTTCTCCTTAAAATACTTTATTTTTTCGGCAAACAAGTATATAATATGTTTACCGTGTATTCATACGTGTATATTATATAACAGTTTTTTTGAGTTGTAAAGTTTAAAATGAAAATTTGTGCGATAATTTGTGAATTTAATCCATTTCACAACGGACATAAATATATCATAGAAACGGCTAAAAAATTATCTTCCTGCGATTTTTTATTATGCATTATGAGCGGCAACTTTACCCAAAGGGGCGATTTTACCGTATTAGATAAAAACGTGCGCTCACGCCACGCGGTGCTTAACGGCGCCGACGCGGTAATAGAACTGCCCGCGGCTTTTTCCGTTGCACCCGCCGAAATATTTGCAAAGGGTGCAATAAAAATTCTCGCGTCGATTCCTGAGGTAACTACCCTTGCTTTCGGTTGTGAAAATCCCGATGCCGACTTTTTGGGCGCGGCAAAAATTTTAAACTGCGAAAGTGAAAAATTTAAAAAAATTTTAGCGGAAAAGCTCGACGGCGGCGAAAGTTATATAAAAAGTTACGCCGCGGCGTTTGCGGCCTGCGGAGGAAATAGTGCACTCCTTTCCAATCCAAACAATATTTTGGGCATAGAGTACGCAAAGGACATATTAAAATCAAACGCCGGTATTTCGGTTTTACCAATAAAACGTATTGGACAGCAATACAATGAAAACGAAATAAAAAATACTTACAGTTCCGCCCGCGCCATAAGAGAAAACATTACATCTGCGGAAGTGAAAAACTGCGTTCCACAAAACGTTTTTGGCGATTTAAAGGATTTTTCCGCGCAAAAACAGCTGTTTGGCGAGCTGTTGCGCTTTACTTTGCTCTGCACGGCACACGAAACGCTTGCCGAAGTTTACGGCTGTACCGAAGGGCTTGAAAACAGTTTATTGAGCCGCTGTAATTTACCTTTTGAACAGCTTGTTAAAGAGGTAAGCGGCAAGCGGTATACCGAAAGCCGGATAAAGAGAATTACGCTTGCAAATATGCTCAAATTATATGCGAACGATTGCAACAAATACCTAACCGCGCAGTTGTATATAAAGCCGTTAGCAATAAAAAAAGAGCTTGCCGACTTGATTTTACCCTCCCTGAGTAAATCGTCATATCCCGTTTTGTTTAAGCAAAAAGACATAAATTTACTGCAAGACGTGGCAAAAAAGTGCCTCGACAGAGATATTTATGCCGATAAAATATACAATTTCATATTTGGAAAGCCATTTAACGATTTTAATTACCCGCAATTTATATAGAAACGCCGTTCACAACGAACGGCGTTTCTATTAAAGCGATTTTAAATATTCCACTTCCTGTTTTGTGAGCTTCCTGCAAGCCCCTCTGTCAAGCCCCTTTAAGGTAAGCTCCCCCAGCTTTATTCTTTTAAGCAACACAACTTCCTTGCCGATAGCCTCGAACATTTTTCTGATTTCCCTGTTTTTGCCCTCGGCTATCGTAATATGTATTTTTGTGTAAGACTTATTGGTTTCAACTATATGCGCCTTACACTTTTTTGTTACGAAACCGTCTATTTCAATGCCGCTTCTTATGGGATTTAATGCGGCTTCCGTGATTGTACCTTCTATTTTAACGAGATACGTTTTGGGAACCTCATGCGAAGGGTGCGTAAGTTTTTGTGCGAGTTCGCCGTCGGTGGTCATAATCAAAAGCCCTTCGCTGTCGTAATCCAACCTGCCAACGGGATATATCCTGCCTATATTTTCAGGCATTAAATCCATGACGGTTTTTCTGCCCTTATCATCCGAAACGGCACAAATATAACCCTTGGGCTTATTTAAAATGTAATATTCGTTTTTTTGCGGGACAACCTTTTTCCCGTCAACAAAAATTTCGTCGCTATCATTCACATCGCAACCGAGTGAGGCAACCTTTCCGTTTACGGTAATCTTCCCGTTCGCAACCAAAACGTCGCACTCGCGTCGGGAAGCAACGCCCGCAGACGCCAAAAATTTATTTATTCTCATTGCCATTCATCCGCTTTTTTTATTTTATCTGCTTATTATACTATATAAATTTTCACATAAAATCAAGCCGTTTGGCGTTAAAATTTTAAGTTTTGCAACGAGGTCGCCGACTTTTATATTTTTGAGATTGTCATATGGTGCAACTTCAAAAGTGATTTTTTCTGCGGATTTTACAACAAAGCTGATTGGTTTTGAAAGTTTACAAAGTACTTTGTCTGACATAAAAGCCATATTTTTATCTATTTTGACAAGTTTATAATTTTTAAAGCATTCGTCCAATATGCGTTCGCTTCTCAAATACATATCGGGGCTGTTTAAAACCACGCAGACAACGTCCATGCCATCCCTTTCCGCCGAAGAAACAAGGCACCTCCCTGCCTTTAACGTGTAGCCTGTTTTAATACCGTTTGCACCGTCGTAATTGTATAGCATTTTATTTTTGTTCGAAAAATTCCTGAACTTTCCGTTGTAATTTTTTGTACCTACCACTTCTTTAAATGTTTCGTTTTGCATTGCGTATCTGGCAATCTCGCCTAAATCCCTCGCCGTTGTGTAGTGTTCGTCGTCGGGCAACCCGCTGGGATTTGTAAAGTGCGTATTGCTTAAACCTAACGCCTCGGCCTTAGCGTTCATTTTTTCAACAAATTTTTCTATGCTGCCGCTGTTATGGATTGCCAAAGCCGCGGCGCTGTCGTTGCCGGAGCGCAGCATTAACCCGTAAACCAGATCCCTTATGTCTATTTGCTCGCCTTTTTTAAGATATATGCTTGACCCTTCAACGCCTACGGCTTCGTCGGAAACGGTAATTACTTCGTCAAGGTCGTTTTCTTCTATTATTATCAGTGCGGTCATTATTTTTGTTGTACTTGCCATTGGGAGTTTTTTGTCCGCATTGGACTCTTCAAGCACAGTTCCCGTTGAAAGTTCCATTGCAATTTCACCCGCAGATGAACTTTCGGCACGCACGGCGCGCACGCCTATAATTGCAAACGCAAATATAACCGTTGCGGCGCAAACTATTATAATTCCTTTTTTAGCCATTGTCCGTAAGTTTGTGTACAAGCTCCCCCGTTTTTTCAACAAGCGCGTCAAGCGCGCCCTCTTCCATTTTTAAAAGTCTGCAACCGTTGCCGTCGTCAACCAAAAAGCCCTGCGGTTTAACAGTAACAACCGTTCCGTTGCCGCCTGCAAGTTTAAAACCGTCCGACTCCTTATAGGTTTTAATATCGCCGTACTCGCCGCCGCCGCTTAAATTTACAACCGTAACCGAAGAAAGAGGAATTATTTGTGCGCCGCTTACAGTTATAATCGATTTTCCCACAACCGTATCTGCGTCTGCAACTTTGTCTATTGATATTGCGGGCGAATCAAAGTCTTTTTTGTTGATTTTTTTAATTTTTGTGTGCATTTATTTTCTCCATTATTAAAATTAAAATTATTTTACCTACCACAAACCCGTTGATAATTGTTACCGCCTTGCAGTAGTATCTTATAAATCCATGCTCTTTATTTAAAACGGTATAGTTTCTCAGTTTTGCGTAGTTGCCGTTTATCTGTATAAATTTGTATATCGCCGTCGTAAAGGCGTTTTGCGCCAACGCAAGATATGCGTTTTGTTGTTCATTCATTCCGTAGTCGCCGAGCTGGACAATTTTATAAATACATAGGCTGTTAAAAATTTTATAGGCGCTGAATTTTAAATCTGTTAAACCAAACTTTTTACTTTTGCCGTTTATTTGCATTTCACCCGGTTTGTCTTTTAAGGTATTAGCGTTAAAAAACCTGATAAACCTATATGCGCAAATATTTATCGCCATATATTTATTTTCGGTGTTTACATAGATGTAATTATATAAATGAAAAGGAAACAGCGAAAGCGCAAAACCTATTGCCGAGAGATACACCATTGCTTCGCTCATAATAATATTATTTGTAACCCAAAAATTAATATACAAAAACGGACGGTCAACCCGTCCGCTTTACTATGTAAACACTTTAATCTATTTTAATAACGTCCTCTCCGTCCTCAATAAATTCGGTAGGCTCCAACTCGCTTCCCGCTGTGCCGCTCTGCACCAAAGGATCCTGTTGCTTTACGGTACGTTTGCGCTTTTTCATTTCCACATCCTCATCTTCGTTGTACTCGTCCTTTTTATACAAATAGTTGGCGTCCTCTTCGTCATCAGTTAAAAGCGCGCCGTTCAGTTCGGCAATCTGCGCCATCAACTCGTCGTAATCGGGCAACTCGTCAATAGAATTCAACCTGAAACGCTTTAAAAATGTATCGGTTGTGATATATAAAATGGGTTTACCTACTGCGTCTTTTCTGCCGCACGGGGCTATCATGTCAAGTTCCAAAAGTTGATGAATTGCGTAATCACAGCTGACTTGCCTTATTTCTTCAAGTTCAGGCTTTGTTATGGGCTGTTTATAAGCAATTATCGCCGCGCACTCCAAAATTGTTTTTGTAAATTCTTTTTCCTTTATAGGTACTAAAACTTCCGCTATCTGTTGCTTGAATTTTGGATTGCTTGCAAATTGCAGTTTACCGTTAAAAGTAAGCAAAATTATGCCGCTTTCCTCATTGAATCTATCTTTGAGCTCGCTTATGGCGGCGTTTACCTCTTTAAGTGAATGACCTAATTTCTCCACGATATATTTTACGGGCACCGCCTCGCCCGACGCAAACACTATGCCCTCAATCGTACTCGTCAAATTGCTCATCTGTTATTTCCTTCAAATCCCATTCGGGATTAAGTTTAATATTTATCGACCCAAAATTTTCACTCTGCTCAACCATCACAAACTGGTGTTTCAACATTTCCAAAAGCGCCTGAAAAGTTGTAATTATTTCATTCCGTGAAAAGGTAGTAAATAAACTTTCAAATTCAACTTCCTGTAATTCAATTAGTTTTTCACGGATAAAATTCACCTTTTGCTCTACGGTATATGTATCCTTGGGAATTTCCTTTACGTTATCTTTTTCCCTTTGTAGGCTCTCGTTTTTAAGCATCATGTTCGCAAAAGCCTTCAAAAGCCCGTCCAAAGTAAAATCTTTGTACACAACGCGGACGGAATCGAGAGATTTATCCGGTTCCTTAAAATAATATCCAACCGTTTCCAAATCTTTGAGTTTGGGCGTTTCCTCTTTTATAAGCTCGTACTCCCGCTGTTTTAGTTGTTCTATAAGCGCACGTTGTTCTTCCTCGGCTCCGCCCATATCGTCGCCCATAACCTCAACCACGGGCACCATGCTCTTTGATTTTATATAAACAATCTGCGCCGCAAGCGCAAGGTACTCGCTCTCCTTATCAATATCCCTCTGCGGCTGGGTTTTCATATATTCTATATAGTCTAAAAACTGGTCGGTTACTTTTGACACAAAAACATCCTCGATTTTTATCTGCGCGATATTAATAAGGTGCAGAAGCAAATCAAGCGGCCCCTCAAAATCGTCGAGAACGGTATTATAATCGACGTTAGATTCAAAATTGTCGTAATTGTAAGTAGCCATAACTTATAATCCAAACACGATAAGCGGCGGAACTCCCAGGCCGAAAATCAAATCCACAACAAGCCTTATGGGATACCCCAAAATATTTAACGCAAACCACTGCACATATCCCAAAATATCAAAATAGGTTATCCAATGGGGCAAAGCCGTATAATCCAACAACATTCCCACAAGGAAACTTTCCACAACGAGAATTATTAAAATGTATTGCCCGTAATTTCTCAAAAATCTATGGACGGGATTCACCTGGCGGGTCAAAGACTCCACTACCCTGAAACCGTCCAAAGGATACAACGGCAAAAGATTGAAAATAAACACGCTGAGGTTGAACACAAAAAGATTGTTGAAAAGATAGTAAAAAAACGTTCTCAACAAATAAGGTTCGCCTCTCCAATAATACATGACGGGAACCAACAGCAAATAGCCGAAAAACGCGATAATATAATTTGTAACAACCCCCGCTATTGCAGTCAAAAACATTCCGCGGCGATAATGGCGGAAATTATACGGGTCGACGGGCACGGGTTTTGCCCACCCGAATCCTGCCACAGCACACAGTATAAAGCCAACGGGATCAAGGTGCTTTATGGGGTTCAAGGTCATTCTCCCGCGCATTTTTGCCGTAGGGTCGCCGCATTTATAGGCAACATAAGCGTGCGCAAACTCATGCGGGGCAAAAACAAATATAACCGCTATCAGCGAAGCAATATACCATATTAATTGGTCCAATTTTTACTTTAACCTCTCCGGAATAATATCGTTCCTGACCAGATCTTCATAGGTCTGCGGCTTTATAATCAAATCCGCCTTACCGTCTTTTACAAGCACCGCAGGGGGAACAAAGTTGCGGTTATAGTTGCTTGCCATTGAGTAATTATAGGCTCCTGTTGTGAGTACCGCCATAATGTCGCCGCTTTCGGCTTTGGGAAGAGGTACGTCCACGGCAATCAGATCGCCGCTTTCGCAACATTTGCCCGAAACCGAAACCCGTTCGGTGCATTTTTCGTCTGCCCTATTTGCAAGCAAAACTGTATATTTGGATTGATACAACGCATAGCGCGGATTGTCAAACATTCCGCCGTCAATGGCAACATACTTTCTTACGCCGGGAATATCCTTTATTGCGCCCACAGTATATAGAGTTATACCTGCCTCGCCCACTATCGAGCGCCCCGGCTCCAAAAGCAAATACGGTAATTTTAAATTATGCTCGGCAGATTTTTGCTTAATTGCCCCAATCAAAGTTTTAAGATAATCTGCATAATCGGTAAGTTTCAGTTTGGGATCCTCGTCATTGTACCAAACGCCGAAGCCTCCGCCGAGGTTCAGCATATCCGCCTCAAAGCCCGTTTTTTGTTTTATGCCAGCCGCAAAATCCATAACTTTGTTTGCGGCAAGCACAAACGACTGCTTTTCAAAAATCTGCGAGCCTATATGGCAGTGATAGCCCCTCAATTTGATATGCTTTTTCCCAAGCACATAAGCCGTTATATTTTCGGCCGTACCGTCTGAAACGGAAAACCCGAATTTACTGTCCGTGCGGGCGGTTTGGATAAAAGCGTGCGTGTGCGCTTCCACGCCCGGATTAATCCTAATTAAAACATTCTGTACAATACCGCGCTCCTCTGCAAGGTGCTCAATTATATCGGCTTCCCTGAAAGAATCCACAACAATTGTACCGACTTTGTTGTCAAGCGCATAAGTAAGCTCGCTTATAAGTTTATTGTTGCCGTGCATAAAAACGTTTTGTGCGGGGAAGCCGGCTTTTAACGCGGTATAAAGCTCTCCGCCGGAAACGACGTCCACTCCCAGCCCTTCGGCCTGCGCTATTTTATACATTGCCCTACAAGAGAAGGCCTTTGAGGCATACAATACCATGCCGTTCCCGCCGTATTCACTGTCGATAGTGCGCTTATAAACGCGCATCATGTTCCTTATGTATTGTTCGTCAAAAACGTACAGCGGAGTTCCAAACTGTGCCGCAAGCTCTACGGTGTCCGCACCGCCTATTTCAAGGTGCCCCTTGCTGTTTATCTTCAATGTTTCCCGTTCGTTCATTTCAATCACCGAAAAGTATATTGATATTTTACCAAAACGTTGCCTGTTAGTCAAATATTTTGCAAACATTATTATATTAATGCACAAAATACGGCGCACGTTTATTACGTGCGCCTCAATATCCTGAACACAAATTGATTAAATTGCCCAATTTTCGGCACTGCGGATAAAATAATCGCCGAAGTTTGCTTTGCCAACGTTTTCAGCCGCAACAATGTTTACGCTGTCAACCAATATCCCGTCCTTAAAAACTTCTATTTTGCCAACAATATCATCGCAGGCAACTGGCGCTTTTACGGGATAACTCGTTATATTGTAGGTAATGTCGGGTGTGCTGTCCGCCTTTGAAAAAACGTAACAATTTCGTTCGGGGCGCACGGCAAAGGTCGTCTTTTTGCCGCCGCTTAACGCAAACTCGTCGTTTAAGGTAATTTCACTGTCGAGAACTATTTTATTTTTATAGTTCGCAAAACCGTAATCAAACATTTTTACGGTTGAACCGAACCTATCCTCGCTTGTAGTTCCCCCCAGCACCACAGAAATAAGCCGCAAATCATTCTTTTTTGCCGTGCATGCGAGGCAGAATCCCGCTTCGTTCGTAAAGCCCGTTTTGCCGCCGTCGCAATATGAATAGCGTTTTATCAGCTTGTTCGTATTCGTCATTGAGGTTGTCCTGTTGTCGGGATGGGAAAAATCTTCAAGCCAAATTTTACTGTAATTAAAATAAGCCGGATAACCTATCAAATTTTTAAACATTAAAGCGACGTCGTGCGCGCAGGAATATTGCGTTTCGCGCGGGAGTCCCGTACAGTTTGCAAAAACCGTATCCTCACAACCAAGCTCCTTGGCCTTTTGGTTCATGCGTTCAACGAACGCCTCCTCACTGCCCGCCAACTTTTCCGAAAGCGCAACACAGCTATCGTTCGCCGAGCATACTATAATGGACTTTATAAGTTGCTCAACGGGGTATTCCAGTCCGCTGTCGAGAAAAACCTGAGACCCGCCCATTCCTGCGGCGTTTTCGCTTACGTTGATTTTTTCGTCTAACGTAAGATTCCCCGCCTCTATCGCCTCAAAGCAGAGCGACAACGTCATAACCTTGCAAACGCTTGCAATTGGCATATGCTCGGTTTCATTTAAGCTGTATACACATTCGCCGGAATTAAAATCCATTAAATATGCCGCTTTGCAACCCGTGGTAAGCGCTGTTTCCGCCTCAACGGAAGTAAAGCCCATAGCCGAAGTTGCACACGCTGCGGCGCATAATGCCGCTACAATTTTTAACATCTTTTTCATACCGTTAGTATGCTTATAAACCGGCTAATTATACTATAATGATCACAAGTCTGAACAACAGATTTATAAGCAGGGCATAAACCGCTAAATTTATTACGGAAAATACCAGCGGCATAACAAAGGCATATTTTTTATAGATAATTTTGCAATATTCGCAAATTATGTAGCAAAGCGCAAAAGAAACCAGCGAGGCGGGTATAAAAACGAATATCGCCACAACCGTACCGCTGAAAGAGTTTACAACAATTAAAATCGATGTGTATATTCCAAAAAACACACCCCGCAAAAACAGCGGAATTATAGATAAATACTTAAATTTTGTAAAATAGCATATGGCAAATACTATATAAAAATAAACGATATCGGTTAAAATTTTTGGAACAAGCAGTGCGGAATTTTCAAAATTAAAAACAAAAAAAACGTAATCATCTGCAAAATTCAGCAAATATTCATTTAAAACCGCGGTTTTATATAGTACTATGCCACATATAATTGAACAAATTAAGGCTATAACGAAAGTAAGTAAAAATTTCTTGTCTTTAATAAAGCCGTTATTATGTAAATTCCCCATATACAATTATATGAGGAACATTATTTTAATATGAACTTGTCATGTTATCTATGCCTATGCCGTAACCTCTCATGGGGTCGTTTATGAACACATGAGTAAATGTCAATAAGTTATAAATGATTTTTTTAAAATTTGGGGTTCAAGTTCCTCCAAAGTTTTGGCCGCCTCACAGAATGAGTCTTTAAAGTTAAACTCAATTCTTATCCCTCCGCCCTCTTCTACGTAAATCATATGAATCAGCTCCTCAACCATATCCCGCGTCAAAATAGTAATATTTCGATATCTTTTAAAAACTTTCACAAAGCTGTTTTCGGCCGGCTTGTAATTAGACTGCTCCAACTCATCATTAAGACAAGCAATATTTTCTTCAAGTCGTTGAATTTTTTCAGCATACTCGCTTTTAAAATAGAAGTACTGCTCCTTTGTAATGATTTCGTTTTTCAAATCGCCATATAAATCGTTTTGAAATTTCAGTAACTTGTCCCGTTCAGCTTCGCATGAGCGTATTTTCTTTTTTATTCCCAAAGATTTTATATCATCTGCGGGTTGGCTTTGAATTTTATTTAAAAGTTTGTCTGCTTCAACGGCCATATCAACATACTTTTGTATTATAGTCAAAACAATCTCGTTCAACTTGCTTATCCTTATTGAGTGCCTTGAACACTGTTTCCACTGTAAATATGAACCGCACACAAAATAATAAAATGACTTGCCGTTTTTTATATAACCGCTCCTCTGCATTGCCCGCCCGCAGTCGGCGCATCTGATGTATCCAACGTAAATAGCTCCCGTTGACATATCGCTTTCGGCGGATATAGCTTTGCCCACTGCCTGCCAGGTATCGCGTTTAAACTTATTTTGTACCCTTTCAAATGTTTCCCTATCGATAATAGCTTCATGTGTGCCCTCTTTAACTATATAATTTTCCTTTGGAATAGCTACGCATTTACGAATTTTATGACTTATTGTTTGGTGAGTGCCCTGAACCATATTTCCCGTATAAATTTGGTTTTTAAGCATTCGCCGCACAGTTTGCGCTGACCAGCCCGTGCTGTCTTTATACTTAACCGCACTTTTGCGGCACAGCCCCTTTTGTGCTTTATATTCGGTTGGATTCAATATATCCAACTCCTTTAATTTCTGCGTGATATTATAAATACTTACGCCGCTTAAAAACATGTTATAAATCAATTTGACATTCTGTGCGGCTTCTTCGTCCACAATAAGTTTATGATGATCGTTCGGGTCTTTAATGTATCCGTATAGCGCAAACGTTCCAATGTACTCGCCACGCCTGCGCTTTGCATTTAGCGAACTCCTGATTTTATATGAAATGTCGCGGGCATACTCGTCGTTCATCACGTTTTTGAATGATACGGTTGAATTTTTTATTGACTGTGGATTTTTAAAGCTGTCGATATTATCGTTTACCGAAATAAATCTCAGCTTTAACAGTGGAAAAACCACTTCGAGGTACCTGCCCGTTTCGTGATAATTGCGGCCGAACCTTGACAAATCTTTTACAATAAGGCAATTGACCTTGCGGTTTTTAATATCCTCCAAAAGTCTTGCCATGTTCGGGCGGTTGAAATCAGTGCCGGAAAACCCGTCGTCTACATAGGTATCATAAATTTCCAAGTCGGGATTTTTTTCAAGATATTTGCCTATAATTTTTCGCTGGTTGGCAATACTGTCGCTTTCCAATTTATCGCCGTCCTCACGGGACAGCCTTAAATACACTCCGCATTTCCAAATTCCCTGCTTAACAGGGTTGATGGTTTCGTATTTGCTTGTCCTTCCCATGCTCATACAGCCACCTCCATATTTATCTGCGAAGTAAGTTGTTTAAGATCGGCAAGATTTTTATCGTCAAGTAGCTCAATATTTTCATTTACATATTCTATCGCGCGCTTAAAAGCATCCTGAAACTTAAAAACTATTTCAATTCCTTGGTGTTCGTGAATATATATCACATCCACCAGCGCAATTAAAACATCTCTCGTCAGTTCGGTTATATTTTTGTATTTTTTAAAGTTATTAATAAAATCGTTCGTGCCGTCCAAACCGTTTTTTTCTTTTATCATAAGCTCGTTGAGTTTGTCTATTGCTGCATTTATGGATTTAAGCTCGGCTTCGTATTTATTTTTTAATATCATATATTGCGGCTTTGTAATCAATCCGTTTTTATAGTCGGGATACAAATCCAGCAATATACTGTTTATTTTTTCTCTTTCCTTTAACTTTGCCGCCTGCAATGTTTGGAGTTTATCAATTTCACTTGTCTTTCGCGGCGAAACATTAATTTTCGCTAATAGCCAGTCAACTTCCACGGCCATGTTTACATAAGCCGATATAACCGACAGCACAGTATTTTCAAGCACGTCGGAACGGATTGTATGCCGCGTACAGGCCGTCTTTGTCATGTTGTCGTAAGTTTTACAGGTATAGTAATGATAAACGCTTCTGGATTTCTCCCTGCTTGCGTTCTTTTTTACCAACTGTCTGCCGCAATCGGCACACCGCAAAAAGCCCGCAAACAATGATAATTCCTTTGTTTTTGGAGATATTCTTGTGTCTCTTTTTATAATCTCCTGTATTCCCCAAAAATCGTCTTTGTTTACGATAGGTTCATGGTGGTCTTGTATAACAACCCATCTGTCCTCGCTCAATTTACGTATCTTTTTCACCTTATGGTTTACCTTTTCATACCTGCCTTGCACTAAATCGCCCGTATATGTTCTATTGGTTAAAATATTACGGACGGTTTGAATGTTCCAAAGCCCGCAGTTATTGTTATTTCTGTGATAATTGGGATATTTCAGGCTCTTATATTTTGCGGGATTGGGAATACCCATCTCGTTCAGTTTAAAGGTTATCATCCGGTATGAAAATCCCCTTAAAAACCACTCGAATATCTGTTTTACTACGTCTGCCGCTTCTTTGTCGATTAAAATTTGCCCCCGCTTATCTTTATCCCGCACATAGCCGTATAAAGCGAACCCGCAAATGTACTCGCCGTTTTCACGTTTTGCGGCAAAAGTACTGCGGATTTTATTGGAAATATCCCTGCAATACTCCTCGTTCATAACGTTTTTAAAGGAAACAGAAATATTGTTCATCGAACTTGGATACAAATAGCTATCTATATTGTCAACTACCGAAACAAACCGTATATCCATTACAGGGAAAAATACGTCAAGATATTGGCCTGCTTCCAGATAATTCCTACCAAATCTCGACAGGTCTTTTACTATAACGCAATCGATTCGCCCCATTCTTATGTCCTCAATCATTCTCAAAAATTCAGGGCGATCAAAGTTTGCGCCTGTGTAGCCGTCGTCAGCATATTCAAAAACCAATTGAATATCGGGATTCTCCACCAAAAAATCCTCAATAATCAATCTTTGGCTATGAATACTGTCGCTCTCCAATTTGCTTTCGTCGTCTTTGTCGCCGTCCTCCTTTGAAAGACGCAAATAAAGCCCTGCCTTCCACATTTTTGTGGACTGCACGGCCTTGTTATCATTATTATATTTACTTATGCGCGCCATAATTAAATCTCCAATTTTACTTGGCGATAGCAATTAAAACACGTTTAACATCGATATTGTACTATTTCGCCAAATAAATATCAAGTCCGCCTTTAAAAATTTTTACTGGAAAATATTTCCAAACACTGTTGAAGCGTCGGTCCGTTGTCGTTAAATATAACTTTTACGGGCACGTCGCCAACCTTAAATAAATACGGATTCCCTATTTGTGCCATAAATAACAGCACACGCTCGGTTGTCGGCCTTTTCGTATCGATTTTTACGGATTTAATATCTTTGAGATTTTCTATTTTTGCGTCATAAAGTTTTAGCGACTTAAAGTAATCTAAATTTTTGCCATTGATCATCAATATGATTTTAGACTTATTTAAAAAATATAAACCTTTAACCTTTGTTTCTTGCACAAAAAAACCCGCCGAAACTTGTTCCAACGGGTGCCTGAAAACGTTTTGGATTAAATTTTAGTCAACGTTGACCGTAGCGGGCATTTTTACCGTGTTTGCGTAAATAGTGATACTGCGTAAGATATTCGGGCGCGGGTTGCACGGACGGGGACAACATTTCCGTTAAATAGGCAATTTTTGCAACTTCCTCTAAAATAACTGCATTTTGCACGGCTTCCTCCGCTGTTTTGCCCCACGTAAAAGCTCCATGATTTTTTACGAGAACGGCGGGAACGGATTGATAGTTTTCAGCAGAAAATGTTTGGACGATTACTTTACCGGTGTTTGCCTCATATTCGCTTCCAACTTCGGCAGATTCAAGACCGCGTGTGCAAGGCACGTCGCCGCAAAAAGCGTCGGCGTGGGTAGTTCCGTAGAGCGGTATGCTCCTGCCTGCTTGCGCCCATGCGGTGGAAAACGTTGAATGGGTGTGGGTTATCCCGCCTATTCCTTCAAAATTTTTATACAGCTCGATATGCGTGGGCGTATCGCTTGAAGGTTTCAATTTTCCCTCTACGACCTCGCCGTTTAAATTTACAACTACCATGTCGGCGGGGGTTAAGTCATCATAATCGACGCCGCTTGGTTTAATAACAATAAGACCCGAAGCGCGGTCTATTGCCGAAACATTGCCCCAAGTGAGTTTGATAAGGTTATTGGTTTTGAGCGCTTTATTTTGCAAACAAACGGTAATTTTTAAGTCTTCCAGCATATGTTATCCTTACCGCCGCAAATTCGTCCGCAAATTCAGGCAGACAAATTATGTGCGAAAAATTTTTTAGAAATTATTAATTAAGAAAATTATAATATAACCAAATTGAAATTGTCAACAAAATTTATCTATGCTCTACAAACACAGTGTTAGCTCGTTATAAAAGGGCCGACATAAAATCAGCCCTCCTATATTTTATTGCAGAGTATTTAATAAACAAAGGAAATTAACAGAGATACAGAGTAGGAGTTTGAGGTGTAGGTTATGCTTATGGAAGTGATTTT
>CANREJ010000002.1 GCA_947629665.1 uncultured Clostridia bacterium
CCCCCCCCCGCAAAATTGCGGAGAAGGATACTTAATTTTGCTAAACCTGTTGGATTTTGTTTTTTTTATTTTAGTACATTTGGTAAATATTGTCAACTGTTTGGATTAAATTTAATTCAAACGCACCGCCCACAGTTTTTTTGCCGCAATAATTTTTGTTGTTTACAAATTTTTTATGATATGTTAAACTGAAATTATGAGTAAGTTTGTAAACGTGCGGCTACCTGTTATTGTTGCCCTTTCACTTTGCGCAGGAATTGGGCTGGGCATTTTATTGTACTATTACAATCTTACGGTGGCGTGGGCGGCTCTTGCAATAGCACCTGCGGCGGTTGCTGTTCTTATATGGACTCTTGCTAAACATAAAATAATAAAGCCGCTTATATTTATTTTGCTCCCGCTTTTATTATTCATCGGCGGTGCACTCAATTCTTACTACGGTATATCGCGCTTTGACCGCACGCAAATTTTGGAAGATAAAGAATATGCCATACACGGTAAAGTCAAACAAATGGGCGCAACTGCGACGGGCGAATACATAATTATATCAAATATTACCGCGAACGGACAAAAAATCGACGGAAATATGTATGTCTATCTTTCGCCCACCTACGGTGAACTTTGCAGTGAGGGCTACACCGTTGATTTTATCGGTCCTGTTGAAAAGGTTAGACCCTTCCAATACGGTAAACTTTCAAGCTATACCGAAAACAATGTCAAATACAGAAGTTCGGTATTTGCGGGGTTAAAATCAACCTACAAATACAACTTTTTTGCAAGCATACGCTCGGTAATGCGCAATACCCTGTTTTCAAATTTGGATAAAAACACCGCCGCAATTTGCTATGCAATGCTTACCGGCAACACAGATTTTATTGATGAAGCCTCGCTTGACAGCTTCCGTTACGGCGGAGTTGCGCATATTTTTGCCGTTTCGGGCTTACATATCGGCCTGATTTTCGGCATCATATCGTTTATACTTAAAAAACTGCACTGTAATAAATATATATCCGCAATAATAGGGCTTACATTCGTGTTTTTATATTCTGCACTCTGCGGGTTTACTCCCTCATCGCTACGTGCGGCAATTATGTGCGCGGTTTTATCGCTTGCAAACCTGTTACGCAGACGGTACGACGGGCTAAACGCGCTTGCCGCCGCCGTAATACTGATTTTAAGTATTACACCGCTCAATCTTATGTCGGTAGGATTTCAATTATCTGTTTGCGCAATCGGCGGAATAACGTGCTTTTCAAAATACATAGAAAAGTTGCTCACTAAAATAAAACTGCCCTATAAAATATCATCCGCCATAGGCACGTCGCTTGGCGCACAACTTGGCACTCTGCCCATTATGCTGTGTAATTTTGGATATATAAGCGCGGCGGGATTACTTCTTAACATTGTTGTAATTCCCGCAGTTTCGGTGATGTTTATTATTCTATTTGTTGCCGTTGTGCTGTGTTCGGTTATAGGCGTTATCGCGCCGTTTGTTATTCCTTACGCCGTGCTTCCACTTCAATTTACTATATCGCTGTTTGTCGGCGCAGGTTTTGAAAACGCATTGATAAGCGGGTTCGGCGCCGGATTATTCGTACCTATCTATTTCCTGTTTGTACTCGGCATAAGCGACAAATTGAATTTAAAAATTGTTGCCCGCATAACCATACTCGCCTGCGGGGTTGCCATTCTTACCACATATGTTCTTATACGCTACAATGCTCCCCAATCGGGATATAGGCTTATCGTTTCCGCATACGGAAACGGCGGCGAAGCGATAATAAAATCGAACATGGGTACGGTTTTAATCGTTACGGACGAGGTAAATCCCTCCCGCCTCAAAAATACTCTAAACAACAATTACGTTACGGAAATAGACGCCTTGATTGTGCTGGGAGAAAGCAATCTGGACGTTTATCCTCTATTGGATATAGATTGCGGAGCCGTATACGTTTGCAACAACTATCCGCAAATCCAGCCTTACGGCGATATGCAAGTTACATATAGCGGGGAATTTACCGTTTGCGGCGCAGACTTTTTCTTTTATGACGACAACACATTGTTTGCGGAAGTTGGCGGCGTTAAAATAGCAATCTGCGCGGACGAGAACTACACCGTTAAAAGCTGTGATATTTTTATTTCGGACAAACCTGCAAAAATCGAATACCAAACGCAAATATCTTTTACGCATACCGAAGGCACGCTGAATGTGCAGGATTGCGGAGATATAATTTACAATATTAAAAATGGCAATTTCCGCCTTGCATACAATATCCCGCCCCTAAAATGATTCGGGCGGGATAATTTCTATTACTGCTTATTTACTGTATTTTTTTTCGACGGCGGTGATTTTATCTACACGGCGCCGGTGCCTTCCGCCCTCAAACTCTGTTTTTAAAAAGATTTCAACAATCTTTAAAGCGTAACCCGTGCCAACAACCCTTTCGCCGAGTGCCAACATGTTTGCGTCGTTGTGCAAACGGGTAAATTCGGCGCAATATGTGTCGTGGCAATGTGCGCACCGCACACCCGGCACCTTATTGGCAACTATGGAAACGCCTATGCCCGTGGAACACACAAGTATGCCCATTTGGCACTCGCCGCGCGCTACTGCTTCGGCCGCAGGCAGAGCATAATCGGGATAATCGCAACTTTCCGTGCTGTCCGTTCCAAAATCGACTACCTCATAGCCGTTTGCTTTGAGGTAATTTTTTATTTCGTTTTTAAGGTTTAAACCGCCGTGATCGGCCGCAATTGCAATTTTCATTTAATTTCTTCACCGTCCTTGTATTGGGTTATATAGTCGGCAATAAGGTTATCGCAGGCCTTTGAAAGTGCGTCGCGGGTAACTCTGTACGCCTCCAAATCCCGTCCATACGGGTCGGGCACGTCGTAGCCGCAAACGTCGCGAATACAAAAAACGTTCCCGCAATCCTCCAAAAGTTGCTTCTGGCTTTGGGTCATGCAAATAACAATTGTGCTGGCGTTGATAATTTTTTGGGTAAGTTGCCGCGGGGAAAAGTTGTCCGCTTTAATGCCGACCTCTTCAAGCGCGGTTTTGCTGTTTGCGCTTATCGTGCCACCCACTTCCGCATGTATTCCGCACGAGGACACATCCCACCACTTGATTTTCCTTTTTTTGAGTTTGCTCCTTAACAGCATTTCAGCCATAGGACTGCGGCAGGTGTTGCCCGTACAAACAAACAGCACCTTTTTCCTTCTGTTTTTAGCTTTCATAACGTTTACCACACGCCTTTGTAAGTCTGTTCATAACCCCCGCCATAACGCCACCACGCTCCTTTGGAGAAATTACAATCAACAGCTCGCTCGTTTTTTCGCCCTCACGGAGTTTGGCATAGAGATTTGCCGCCATTTCTTTTGGCGTTGACCCCAAAAAGATAAATTTTCTGTCGCCTATAAGTTCTTTACCGTCGCCGTCGCAGAGTATGCATACTTTTACGCCCTTTTCCAATTCGGCGTCGTACAGTGCAAGCGCGTTTTTATACTCGTCAGGCTCAAACATTTCCGTCCGGCATGTCGGCGCATAGTGCTTATAGCGCATACCCGGAGAACGCGCAACGCCGCCTTCCCTGTACACGTATTCGCCGCAAGCACCAACAGTCTCCTGCACCATTTCTTTGCTTATAAGCCCGCTTCTCAGCACCACGGGAATTTCGCCCGTACAGTCCAGAACCGTGCTTTCGATACCGCCAGTGCAAACGCCGCCGTCTAAAATCAAATCGATTTTACCGTCTAAATCGGCCAAAACATGTTCTGCCGACGTGGGAGAAATATGCTTTGAAATATTTGCTGACGGAGCGGCAATGGGCAAATCAAGGTATTTTAAAAATTTTTGCGCACCTTCGTGTGAGGGAATACGGACGGCAAGCGTATCCAGCCCGCAACTTACGGCGGGGCTCACCGTGCCCTTGCTCTTATACACCATTGTCAGCGGGCCGGGCAAAAACTTTTTTGCGAGAATCTTTGCGTAGTCCGGCACCTCGGCAACAAGCGCGGAAATATCAAAATCTTTATGCACATGCACTATGAGCGGATTGTCGTTCGGGCGACCCTTTACTTCAAAAATTTTATTTACGGCAACGGTATTATAGGCGTTTGCACCCAAACCGTAAACTGTTTCGGTGGGAAATGCAACCGTTTCTCCTTTTAAAATGAGCGTTTTAGCCCTTTTTAAGCTATTTTCGGTTATAGGTAAAATTTCGGTCATATTTAGAACGGAGGATCCTCGTCCTCAGGCGGTGCGTCGTCTTCGCTGAGCGGTGCAAGCTCCTCGCCCTCCGACGGGCGGTTTGTATAGCGGCTGTCGCTTTGGGCACGCTCCTCCATCTCTTCATTCAGTTCGGGGTTGACAAATTTGGTAAGTTCGCCCCTGAATCTCAGTTTGATTCTTCCTTGCTCGCCGTTTCTGTGCTTTGCAATTATAAGCTCCGCCATGCCTTTTACAATTTTTTTCTTTTCGATTTCCTCAGGCGTAGCGTTTACGTCGGGGCGGTTTATAAACATAACAATATCTGCGTCCTGCTCTATCGCGCCCGATTCGCGCAAATCTGAAAGTTGCGGCTCCGACGACTGGATACGGCGCAACTGCGAGAGCGCAATAACAGGCACGTCAAGTTCTTTTGCCATTATTTTTAAATCGCGTGTAATTGACGCGACTTCCTGCGTTCTGTTTTCGTCGCCGTACTTTTTGCCGCCTGACATAAGCTGTATGTAGTCTATCATCACAAGGTCGAGCCTGTTGCCGTTCTTGGCCTTGATTCGCCTGCATTTAGAAAGAATTTCCGCGGGCGTAACGCGCGAACTGTCATCAATGTTGATTTTGCTGTTCCGCAAAAGTTCGCTGCCCTTTGCGAGCCTTTTCCAATCTTCGGGACCAAGCCTGCCTGCAAGCGCGTCGGACATACTCACACTCGAAATACTGCACAAAAGCCTTTGGATTATCTGCACTTCCGGCATTTCCAAGCTGAATACGGCGCAAACGCAACCGTTATTCACGGCGGCATTTTCAACAATATTCATGGCGAGCGAAGTTTTGCCCATACCGGGGCGAGCGGCAATTACAATAAGATCCGATTTCTGCAAGCCGTTTGTAATTCTGTCGAGCATGGTAAACCCGGTAGGAACTCCTCTAAATGCGTCCTTATCCTCGGACAGTTTTTGGAATTTGGCAAGCACCCGGTCAATCCCGTCGCTTTCCCTTATATCCTTAACGGCAGACGTGTCCTGCACGCGAGAAACGTTATAAATTTTTTCTTCGGCAAACTGTATGCTCTTTACAACGTCGTCGCTCGTTTTGGAATATTCGGCAATATCCCTTGAAGCGCGTATAAGACTTCTGTTCACGCTGTCGCGCTTTACTATTTCAAAGTAATATTTATAGTTTGCCGCCGACAATGTAGACTGTGCGAGTTCCGTTATATATGAAATTCCGCCCGCTTTTTCGAGGTTGCCCTCGCTTTCAAGTTTATCCGAAAGCGTAACTATATCGAGGGGCTTCCTGCTCTCGAAAATCATTTTAACGGCGGAAATAATATATTGGTGCGATTCCTGATAAAAATCGTTTTTATCAAGCCCGCCTAAAACGTCCGCAAGTATTTCATTGTCCATAAGCATACACCCAAGAAGTGCCTGTTCGGCCTCTAAATTGTTGGGCATAACGTTTGTTTTGTCTGGCATAGTACTCTATATTCCCATTAATTTCTCAAATTCGCTCAGCGTTTCATCAAATTCACGCATTGCTATTTCAAACGGTTCGGCTTTTGTTAAGTCCACTCCCGCAAGCTTCAAAAGTGAAACGGGGTCGGTTGATGACCCGCCCGAAAGGAACTTTATATAGTCCTTTACGGCGCTTTCGCCGCATTTTAAAATCCTCTTTGCGATGTTGATTGCGGCGGTAATTCCCGTGGCGTATTTATAAACGTAAAACGAATTATAAAAGTGAGGTATTCTTGCCCATTCAAAGGAAATGTTATTGTCGTGTTCTATTTGGTCGCCGTAATATTTTTTACCTATCTTTGCGTACATTTCGCACATTGCGTCCTTTGTTAAAGGCTCCCCTCTCTCGGCGACTGAATGAGCCTCCGCTTCAAATTCCGCAAACATGGTTTGCCTGTGCAGAGTTGCTCTTATCGTGTCGAGATAATAGTTTAAAAGATACTTTTTTAAATTTGTATCCTTTGCCTCGCCGAGCATATATTTTAACAGCAAAACTTCGTTTACGGTGCTTGCTACTTCCGCAACAAATATTTTATATTGACTCTTTGCGAAGGGCTGATATTTTTGCGAATAGTATGTGTGAATGGAATGACCCATTTCATGCGCTATTGTAAACACTTCCGAAATTGTAGGGTGATAATTTAACAGCACATAAGGGTGTACACCGTAGCAGGACGCGCTGTATGCGCCGTTTCTCTTCCCCTCGGTTTCCTCAACGTCAAGCCAACGCTCATCATAGGCCTTTTTAAGTAACGCCTGGTAGTCCTTGCCGAGCGCGCCAAGCCCTTTTATAACGTAAGCATAAGCCTCATCGTACGAAAGTTTAAAATCAACCCCCTCCACAAGCGGGGCATACACGTCGCTGAAATATTGCTTTTCATATCCCAGAATCTTCTTTCTGTCGGCAATGTAACGGTGCATAGAGGCAAGATTATCGTCCACTGCTTTTAGCAAATTGTCGTAGACGCACTTGTCTACGTCTTCGTCAAACAGCGCACGCTCCAAGCACGAGTTAAATTTGTAAACGCGGCTTAAAAGCACGTCGCTTTTTACATTGCCGATATAAGTTGATGCAAGCGTGTTCAAAAGACTGCCGTAGGCGGCGTAATATTTATCGTAGGCCTCCTTGCGCTTTTCCTTGTTCGGGGAATGAAGTATTATGCCGTAAAGCCCGTGCGAAAGTTTTACTGTTTTCCCTTCATACTCGATTTCCGGCAGAGGCACGTCGAGATTGTCAATCATTGCGAAAGTATCGCTAAAAGTATTAAACACCTCATAGGACATTCCTATGATTTTTTCTTCCGCTTCGGAAATTGTGTGCGCCTTGCCCTTTATTACGCGTTTGATTATATAGTCATAATCAAAAAAATCCGGATCTGCGGCAACCGAATTTAAATATTCGTCGCTTAATTTAGCCATTTCAGGTTCAAAAAACGCGCGCTCGGTTGAATATTGCGAAAAGAGCGGAAACATTTTAGAGTACTGCGCCGCATGCAAAGGGACGGCAATATTTTCATCATGGCGCAAATGCGCATAAATTGCCAAACGCTCTATTAAAACGGAATATTCGTCGTCTTCCCTCAAAAATTTTAAAAGTTGCTCTTTATTGCCGAGCTTTCCTGCATATTTAGAAAATTTTGGAACATTTTGCGCCTTTATAAAGTCCTGTTCCCACAGTTCGTCCGTGGCATAAATATCCTCAACTTTCCATTTGCGTTCGATTTTTACGTCTTTTCTATCCATTTTAACCTCTGATTTTTATTTAATTGATGCCCGAAACGTTCGTCAGTCGCCGTTTAATTTACGGCTCAACCTGTTTAAACCGAGCGTAAACTCAAAAAACGTGTACAGCGACGTTATCCAGCCCTTGTTTTTTATGGACCAATCCGTTACAACGCCCACCAACGCACTCAAAGGGAAATCCCCCCTGTCCCTGCTGTCGGCGCTCTCGTCTCTGTTATCGCCAAGCAAAAACATGCAGTTTTCCGCCACCAAATGCTCTTCAAACGTATTCTTTGCATGTGCGGCATTGTTGTATTCGTCGGAAAGATAGTCCTCTTCGATTTTTAAAAATTCGTCGCTGTCTTTATATTTTATATAGAGCTGCCCCCTGTCCAATTTTACGGTATCGCCGCCAAACGCCACAACACGCTTAATAATATCGTACGGAATCCCGTTATTGTCAGCCGTCTGTACAACAACGATGTCAAAGTAGTCGGGCTCTGCGTGCGTGTTTACAAACACATAATCTCCGCCCGGCTCCATCTTTGATTTGTTTCCGCCGGTAGGAGCCCCAATCAGTGTGGGCAACATAGATTTACCCTTAATATAAATGTTTGTGTAGTAGGTGTTAAAAATTATTTCCGCAACAAAAACAAGGCAAATAAATACTATAATTATATCTAATATTAAGTTCAATAAAGACGGCTTTTGCCTTTCATAAAGGCTTTTGCCTACTTTTTTTAACATACTCAAAGCCACATTACGTTATTTACGGCAACGGCTTTACCGCATCTTACCGAAAAAATAAAATTTGAAGCAAACGCAGGTAACGCGGTTCCGTTTATATTTTTAAAAAACTTACTTTCTGCCAAAATACTCTGCCAAACACCGCCAACAACTTCAAATTCGTCGGCATACTCCTCCTTGGCGTTTGCGTCGTAAAATACAAGTTGAACCGTTGCCGACTCCTCGCAAAATATATCCAACTTTAAAATACTGCCGGGATTGGGTGTAAACATAGGATTGTTCATACGGAAAGTTTTTAATCCATACTTCGAAAACAGCCCCTTTACTCCGCCTGATTTTTCTATAACTTTGGGCATAGCTTCGCTGTCTATAAAAAACATTCCGCCCACAGCGCAGGTCTGCGGATCTTCAACGGCAAAAGTACCTGTGCCGTCTTTATCCGAATACATTACGCGGCACTTGGAGCGCATATTCCTGAACTTGCCGCTTATTTTTTTTGCCACGATTTTTGACCATACCGTAAATCCGTTTATATATTTTACATAGCATAGCACAAACACCGTTGCGGTATTTTCAAAAATATCCAAATAAAACTCCTGTCCCTCCGGAGTAATTTTATTTTTTTGTGCACACGCCGTCCATTCGCGGAGAGATGAATCTATGCAATCTTCCGCAATATACATTCCGCAATTTTCAACAATGCCCTGGTCGTCGAAAATTGCTTTTGCAATGAGATTGGACTCTTCATCCACCTCAACGGAAATTTCGGCAGGTTTTGGTATAAACACCTGCCTGTTTTTAAGGTTTTTATCAAGGAACATAAACATATCGGCCGCGCTTTTGTTGCCTATGCAACTGTTAAACTGCACGGAATATGCAATTGCGCTCTCCGAAACGTATTGGCTGTTTATGCGTGAAAAAGTATCATACGCCCTGTCGTAATCAAAGCGCGGGTCGTTGGTGGAACAAAGCATAAGCACGGGGCAACGCACATAAGGGGCATATGCCTGAGAATCTATGCCCGCAATAAAGCGGTATCTCTCTTCGTTTAAATCTGGCTCCACCGAAACATATTTACTTATGCCCGAATATGCCCGCCAGCCTGCGGCGCAAACCGGAATTATGCAAGCAAACTGTTCGGCGACGCCCAATTTCCAGGCAATCTCGCCGCCGTCGCGCAGACCTATTACCGCAATCTCACCGCCGCCGTTGCGTTCCAAGGCATATTTTTTGGCGTAAATTCCTATTGCAACCCATTCATACCAACAAGTTTCAACCGCGCTATCGTCAACGTAGTCGTATCGTCTGCCAGCCGAGGCAAAGTTGGCGTACGCCACATTCGGCGGATATACTGTGTTAAAGCCGCCATTTCCCCACTCGCCGCGATAATCGAGCATCAAAACACTGTAACCGCGGTGTACAAAAATTTTTATCAGTTCCTCATCGATTGTATCGCAACTGTCAGGGAAGATTATTACAGTGGCGCTCTCAGGCGATTTTACGTCATAGGCGTATTCTGCCGCAACGCGTACCCTTCCCTCGCCCGTATCGCGCGCACTGAAATTAACGCGTTCAAAAATTATTCCATCCTCTTCCTTGGAGGAAAGCATGGCAGGCTCCGTATCCAAAGAAGCGTTGAACGATTCCCAAAGAGAAAGTGGCGTCAATATGTTAGGCATTTTAACTCCTTAACAACTCGTTTGCACGGTTGAACCGTGGCTCTCGGTTGCTTTTTGTACGATGATTTTATTGTCGATTCTGTGTTTAAGTTCTTCAACGTGGCTTATTACGCCTATCGTAAAACTTGAACTTTTCAATTTTTCGAGCGCGTTCATTACCGTATCGAGCAAAGCGCTGTCCAGCGTGCCGAACCCTTCGTCCAAAAAGAAAAACTCAATGGACTTCAACGAACGGGCGCAGATTGTTTGCGAGAGGGCAAGTGCAAGAGAAAGCGAAACTAGGAAAGTTTCTCCACCCGAAAGCGTATTTACGCCGCGGAGGTTGCCGCAATCGAAATTGTCGCCCACCACAAAATTATTGTCTTTATAAGTCAAATAATATCTGCCGTCGGTGAGTTTCAGTAAGGTTACGGAGGCCATCGAAGAAATATCGTAAAGATACTCGTTGGCTATAAATTCAAGAAATTTATTGCTTTTTGTAAGGTCGCGGAGCTGATATATAAGGTTTCTGTTATTTTGAACTTCGGCAAATTGTTTTGAAAGCGCAGTTTTTTCTTTTAACTTTTCCTTTGCAGTTTTTAATTTGCTTTCAAGCACGGCAACCGATTGCAACAATCCGTTTTTTTGGCTTTCAAGCGCATTTTTGCTGTTTTCTGCACAGTTGAGCGCCTCCTCCGTTGCCTGTTCAAGCCCGCCTTCGGCAATAAGCTCCGCATACCTTGCCTTAGACGAAGCGTATTCCAAATCAAACGCGTTTACTTCCTGCCCTGCGTCTTGCACATCGGCAAATTTTTTAGCGAGCGCAAGGCAATCATTTATATCCTTAAATCCTGTTTTTGAAACAATATCGGCGCATTTTGACAAATTTTCCCTTCGCTTTTCTTCGGTAAGCCTGGTGGATTCGTTTAATTTTCCCTGCAATTCGCCAAATTTTGCCCGCAAAGTTTTACAGCCTTCTATTTGGTTTAACAACTCTTTATGTCGAGCTTTTAATTGGGCAAGCTGAGCGGTCGCATTATTTTCCGCGGCAACATAGTCCAGGCATTCACTGCCAAACACCGCAGAAAGTTCGGCCTTTATTTCGTCAGCATTCTTACGTATCGACTCGCCTTCGTTTTTTAATGTTTGTATATGGCTGAGATTTTTATCCGCTCTCCTTTGTGCTTCGCCTGATTTATTTATGGCCGTACGCAACAATTCGTTGTCTTTTTCGCGCTCTTTTATGGCCGCCTGCAAAACCTCAAACTGTTTTGTAACATTTTCGAGCTTAAACTCCCGCACGTCCGAAATCCGCTGTTTATATAAATTTATCCGGTCTTTAAGTTCTTTTTTTATAAACCCGTAAAGTTCCGAGCCGTCGTCATACCTATCCAACCGCGCGTTTAAGTCCAAAAAGTATTCAAGCGAAGCTACGTACTCGGTGCGCAAAACCGCACCCTTAAATTCCACGTTTACAAACTCTTCAAGTTCTTCGCTTCTGCTCTTCCCTACTTTTTTTTCAAGTGCAAGTGTTTCTTCCGCATAGACGCTTATCTCTTTTTTGAGTTGTTCGGCAAGTTTGACCGCTTCTTTATATTGCTCCCTTTTGGCTTTAAGCTCATCGTCCAGTTCGGCGAGCCGTTTTGGCTTGCCCGAAAAAGACTGATACTTTGCCACGAGCTTTGTCAACTCCTCGGTTTTACTCTCAAATTCGCCGTCTAAAAGTTCTTTTTCAAGCCGTGCAAGCGTTTTTTCGTTTTCCGCAGACTTTTCGTTTAAATCTTTGAGTTGCGCGGCGATATCTCGCAATTGTTTATCGTTTTCATTGGCGGCTCGCATAAAACTTACCGCTTCTTTGCACAGCGGAAGGGCAGAAATTTCCTGCCGCATTTCGTCTATCGAGGGCTTTCTTGCAGTGAGTTGTTCTATCTTGCTCTTTATTTTTTTAGCTTCTTCCCTCTTTTTGTAAAGGGCTTTTAAATTTTCAAACGTTGAAACAGCCTTTTCCAGGTCGTTTAAAACGCTTTTAAGCGCAGTGTTGCTGTCCTCAATACTCTGTTCTAAAAACCTTATGCTCTCGACGCTTACGTCGCCATATCCTTCGAGCCTGCCGCTTAAATTTGCAAATTCAGCGTCTATATCCTTGATTTTATCTGCTATTTTGTCTTTAAGTTCAATACCGTATTTTGATAATGAAAATAATCTTTCGATTAAAGCAAGCCGTTCGCTTGGCAACGATTTAACAAAGCGTGAAAATTCACCCTGCGGCAAAGCTATACATTTGCGGAAATCCTCCGCCCTCACGCCAATGATTTCAACTATCTGTTTTTCGACTTCCTGCGTCTGTTGTGCTATGCATACGCCGTCCTCATATAGCGAAGCCGAATGAACGCCGTTCTTTCTCTTTAACGTGCGTTCTATATAGTAAGTCCTGCGCTTGCCGCGGTTAAAAAGATCAAAGGTAAATTTAACCGTTGCGGCATTACAACGATAATTTATTATATCGGTCTTTTCCTTACTGCGCTCCACTCGGCCGTACAGCGCAAAATTTATGCAATCCAAAATTGTGCTTTTGCCGCTGCCGGTATCCCCGAAAATTCCAAAAATACCACTCTTTATTAAATGTTCAAAGTCTATTACAGTATGCTCGGAAAAACTGTTTATTCCCTCAAATTCAAGTTTTAACGGTTTCATTCTTCCTCCGTCAGCGAGAGGAACAAACTCAAAAGTTCCTGCGGAACTTCGCTGTTAAACCGCGATTTATAAAATTCCGAAAACAGCTCGGAAGCGCTCTTATTCTTATTTGATTGTGCAACATAATCCTGCGCGGAAGTTGCAACTTCCGCCTTTAACGCAACTAAATTATCCTGCGCACGCAACAGCGTGAGTTCGGCAGGCGTAAGCGGTTCTGTTAAATTTAAGGTAAGTTCGGCGTGGCACTGCGGGTATTTTTTTAATAATTCAACGCCGTTCGTTACGTCGTTTGCCTGCAACCGCACAAGTTGTTTTGCGCTTGTAATTTCTATCTCTTTAAAATTTGTAACGCCGCAAGCGTTTAACTCAAAGACGTTTATAGATTTTTTTGAACCGCACTCATCAAAAGTAAACTGCATAGGCGCGCCGCTGTAATAGCCGTTTTTGCCAATCTTCTGTTTGCGGTGTAAATGGCCGAGCGCGCAATACGCACAATCGGGCAACATGTTGGCGGGAAAGGCGCGGGCGCCTCCCAAATCAATTTCGCGTTCGCTGTCGCTTACAACCCCGCCCGCCACAAAAATGTGAGATAAAAATATCGACGGATAATTTTGTGTGTTTCCGCGTTGTCCAAAAGCAATCCAGCGCGCCATTTTGTCGGCAAACGCCTCATCGGATTTGCCCTCTTTAAACCGCGCTTCGTTGGGGTATGGCAAGGTGTTTACGTAAACTTTTTCACCGGCGACGTTTTCAAAAACCACATATCCGCTGTCCGAGGCTACGGGATAAGCCCCGACATGTTTTTTTATTGCGACGGGCTGTAAATCGTTACCCACGATATAAATCCCCAGCTCGCCCGCAAGAGCCGCGGCGGCGGTTAAGCGCACATAGTCGTCGTGATTTCCGCTGATTATCAACACGGAGGCAACTTCCGCAATTTTTTTAATGCCGCCGTAAAAAATCTGTTCGGCTTCCGCCGAAGGCGTGTAAGTATCAAACACGTCGCCCGCAATTAAAGCCAGCTCAACACCCTCTCTTTTGCATATAGAATAAATCTCCGCCAAGACCGCACGGTACTCATCGTACCTGTCTACGTTTATTAACTTTTTCCCGATATGCAAGTCGGAAGTATGCAAAATTTTCATTTCCTGCAACTAAAAAATGCAATAATTTATTGCAAATGCTGTTGATTTTTTTTGGGCGCGCTTATATAATATAACTTACTCGCACAATACTTGATTTTATGTTCTCATTATTATATACTATTTGATTGAATAAATCAAGCGGATAAAACAGGAGTTTATAAAAATGGCCTTTATTTCGGTTTCCGAAGAAGTCGCAAAAAAATCGTTTACTTCGGTTGAAAACAAATTTATTACCAAATATTTGCCCGTTTTGGAGCCTGTTGCGGTAAAAGTATATCTGTACTCGCTCTATTTATATCAAAGCGGACAAACCTCCTTTACGCTGGCGGACTTGTCCGCAAGTTTACAAATTACCGAAGACGAAATTAAGGGTTATTTTGAATATCTGGAAGAGCTTGAACTTGTTTCAATCGTTTCGGCCATTCCCTTTGAAGTTAAAATTCTCGACGCGGAAAACGTATACGGCACGCCCAAAAAAGTCAAGGCGGAAAAGTATTCCGATTTCGCCAAGACCGTACAAAACGTTATTAAGGGCAGAATGATATCCACAAACGAATTCAGGGAATATTTCTACCTCATTGAGGAGTACGGATTTGAGCAGGACGCCCTGGTAATGATAATAAATTATTGCGTCAATCTCAAAGGCGACGATATAAGGTTGCAGTACATTAAAAAAGTTGCCAAATCGTTTGCGGAGGACGGAATTACAACCGCCAAAAAAGTTGACGAAAAGTTAAGCGCCTACACCTCCTCAACCCCTGCGCTCATCAAACTTTTCAATGCCGCGGGTATTAAAAAGCAACCCGATGTGGACGACGACAAGTACTTTAAAAAATGGACGGTTGAAATGGGCTTTGAGGAGCCTGCAATAATAGCCGCCGCTAAACTTTTTAAGGCCAAAACGGTTGAACGCATAGACGCCGCCCTCGACGAACTTTATAAAAACAAAAAGTTTGACGTTAAAGAGATTGCGGATTATAGCAGTGCAAAATCCTCGGTGTACGCCGCAACTCTCGAAATCGCAAAAAATTTGGGCGTATATATGCAAAATTCCGCGCCCTACGTTGAAACGTATGTAAACGTATGGTGTAATTACGGATATTCGTTGGAAATCTTAAAAAGCATATCCGCATATTGCTTTACGCACGGTAAAAATTCATTTGAAGACATGAACGACCTCATCCAATGCCTATATAACGATGGAATCGTTGCCGATATAAGCGTTGAAGCGTACATAAAAGAGCGCATTGCGGAGGATAAACTTTTAAAAGAGATACTAGCCGCCTGCGGACTTACACGAAAAGTCATAGATTGGGACAGGCAATCGCTTGCACGTTGGCGCGATTGGAAATTCAACGATATTATGCTGTTTGAAGCGGCAAAACTTTCTTCCGGCAAATCCAATCCTATGGCGTATATGAACGGAATTTTATCCGCATGGAAATCCCAAAATATATATTCGCCCGAAAAAATCGCGCAAACCCCCGCCTCTTCCGCCAAAATTGCACCTGCCGACAGCGCAAATAAGGCAGAAATCGAACGTCATTATTTTGAGTTGCGCAATGCTGCGCAAACCCGCGCAGAGAGCGTACTTTTAAAAGCTATGGCCGATAAAACATATGGAGCAATAAGAAAAGAACTCAACGAACTGAACATACAACTTGCGTTTGCGGAAATAAAAGACAAGGGCAAAGCCGCAGAAATATCCGCAAAAATCAAAGAACTCGAACAAAATGCAGACAAAAGGCTTGCACAACTAAAAATTGACAAAGCAGACTTTTCACCCAAATATCAATGCAAAATCTGCAACGATACGGGCTATGATAAAAACGGAAACCCCTGTAAGTGCATGGACGAATTTTTAAAAACTTTAAAATAAAATTAAAGGCTTTACATATTGAATTGTCAAACTAAGTGCAACAGTAAGAGATAAAAAAGTTAAATAAATCAACAGGTTTTTTGTAAGATAAAACTTTTTTAGGTCTGGCGTTTAAAAGCGCCAGATTTTTTTGTAAAGTTTTGTCTGCGATATGCGAGAGGTTTCTGCCTTTGGGATAAAATTCTCTTAATAATCCGTTAAGATTTTCATTAGTGCCTTTTTGCCATGCACAATAAGCATCGGCAAAATATATTTCGCAGCCGAGAGCTTTTTCTATATCTTCCCAACGTGCAAACTCTTTGCCGTTATCTGTGGTAATTGTCTTAATAGCTCCCTTTGGCAATTTGGAAAGTTCTCGTATTATAACATCTCTAACCGTTTCGGCTTCTCGGTTTGGGCACTTTAAAGCTATATAATATCTCGTCATCCTTTCGGCTAAGGTAACAAAGCAAGCTCTCGTTTTACCTCTGCCCGAAACTACCGTATCTAACTCCCAATGCCCGAATTCTTTGCGTTTATATACCGATTTATCTCTTTTTCTTATGCTTTTGCCCTTTCTTTGCGGTTTTCCCTGTTCCGTTGCCGTTCGGCTCTTACCTTTCCTGCGTAGCACTTTTAAATTGCCTTTTGAAATATATCCCTCATACAACCAACGGTAAATAGTTTTAAAGGACGGTAGTTTTAATCTTTCGCAAGGAGTATTGGCTATCTGTTCCGGAGACCACGTTAAGGCGAGCTTTTCTTCTATGTATTCTTTAACCTCTTCATTGCCGAACATTCCTCTATGGCAAAACCTGCGTCTGCGTTCGTATTTATTTTGAGCCGTATCTGGATAGTAAGTATAGTTGACGAACATTCGGGAATAATTGCGGCGTATCTCACGGGAGATCGTACTTGGGTTTCTGCCCAATAATTTTGCAATTTCTCTATAACTTTTGCCTTGGACGTAATATTCTCGTAGACAAGCGCGTTCTTCTATGCTAAGATGGTTGTAGTTCATATTTTTCCTCTGTTTAAGAATTTTGTTTGCAATCTTATTCTAACACAGTTGATTTATATGAACTACTTTTTTACCCTTACCCGTTGCACTTGTTATGATAATTCACCTACATTTTAAAAGCGGCGCGCAAATTTTGCGCGCCGCTCTCTATTGTTTTACAAATCCAAGGCTTATGAGTATTGCTTTATCCACTTTTGACATTGTTGTGAGCGGAAGTTCGCCTATACGCTCCTTTAATCTTCGCTTATCGAGAGTCCGTATCTGCTCCAAAAGAATTACGCTGTCTTTTTGCAATCCGTAAACTTCCGAAGGAAGTTCTATATGGGTGGGCAATTTTGCCTTGTTTATTTTACTTGTTACCGCCGCCGCAATGACTGTGGGCGAATATTTGTTGCCCACGTCGTTTTGTACCACAAGCACCGGGCGAATACCTCCCTGCTCGCTTCCTACAACCGGCGACAAGTCGGCATAGTAGAGTTCTCCGCGTTTAATAGTCATATCAACCTCTTTTCGGCAGGGTATATTTTATTATATGTACTGCCTACCAATTATTGTTGACCGACCGAGCGCGATTTATACGCTTAAAATCACTTGGGAAATATATTCCGCCGTTCCCGAAGGCAGATAGAGATTAAGCACGTATTGGTTGAGGAAAATGAAAGTGTAATAAACAACGAAGCATGTGAGCATAACGCCGCCCGCAACTTTGCCTAAACTCTTGGACTTACTGCCTACCGTAAAGCCGAATATGAGCAGCGCTGCAACCACGGAGACTATTCCGCCTACCATTCCCTCCATAGTAAAAGGTATTCCGCGCGTTCCCGTGCAGAGTGCGCCCACACCGCCTATTAAAAGTATATTTGCAATATTGCTGCCAATTATATTGCCCGTAGCTATACCCACGTCGCCTTTTTTTGCAGCAGATACGGAAGTTATCAACTCGGGCAATGACGTGCCAAAGGCTACAACGGTCATTGCAACTATTTCAGTGGGAATATTCAAAAGATTTTCCGCAACCACGGTGGCGGAATCAACAACGAGCTGGGCGCCGATTACAACCATGCCCAATCCCAAAACGGCAATTATAACGAGGAACCAGGTTCTTTCCTGCATCCTTTCATACCAAGGGTCGAATTTTTGAAACCACTTTAATTCACCGTTTGCAATAACGGCCTCGCCTTCGGCAGCAACCGAAACGGCAGTTGCCTGTTCAAGCCCGGCTTTGGATTGCTTTTTAGCCAAAACAATATTATATGCCATAAAGGCTATATACAAAGCAATCAAAATCAAGCCGCATACCCAATTCATTGTGCCGTTTAGGTACAGCGCTCCGTCCGGGGTACGGCTAAATTCAAAGGGCCCGACAAAAACGCCGAGTATCAAAAAAAGCAAAGAAACAAAAATGAGGAATGGCATATCTATCATGCGCGTTGTTTTTTCCGACGGAAGGTTACAGATTAACGCGGATATACCCAAAATCAAAAGAATATTCAACGCGTTACTGCCTATTATATTGCCCACAATAACGGCTCCGCCGTCAGGTTTAACCGCGTCAACTATCGTTACGGCAAGTTCTGGCGCAGAAGTTCCTATTGCAACAACCGTAACGCCGATTATAAACGTGGAAATTTTAAGTTTTTTGGCAATACCTGCCGCACCGTCCACAAAAAAGTCGGCGCCTTTAACAAGAAGCACAAAGCCTATAATCAGCAAAATTATATTTACCGCCCAGGTTGCTCCCGTATTTTCCAAAATCACTTTAAAATTCATAATCGACCTCCCGTTTTTATTATCCCCAAAACAAAAACAAGACTTTCGACTTAAACCCTAAAATTTAAGTCGAAAGTCTTGTTCCCGAATACGGGGGCGGCTCCGGGCAAATTGTTTTGCCGGTTATGGCGTAGCCGCTCTTGTAACTACTCCCCTTCAACACAACCGATTTTAGCAAACAAAAATCAATCTGTCAAGCGCTTAACCGCCAAATGCAGATTTTTGATTATATCGTTTGACGTTACGCAATATTCGGTTTTTTCCTCTGCGCAAATTTCCGCAGTATACCCCAAAACGTACGAAGCCGCCGAGACCGCATATAGCCCGTCAACGCCGCGGGCGGCAATACCGCATGCCAACCCCAAAAGCATATCGCCGCTACCGCCCTTGGAAAGCGCGGAATTGCCTCTTGTCAAAAGATAGGTATTCTCCCCATTGCCGAGTACGCTCACGGAACCCTTTAAAAACACCGTTACGCCGTATTCTTTTGTAAAACAGCGGACAAGATTTACGGGATTGCGCAAAATTTCTTCAACAGACAGATTTGTGAGCCGCGAAAACTCTTTTACATGCGGAGTAATTATAACCTTGCAATGCTTGTTTTTAAGCGCGCCTATGCCAAACTTTGCAAGCGAGTTGAGTCCGTCGGCATCGATAATCAAAGTTTTGGAATAACTTTTTAACAAATTTAAAATAGTGTTATGCAACTCCCGCGATACACCGCAACCCGAACCGACGGCAATACAGTCGGCAGTAATATCGACCTCGTTAAAAATAATTTGCGGCAATTTAACAGCAAGCCGCGGCCGTAAATTGATACCTGTATTGAGTTTTACATATCCACACCCGGATTTTAAAGCGGCCTCGACGGCCAGCACCGCCGCACCGTAATATTTATCCGAACCCGCAATCAATTGCGCAGTGCCATAAACGCCCTTGTGGGAATTGCGCTTGCGTGCAGGAAAAAATTTCGCAATATCGGCGTCCTCAAAAACTTGGATATAGCCGTTGCGCGGGCACACAATGCCAATATCTTTTTTAATGATTTTACCGCAAACATCAACTCCGTCGTTCAAAAAATATCCGCTCTTATATTCCCCGATTGCAACGGTAATATCCGCATTCACCGCGCAACCTTCAATAAGTCCGTTATCGCCGTTTAGCCCGCTCGGAATATCCGCAGACACAACAAACGCTCCCAACGAGTTGATTTTAGTTATTGTTTCCGCAACAGCGCCGGAAACAGGGCGGCATAATCCCGTGCCGAAGATACAGTCAACGATTATATCGCCTGCAATCTCATCGGCATATGCGCCGCCGTAAAGACCTTTTTCGCGCATGCAGTCGGTGGAAAAATTGCCGTCGAGCGCATAAACACCAACATTATATCCGCGAGTCAACAGCTCACGCGCGCAAACATAGCCGTCGCCGCCGTTATTTCCCGTACCGCACACAACCAAAATGTTTGATTTTTTTTCTGCCACGGCGGCAACTTCATCCGCTATGCCGCAACCTGCGCGCTCCATTAACACTTTGGATGGGATTTTTAAGTTTTCAATTGTATAGGCGTCGGCTTCACGCATATCCGCCGTGCTTAAAACCTTAAACATTACAGCCTTAAACTTACCTCCGCGGAATTTATCTCAAATATTGTTCCTCCGCTTTTTACAATTAATCTGCCGTTGGGGGACACATCGAGAGCAATTGCCTCCCGCGTTTGCCCGTTTTCCAAGAGTTTTACGGTTGTTCCAAACCAATCTATATAACTCTTGTAGTCCCGCACCGAATAATCGTTTTCAAGATTTTTTAAAAGTCGGTTTTTAACCTCGTTTACAGTCGGTTTTACGCATACGTGTTGAGTTATTGAAGTTGCAATGTCTTTTAATTCATCGGGAAACTCATTGCATACGTTAATCCCCATACCAACAATCGAGCGGGTAATTTTATTGCCTTGAAGGGTATTTTCAATCAACGTTCCGCAAATTTTTTTACCTTCGACAAGCACATCGTTTGCCCAACGGATAACGGGTTTTATGCCGAAACTTTCTATTGTTCTGCACACTGCCACGCAGTGATTAACCATTATTTTAAAAGCGTCGTCAGCGCAAAAATCATTATAAAACCGTACCACGGAAATATACAAACCGCCCTCGTCGGAAATAAAACTCCTACCCTTGGTTCCCCTGCCTGCGGTCTGCTTGCGGGCAACGACCGCGGTATCACAATTGAAATCCGCACGCTTGATATACTCGTTTGTGGAGTCCACTTCGGCAAGCTCAATTATCTTCATCAATCTCACCAAAACTTTCAAGAGCCGCCTTCGCGGTTTCAACTTCGTAGCCCTTTGAAATCAAATATTTAAAGGCTCTGTAAAGATTCTTTTGGTCGGCTTCTTTTCCGCGCATATATTTTTGTAAGAGCGACAACGCCTCGCCGCCGTCCTCTTCTACTTCGGCAAGCGCCTGTTCTATGGCGTTTTTGTCGGCCCCGCGCTTAATTAAATCAAGTTCCATTGCCCGCTTGCCCTTGCCGTGAACGCTCTCAACATAGGCGCGGCAGTAAGCGTAATCGTCAATGAATTTATAGTATTCCAAACGCTCCAAAACATAGTCCTGCACGGCCTGCACATACCCTTTTTTTGTGAGGAAATCACGCATCTGCTTTGCCGTTTTCATGGTTGAGGAAAGATGGGTCATGGCCTTATCAAGCGCCTGGCTCTTTTCCGTTTCAAGCTGAATTTCGTCAAGCCTCGATTTGTCTATCTGCATTCCGGCTTTTAAACGGTATTTTACCGCCACTTCCAGCTTTATGCCGCAATAAAATCTGCCGTCGATATACACGTTGCATCGCGTTTTATCTTTTACTTGCGGCTCAATTGACGTAATCTCGGACATACTGCTCCTTTTTTTGATTATTTTATCACCGCCCCATAATTTTGTCAATCTCCGCGTTTGACAATAAAAACGTGCAGTTGTATAATTATATAGAATTTTTTATTGAAGGTTTTAGTTATGTCGGTTAATATTGATTGGGCAAGTTTGGGGTTCGGTTACGTTAAAACTCCTTACCGCTACGTAAGCCTGTTCAGGGACAGAAAATGGGATAACGGCGTTTTGACCGAGGACGATAAAATAGTTATGACCGAATGTGCGGGCGTACTGCAATATTCACAGTCCGTTTTTGAGGGTTTAAAAGCCTACACAACCGAAAACGGCAAAATCGTTACCTTCCGCCCCGATTTGAATGCGGAAAGAATGATTGAATCGGCAAAACGCTTGGAGATGCCCCCTTTCCCCGCGGAAAAATTTTTGGATGCCGTAGACAAGGTTGTTTATGCAAATAGGGAGTATGTTCCGCCCTACGGGAGCGGGGCCACGCTGTATCTCCGGCCTTTTATGTTCGGTTCCTCTGCGGTTATAGGTGTAAAGCCTGCGGTGGAGTATCAATTCAGGTTGTTTGCCACCCCCGTCGGGCCGTATTTTAAAGGCGGTATAAAGCCAATTACAATACGTGTGAGCGATTTTGACAGGGCGGCACCAAGGGGCACGGGGCATATTAAAGCCGGCTTGAACTATGCAATGAGCCTGCACGCCATTGTGGACGCGCATGAACAGGGATTTGACGAAAATCTGTATCTCGACCCCGCAACGAGAACTTATGTGGAGGAAACTGGCGGGGCAAACTTCATTTTTGTTACCAAAGACAAAAAAATCGTAACCCCCAAATCGGACAGCATACTTCCCTCGATAACAAGGCGTTCGCTATGCTACGTGGCTGAAAAATATTTGGGCCTGACGGTTGAGCATAGGCCTGTAAAACTTGAAGAAGTTAAAGACTTTGCCGAATGCGGGTTGTGCGGGACTGCGGCGGTTATTTCGCCCGTCGGCAAAATTTACGACCACGGCGAAGAAATTGCCTTCCCCTCCGGTATGGAAAAAATGGGCGAAGTAACAAACGAGCTTTACCGGACGCTCACGGGAATACAGATGGGCAGACTGCCCGCTCCCGAAGGCTGGATAAGGGAAATTTAATGTTAAAAACGGATAACGGGCGGCAATTGCCGCCCGTTTTATATTTTGAAGGGGAAAAAATATTCTTTTGATTTGTTAATGGTAACTCTGCCGTTGAGTGTATTTATAAGCGAAGAATTAAAACTCTCCTCCTCCGCCTTTTTAACGGCAACCGTAAACCGAACGTCGTTTAAGTATTCCGTTGATAAAACATTTGCTCCGTTGGCGGCAAAAAACCTGATGGCCGTATCTATGTTTGAATAATCTATAAAATAAACGCTTTCACAGCAGGTTTCGTATAAAACCTTCGTTGCGGCGTTTATATTTTCCGCAACCGAGCTCGAATAGGCGCGCACAAGGCCGCCCGCGCCGAGCTTTATACCGCCAAAATAGCGGGTTACTACCACGCAAACCTCAAACAACCCGTTGTTTTTTAAAACTTCGAGCATAGGCATTCCAGCTGTGCCCTGCGGCTCGCCGTCGTCGGAAAAACGCGGAAAATTGCCGAGATTGTCGGCTATATATGCATAGCAGTTATGTGTGGCGTCTGCGTATTTTTTGGATATTTCGGCAATGAACGCCCTTGCTTCTTCCTCGCCCGAAACGTGCCGCGACGTTGCTATAAACTTGGATTTTTCTATTACTTTTTGGGTAACATATTCGCCTGAAAGCGATTTGTAGGATTGCGGCATTTATTTTAAAATGATTTTTACGTGTACTTTTTTACCCTTGTGAAGAACGTCGCCGCTGTTTACGGGCGCGTTTATATCCGTTACTTTGTCGTCGTTTAAAGATACTCCCCCCTGCTGGATTAGTCTGCGCGCCTCGCCGTTGGACGCACAAATTCCCGCGGCAACCAAAACGGGGATAATTGTTGCAGTTTCAACGGAAATTTCTTTTTCGGGCAAATCTCCGCCGCCGCCGAACGCCGCCTTTGCCTGCGACATTGCAATCTCCGCCGCCTTTTCGCCGTGCACGAGCTTGGTGAGTTCGTAAGCGAGAATTTCCTTTTTTTCGTTTATGCGGCTTTCATCCCACTCTTCCATTTGGCGTATCTCGTCCATTGGAATAAAAGTGAGCATTTTAATACACTTCATAACATCGGCGTCGTCCACATTGCGCCAATATTGGTAAAATTCGTAGGGGCTTGTCTTATTTTCATCCAGCCAAACGGCACCTTTTGCCGTTTTGCCCATCTTTTTGCCTTCGCTGTTTAAGAGCAGGGTTATTGTCATGGCGTAGGCGTCCTTACCCGACTTTTTGCGTATCAACTCCGTGCCCGCAAGCATGTTGCTCCATTGGTCGTCGCCGCCGAATTGCATATTGCAACCGTAGTGTTCGTTCAAATACCAAAAGTCGTAGGACTGCATTATCATGTAGTTAAATTCCAGGAATGAAAGTCCTTTTTCCATCCTCTGTTTATAACATTCGGCGCGGAGCATATTGTTTACTGTAAAGCATGCCCCAACATCTCTTAAAAGATCTATATAATTTAACTTTAACAGCCAATCGGCGTTATTCACGATTATGGCCTTGTCGTCGCCGAATTCTATAAATTTTTCCATCTGCGCCTTAAAGCACTCGCAATTATGGCGTATGGTTTCGGGCGTAAGCATAGAGCGCATATCCGACCTGCCGGAAGGATCGCCAATATAGCCCGTGCCGCCGCCCAATAAAACCACGGGTTTATTACCCGCCATCTGCAATCTCTTCATAAGGCACAACGCCATAAAGTGCCCAACGTGCAATGAATCCGCCGTGGGGTCGAAACCTATATAAAAGCGTGCGCCTCCGTTGTTGATAAGGGTTTTGATTTCCTCCTCATCCGTAACCTGCGCAATCAATCTGCGCTCCCGAAGCTCGCTGTAAATATCCATAATTTTTGCCTTAACCTTCATTTATTATCTAAATAAATATAACAAAGGCTAGCATACTTTGTCAAGTTAATCGGTTAAAAAATCGTCTTTGTTGAGGTTTTCGCGCGCCTTTTCTATCGCGCGTTTTTCTATGCGCGAAATATAGCTTCTCGATATGCCCAATTTTTTTGCAACTTCTCTCTGCGGCAGTGCCGCTCCGTCTATTAGCCCGTAACGCAGCGACAAAATAGTAAATTCGCGCTCGCTTAAAAATTTTTTTAAAACCGCAATGAATTTTTCCCTCTGTACGCTCTTTTCAACCTGTAAAAAAACGCTATCCTCCTTTTCGGATAGCAAATCCATTAAAGTGAGTTCGTTGCCGTCCTTATCCGTGCCGACAGGGTCGGTTAAAGATACGTTGTTTTTGTGTTTCTTCCCCGAACGCAACAGCATTAAAATTTCGTTTTCTATACATCTTGCCGTATAGGTTGCAAGAGCCGTACCCTTGCCCTCCTGAAAGGTATTTATCGCCTTAATCAGGCCTATTGAGCCAACGGAAAGCAAATCGTCTGTTTCGGCGGCGCCCATATATTTTTTTACCACGTGCGCAACGAGCCGCATGTTATGTTTGATTAAAATTTCCTTTGCTTCCGCGTCGCCCTGTCTTGCAAGGGTTAAATACTTCTTTTCTTCCTCCGGTGAAAGAGGTTTCGGGAATGTTCCTTTGTTTTGTATAAGCCCCGTAAAAAAGAATATTTTTGAAAATAAAAGCCCCAAAAAATCAAAAAACATACGCCACACCCCCTAAAAGTTCAGGCTGTATAGTGTATGTTTTTTACTGTTTGTACTATTCTTTTTTAAAACAATTTATTCAAGTTCAAAGGCGCCCGTATACAATTGATAATACTTGCCCTTTTGCTCGATAAGCTGTTCGTGCGTGCCGCGTTCTATTATTCTGCCGTGTTCCAAAACCATGATGGCATTGGAATTTTTAACCGTTGAAAGCCTGTGGGCAATTACAAATACCGTCCTGCCCTCCATAAGTTTATCCATTCCGCGCTGGACTATCGCTTCCGTTCGGGTATCGATTGAGCTTGTCGCTTCGTCCAAAATCATTACGGGAGGGTCCGCAACCGCCGCACGGGCAATGGACAAAAGTTGCCTCTGCCCCTGCGAAAGATTTGCGCCGTTCTGGTGCAACATTGTGTTGTAGCCGTCGGGTAGCCTTGTTATAAAGTCGTCTGCGCCTGCAAGTTTTGCCGCGGCAATACATTCCTCATCGGTGGCATCGAGTTTGCCGTAACGGATATTTTCCATAACCGTGCCCGTAAACAGGTTGGTATCTTGCAATACCATACCTATTGCACGGCGCAGTTCGCCTTTTTTAATCTTTGTTACGTTTATGCCGTCATACCTGATCTTTCCGTCGGCTATGTCATAAAAACGGGTCAACAGGTTGGTTATGGTGGTTTTGCCTGCGCCCGTTGCGCCTACAAACGCAACTTTTTGTCCGGGCTTTGCATACAGCGAAATATCGTGCAAAACTATCTTATCGGGTGTATAGCCAAAGTCTACTTCCTCCATAACTATATCGCCCGCAAGTTTCTCGTAAGTGAGCGTACCGTCCTTGTGCGGGTGCTTCCATGCCCAAATGCCCGTGCGCTCCGAACATTCCACAAGCTGACCGTTCTCCTCTTTTGCGTTTACCAAAGTAACATAGCCGTCGTCGCTTTCGGGCTCCTCGTCTATGAGGGCGAACAACCTTGCTGCACCTGCAAGTCCCATAACCACCGAATTGACCTGGTTGGAAACTTGGTTTATATTGTTGGTAAATTGCCTTGTAGCCTGCAAAAACGAGAGCAAAATTGCTATTCCGCCCGCAACAAGGATTGCGCCGTCGGCGCCTGTTTCATAAAACATTGCGCCCGATATGCTCACGTTCATTGCGTGTTTGGTTATAAACACGCCGCCTATAAGCGCAATAATTACGTACAGCACGTGGCCTATGTTGCCCAAAATAGGCATGAGCATATTTGCATAGCGGTTGGCACGGTTGGATTGGTCGTAGAGATGCTCGTTTACCTTGTCGAAATCGGCCTTTGCCGCCTCTTCGTGGCAGAAAACCTTAACGACCTTTTGGCCGTTCATCATTTCCTCTATAAACCCTTCGGTTCTGGCAACCGCGCGTTGCTGTCCCAAGAAATATTTGCCCGCACCGCCGCCTACTACTTTTGTTACAAAGAAGATAAGCCCGATTCCCGCAAGAACTATCAAAGTGAGCCATAAGCTGTAATACAGCATAAGGAACAAAAGCGTTATGCACATTATTCCCGACGTTAAAAGTTGCGGCAGGGATTGTGAAATCATTTGGCGCAGTGTGTCTATATCGTTTGTGTAGTAGCTCATTATTGCGCCGTGGCTGTGCGTGTCAAAATATTTAATGGGCAAGTCCTGCATGCCGTCGAACATTTGTCCGCGCATTTTCTTTAAAAATCCCTGGGTTATTATTGCCATAAGTTGCTTATCCACCGCGCCCGCCGCAAGCGAGAACGCATATAAACTTATAAGAATAAGCATAGGCTTTGTTATATCCCATCCAAAGCGCGCCCAGCTTACCACCTCGCCTGCTTTGCGTGCGGCTTCGGCAGTTTCCAAAGCGGTGTATATTTCACCCATAAACAACGCGGGCAAAGCCGAAACAATGGCGTTAAAAATGATTAAAATCAATGTAAACGTCATCATTTTGGGATAATAATGGAACAACGCTTTTAAAGTTCTTTTAAATGTGCCCTTGGGCGCTTTTACTGCTGGTCTTTTAATCGGCGGCATTGTTATCACCTCCATCCATTTCACTGAACGAACTTACAGCCTTACCGCCTTTGTTTTGGGTGGTATAAACTTCGGTGTATATAGCATTTTTACCCAAAAGTTCTTCATGCGTTCCTACGGCGTCTATTTTGCCGTTATCCATAATAATTATCCTGTCGGCGTCTTCAACGGAAGATGTGCGCTGGGCTATTATTATTTTTGTGGTTGAGGGGATATATTCACGGAACGCCTTTCTTATAAGGGCGTCCGTATGTGTATCGACCGCCGAAGTAGAATCGTCCAAAATAAGAATCTTGGGCTTTTTTAGCAGTGCGCGGGCTATGCAGAGCCTCTGTTTTTGACCGCCCGAAACGTTCGTACCGCCCTGTTCAATGTATGTATCGTACTTTTGAGGGAAGGTTTGTATAAACTCATCCGCCTGCGCAAGTTTGCAGGCCTCGATAAGCTCATCGTCGGTTGCGTTGGGATCGCCCCAGCGGAGGTTTTCCTTTATTGTGCCGGAGAACAATTCATTCTTTTGCAAAACCACGGCAACCTGGTTGCGGAGCGACTCGACGTCATAATCCCTTACGTCTGTGCCGCCTACTTTAACCGAGCCTTCCGTTACGTCGTATAACCTCGAAATCAAATTGACAAGGGAAGTTTTGGAAGACCCCGTTCCGCCTATAATACCAACCGTTTCACCCGAATGAATATGCAGGTTGATATTTTCAAGAACATTTTTTTTCGCCGATTTTGAATACTTAAAGGATACGCCCTCAAAATCAATCGACCCGTCCACTACTTCGTGCTTTGCATTTTCGGGGCTGTGAATAGTACTCTCCTCGGTTAATACTTCGCAAATACGGCGGCTGCTCTCTATCGACATAGTAATCATGGCAAAAATCATGGAAAACATCATCAAAGACATAAGAATCTGCATTCCGTAAACTATGAGCTGAGAAATGGACTCGGAATTTAACGATGCTCCAAACCCTACGGAAACGTTATCCAATATCAAATAGGAACCCACGAAAAGTATAGCCGAAAGTACGCCGTAAAAGAAAAACTGCATAACGGGGTTATTCCATGCCAAAATACGCTCGGCCTTGGTAAAATCCCTCTGCAACTCCGTAGCGGCATTGTCAAATTTTTGCTTTTCATACTCTTCGCGGACGTAGGATTTAACAACGCGTATTCCCTTAACGTTCTCCTGTATGGATTCGTTTAAATTATCGTATTTTTTAAACAGCTTTCTAAACAGCGGCAATGTGCGCCACATTATAATAAACAGAATGGCGGCAAGCGGAAAAATTACGCCCACAAAAATCCAGGCGAGGTTTCCACCCATAACAAACGCCATTACCGCCGAAAATATCATCATCATCGGGCTACGGATAGCCGTGCGGATTATCATCATATACGCAAACTGCACGTTAGTTACGTCGGTAGTCATGCGGGTTACAAGGGACGATGTAGAAAACTTATCGATATTTTCAAACGAGAACTCCTGCACCCTGTAATACATATCTTTGCGGAGATTCTTTGCAAATCCTGCCGCCGCCTTAGCGCAAAAAGCGCCTGCAAGCGCGCCGCACGCCAAAGAAGCAAGCGACATTAAAACAAGTATCAACGCGTACTGTCCAATACTCAAACTACTCCAAGACGTCCACTCCCACTTCCACAGTTGCACGCCGTTTTTAATTGAGCCGACCAACTCTGCGATCACAAAAGGTAAAAGGCATTCCAAAATTACTTCAAACGAAACAAATATAGGTGAAAGTATTGAAGCCGTTTTGTATTCCCTTACGCTTTTTAAAAGGGTTTTAATCATTAATTCACCTTAATTTATTTAATACTAAATAATTATAGTATTATATTTAAGTGTTGTCAAACTTAATTCATTGAAGTAAATAAGAAATTTGTGTGAAATAACATCGTTCGGCAAATCCAAAAAAATTTATTAACGGCTTGTTTTTGCTTGCAAAGAAACTTTTTATATGCTATAATCACATAGCAATTGGGAAATTTGTTTGCGCAAAGTTCTTTAAAAATAAAATTTAACATGGCCCTGTGGTCAAGCGGTTAAGACGGAGCCCTCTCAAGGCTCAATCCCGGGTTCGATTCCCGGCAGGGTCACCATCAATTAGCACGGATTGTTCCGTGCTTTTTTTGCGATGATTTCTGGTGTGCATGCTCTATTATTATCACATTGGCGGTTCGCGTGAAGCGGCGCCGTTTTTTTATTGCAAGGCTTGATTTTGGCTACAATTATGCTATAATATTTTTAAACTCACAGGCAACGATATGAAAAAATTTTTACTTATATTTTTATTATCAGCTATGGGGCTTTGTTCGGTCGCATGCGCAAAGCCAAAACAATTTGAAATTTCTTTGCGAGACGGACTTTTTCAAGGTACGGCCAACCATAATTCCGGGCTGACAATCAGTGCGGAATTTTCCGAAATGGACCGAATGGAATATATTAAAACAACAACGAACAAAGTCAAAGACTTGTCCACGATTGATACGAAATTCTATACGCCCTATCACGTCAATTTTGTTTTGAGTGAATGTAACGAAAACTATGTTTTGGATTTTGGAGAATTGGTTGCGCAAAATTCTTATACAACAGATACTTATGAGTTTAAAAATATCAAAGGCGACGCCTTTAACCGCGAGTTGGATATAGCCGATATTAAATTGCAATTGATAGATAATGATAGCAATAAGGCGGCCGATGAATTAAAAATCGATTATAAACTCAATGGCACGGCGGACAGCGCAATTCTCAAATTTATTTCTGCCGGAACGGAAAGTGCTGTCCCTCACCATAATTTTGAATATAACTGCCGCTTGACGTTTGATGAAAATATCCAATTTGAAATTAAAGAAAACGATTTGTTTTACGCGGGAACAGTATTAAATTATTCTATCTATACGGTTGAAGGGTACAAAGTTATCATATATGTCAACAATGAGCCGTATACGGAAATCGAACCGAGCGGAATTGAAGTTATGAATTTTAAATATGTTACGGGATATGGCGATGTAAACATAAAATTCCGGTTGGTGAAAACCGATTAATCATCGGCGAAATACAAAAACGACTTAAAAATCAAATTGCGTATTGACTTTAAGCTGTTTTGATATTAAAATATTTATGAAATAATATTACAAGGACGGAAATTTATGAAACATATTTACTTCCCAGAGCCTTTTAGAATCAAAAGCGTTGAACCTCTTAAAATTCTCACGAGAGAGGAGCGCGAAAAAAAGATTGCCGAAGCCAACTACAACGTGTTTGCGCTTGCTTCGCGCGATGTGTATATAGACCTGCTTACGGACAGCGGCACAGGGGCAATGAGTTCCGGGCAATGGGCCGGCGTTATGCTTGGCGACGAATCATATGCGGGCGCAGATTGCTACTATAAGGTACAGGAACAGGCTCATAAAATTTTCGGGCTACCCTACGTACAGCTTGTACATCAGGGCAGAGCGGCCGAAAAAGTCCTCCTCCCTATCCTCCTCCAAGGTAAAAAATATGCCATATCCAATATGCACTTCGATACCACCCGCGCACATGTTGAGCTTGCGGGCGCTCGCGCAATTGACTGCGTTGTTCCCGAAGCGTTGGACACGGCTAAATATTATGACTTCAAGGGCAATATGGACTGCGGACGTTTGGAGCAGTATATTAAAGAGTTGGGCGCGGAAAATATAGGCGTAATAATAATGACAATTACGAACAATTCCGCAGGCGGCCAGCCCGTTTCGGTTGAAAATATCCGCCAAACGCGCGAAATCGCCCATAAACATGGCATTAAATTTATGATAGACGCCGCCCGCTATGCCGAAAACTCCTACTTTGTTAAACAGCGTGAACCCGAATTTAAAAACAGCTCAATACAGGATATTGTTAAGGCTACATTCGAGGACGCAGATTGCTTTACGATGAGTTCCAAAAAGGACGCAATCGTAAATATGGGCGGACTTATAGGTTGCCGCGACAAGGAAATTTTTGAACTTGTTAAACAGCGCACTATTTCGTTTGAAGGCTTTATTACCTACGGCGGCATGTCGGGAAGAGACATAGAGGCGCTTGCCATAGGTCTTGAAGAGGGCATTGACGAAAATTATCTTAAATACCGCATAGGTCAGATGCAATATCTTGCCGCGCGGCTTGAAGAAGGCGGCATACCTTTCCAGAGCCCCGTTGGCGGCCACGCTGTTTTTGTAGACGCCAAAAAACTTCTGCCCCATATCCCCTACTATCAATTCCCCGCACAGGCGCTGGCAATAGAACTGTATCTCGAAGCGGGAATACGCGCCTGCGATATAGGTTCCTACATGCTTGGCAACGACCCCGACACAGGCAAACAGCTTGAAGCGGAATTTGAGTTTACCAGGCTTGCCATACCCCGCAGGGTCTACACGCAGTCGCACCTCGACGTAATTGCAGACGCGCTCATAAATATAAAGGAACGTGCGGCAAACATAAAGGGCTATAAGATTGTGGAAGAACCCCCTATTCTACGCCACTTTACAGCTAAACTCGCTCCCATTGATTAAAATATGGAGATATAGAGGGCGGCGGCGCAAATTTTGCGCCGCCGCCTTATAATTTGAGATTAATCTGTAAGCCGAGTTCTGTCGTGTACGGTCATCTATCTACACGCATAGTCGCCAATGCGTTCAAGCGATATTAACGGACGCATGCGGGCGGGCAACCCTCGCATTTAAGCGGGCATACGTCCCAATCTTGCATCGGGTGGGGTTTAATTGGCTTGCTTCGTTACCGAAACAACGGTGAGCCCTTACCTCGCCATTCCGCCCTTACCGCGAATAAACGCGGCGGTATATTTCTGTTCACTTTCCTTAAAGTCGCCTCCACCTGCCGTTAGCAGGCACCCTTGCCCTGCGATGCTCGGACTTTCCTCACGCTGCTCTCGCAGCCCGCGACCGTATGATTAACTCAAATCAAATACATTTTAACACCTTTTTAAAAATTAAGCCAACTATTTTGCCGCTGTATATTGATTTTTGATTAATTTTACTTTAAAATATATTTGTAACAATATAAACAAGGGGTTAATTATGAAAAAGACAAAAATTATATGCACACTCGGTCCCGCAAGCGACAACGAAGTTGTACTTTCCGAGATGATTGACGCTGGCATGAACGTTGCAAGGCTCAATTTTTCCCACGGCACGCATGAGGAGCATGCACAAAAAATTGCAATGTTAAAGCGTTTGAGAGAGCGCAAAAAGGTGCCTCTGCCCATTCTTTTGGATACCAAAGGGCCCGAATTTAGAATTAAGACCTTTGCAGACGGCAAAATAACTTTAAAAGACGGCGATACTTTTACGTTTACCACGGAAGATATAATAGGCGATAAAAACCGCGTTGCCGTTACTTTTGAAGGATTGTGCGACCAAATGTTCCCCGGAGATAAAATATTGCTGAACAACGGGCTTATGATTTTTGAGGTTGTGCGCGTTGAAAAGCCCGACGTTATATGCAAAACAATTATCGGCGGAGAACTTTCCAACAGAAAAAGTATGTTTTTCCCCGATAAACAGCTTGATATGGTTTACCTTTCCGAACAGGATAAGGACGATATTAAGTTTGGCGTTGAACAAGGCGTTGACTTTATTGCGCTATCATTTGTTTCAAAGGCGCAGGACGTTATTGACGTGAGAAATTGGCTGAAAATGTGCGGCTCGCCCGAAAAAGAAATTGAAATAATAGCAAAAATAGAGAGCCGTGCGGGCGTGAATAATCTCAACGAAATATTGGAAGTATCCGACGGCATAATGGTTGCGCGCGGCGACCTCGGCGTTGAAGTGCCTTTTGAAGAACTCCCCGGTATACAGAAAAAGATAATAAACGCCTGCCGTATACGCGGCAAGCGCAGTGTAACAGCAACCGAAATGCTGGAATCCATGATAAAGCAACCCCGCCCCACCCGTGCGGAAATATCGGATGTTGCCAACGCCGTTTACGACGGCTCCTCCGCCATTATGCTTTCAGGCGAAACGGCGGCAGGCGCATATCCCGTGCAGGCAGTTCGCGCAATGGCTAAAATTGCCCAGCAAGCCGAATCCAATACAAAATACATAGCGCATATAGACGACAGCGCATATCACATTAAAAATCTTTCGGAAGCTTTGTCCCACTCCGCCTGCACGCTCGCGCAGGATATAGACGCAAAAGTTATAGTCGTATGTACAAGAACGGGCGGCACGGCAAGGACTGTTTCGAGATTCCGCCCCATGATAGATATAATAGGCATGACAACCGACGAGCGCGCATACAGAAAACTTGCGTTGAGCTGGGGCGTTATTCCCGTTATGAGCGAAGAGTTCTATTCGGTTGACGTACTCTTCCACTATGCTAAACGCGCCGCCATAGATACGGGACTGGTACAAAAGGGTGATAAAATTGTTTTAACGGGCGGCACGCCCAACGGCAAGAGCGGCAACTCCAACCTTATAAATGTTGAAACCGTTTAAAACCACAAAAATCATATTATTACAACGTCCGCGGCAAAATGCCGCGGACGTAATTTTTATTTCGGCGGAAATTTCAATCTTCAAGTCCCGCCAAAAAATCTATTGTTACACCAAAAAATTTTGCAATGGATATCAGTTTGGAAAGCGTAGGCTCACATTTGCCAAGCTCCCACAAACTTATTACCGACTTACCCACGTCAAGTTCCTTTGCAAGCTGTATCTGCCCTATTCCCTTTTCAAGGCGCAAAAACCGCAACCTTTCGCCAAACTCCTTCATAAAATTATTTTCCCATAAAAATGGGAAAAATACTTGACTTCCCATTATAGTGGGAATATAATATTATTAATGTCAAACAAAGGAAGGATAAAGAATGTTTTGCAAAAATTGCGGAAAAGAAATCAACGACAGCGCTATTGTGTGCCCTTATTGCGGAGTACAAATAGCCGAATTTAAAAACAACGAACCCAAACAGCACTGCACCCTCGCCATTGTGGGGTTTGTACTTTCGTTCTTAATTTCCATAGCGGGATTGATTTGCAGTATTATTGCACGTAAAAAATGCAATGAAGAAAATCTTGAAGGCGGCGGTTTTGCGCTTGCGGGAATAATCATAAGCGCAGTTTCGTTAGTGGGCACAGTTATAAGTCTAATTCTTATAATAAGCATGATGGGGCTTGCGGCTTCCACTTTGGCTACCGCGTTATAAAAACAACAAAATCCCCGAAGCAATCAGCTTCGGGGATTTTGTTACCTTCTAAACGCTAAGGCGGCGGCGCAGTTAATAAATTGCGCCGCCGCCTCAGAGAGAATATGAAAAAAAGTTGTGTATTCAAATTTTACTTTGGTTTAAGTATAGCCTTGAATTGTGAATTTTAAATGAAAATTGTATGATTTTTTATGTTTTCAAAAATTTTTTCGGCAATTTTAATTCCGTCAGCGGCAGAACTCGTAATCCCGCCCGAATATCCCGCACCCTCGCCGCAGGGATACAGACCAGCAAGCGAAACGCTTTGTAAATCTTCGCCGCGCTCGATTTTTACGGGCGATGAAAAGCGTGTTTCCACACCCGTTAAAATCGCCGAAGGGTTTGCGAAGCCCCTCAACCTTTTATCCATGTCGGGGATAGCGGCTTTTAACGCCGAAACGGCGACAGAGGGCAATATCTCGTTCAGCGGTGCAAAAAACGTGCCCGCGGCATAGGTAGGTTCAACCTCGCCAAATCCTTGCGAAATTTTATCCAGGGCAAAATCTTTATATAGTTGTACGGGCGCGGCATATGTCCTTCCGCCCGCTTCAAACGCCATGCGTTCGATCTCTCTTTGGAACTCCATTCCGGAAAATAATTCCCCGCCGAAATCATCGGCTTTCATCTGCACCATAAGCGCGGAATTGGAATTCAATCCGTTACGGGCATAATTTGACATTCCGTTTACCACTACCCCGCCCTCTTCGCTTGCCGCAGGGATAACAACACCGCCCGGGCACATGCAAAAAGTAAAGACCGTACGCTCGTGCGCATGGCTCACCAACTTATAGTCCGCCGCAGGCAACAACTTGTAATTTTTACCGTATTGCGCCAGACCTATTTGCGCGGCGAGGTGTTCTATCCTTACGCCGATTGCAAAATCGCGCGGGGTCATCTTTATGCCGGAACGGTCGAGCATTTTAAACGTGTCGCGTGAAGAATGTCCAACCGCAAGCACGGTAAACCCAACTTCCAGCTCGCTTTCCTCACCCGTTTTTGTGTTTTTGAGAATAAGCGACTTCAATTTCGGCCGGTTTGATTTTCCGCTTTGGAACTTATTAAAACCTATAAACTGCGTATTGAATAAGTATTTGCCGCCGTTATTTTCAATAAATTTACGTATATTTTTTAAAACGGTTTTAAGATTATCACTACCGATATGCGGCTTGTTGAGATACAATATTTCCTTCGGCGCACCGAAACGGGCAAAATACTCCAAAACATCCCTGTTATTGCCGTTGTGCGTCTGTGTGTTGAGTTTTCCGTCCGAAAAAGTACCCGCGCCGCCCTCGCCGAACTGCACATTGGATTGGGGATTTAAAACGCGGCTCTTAAAGAATTTCAGCGTTGTCTGCTCCCTCTCCTCAACACACTCACCCCGCTCGATAATTATCGGCGCAATTCCGTGTTCAACAAGCCGCAGGCCGCACATAAGTCCCGCGGGGCCGCTACCTATAACGGCAACTTGCGTAGCCGAACAGAGCTTTTCAAGAGACGGCCGCACCTCTTCCGGCTCCTCCGAAAATGCTATGGAGTACACCCACAAAATGTTATTTTTATCGCGGGCGTCAAGCGATTTTTTAAGAATTTTAAAAAATTTTACAGGCTTTTTGAGATTTTTTTGTGCTATTTTTATTAACGTCTGCTCGCTTTCGCCAATATGAAGTTTTATATTATCCAGCCGTTTCATTTATTTTTTGTTTTTAAAATTATATCGTCGGCAACGGCCGTACCGCTTGAAAACGCCCAGTGCAGATTATAGCCTCCGCAGTCGCCGTCAACGTCCAATATTTCGCCCGCAAAATACAAATTTTTGCACAGTTTGCTTTCAAGGTTGTCCGCTATGTCATTCATATCTATGCCGCCCTGCGTTACCTGCGCATAGTCAAATCCAAGCGTGCCCGTAACTTCAAGAGTGAAATTTTTTAGCAGGCTGACAATTGCTTCAACGGAATTTTCACCTGCACGGGCTATTATTGCACGGGCAATTTGGTTATGGACTATGCCGCAAAGAATGTCGGGATAACTTGTCCCGCTCCCAAGTCGGGTTTTTAGCGTTTCGCATATTTCATCCTCGCCGTATTGCGGCAAAAAATCTATTGCAATTATGCCGCCCGACGTGAGTTCGCTCGAAAGATAGAATGCGGCGTTGCCCGAAACGCCGTAATCGGTAAAAATTATGTCGGCACGCGTTTCCTTTTTTAAAATTCCGCCAACATACGCTTTTGCCATGCTGTTTACGCGTATACCTTTCAACCCCTTTATAAATTTGGTATCCGTTTTAAGCTGTACTATTGCAGGGCGCAGGGGCGTTAATTTGTGCCCGAAATTTTGCGCAAGTTTATAAGCCGAACCATCCGTTAAAAATTGCTTTTGGGCTTTTCCGCCCGTAGCAAGCACAACGTACTCGGCTAAAAAACTATTTTCGCCGCAATCCACAACAAAACCGTCGCTTACGCTTATGTTTTTAACGCGCGTTGAAAGTAAAATATCCACGCCGGCGTTCTTCAATCGGCGCAAAAGTATATCGGTGAGCGAAGACGCCTGCATGCTGTGCGGATAAACCCTGCCGGCCCCGTCGGTAAAATAAATCATTTTACCGAAAAGCCTTTCCTGCGTCCGTTCGGCCGAAACCCTGAAAATTATTTTTTCGGCAAGCCCTATTCTACCGCTACGGTAATGGCAAACTGACATATCCTTGTTACAAATATTGCCCTGCCCGTTGCCCGTTGCCGAAAGTTTTTTGCCTGCCCTCTCACCGGCCTCTATTATCAAAATTTTAAGGTGAGGATTTTCCGTTAGCGCAACCGCGCATGCAAGTCCGGAAGCGCCTCCGCCTATAATTATAACGTCATACTTTTTCATTTGTTAAATTATACTTTATTTTTAAGCCGCGTGTCAACCTTTAAAATCATCCAATATGCTCTGCAATGTTTTAAGATGTAATTCCTCGTCGCCGCAGATCCGTGAAACAATTTCCTTAACCTGAGTGTTTTTTAATTTTACCAACATGTGATTATACATGCAAATCGCCTGCCGCTCCCCTATTATATCGTCCTCCAACATAAACTTCAACGTTCGGGAATAGGCTACGTATTTGGCGCTGTAAAAATCAAATCCGTTGTACGGGCAGCGGCAAAATACGGGCGGTGCGCCAAGAGCCAAAACTGTTTGCCCAAGCAAATTTAGATGCAGCATTTCGGCAACAGCTATGGAAACGAGCTTTTCCGCCACATCAGCATAGCCGCACCGCTTAAAAAAGAACGAATGATAAATGTACTGTAATACCGCGTTGAGTTCGCCCGTGGAAGAGGCATATGCCGGTGAAATCAATCTCAGGCTGTAAGCGTCCTCGCTTAAATCATCTGTTGTGGGAAACGGCTGTGGTAAGGTCAAAGGTTTTGGCATGGCGCAGGCTCCTTAAACGGTATAATCCAAAGTATGAAACAATAAAAATTTTGGTGCCCATCCAAAACCCGATTTTAACACCTACAAGCCGTAAAATCGATAAATTTGTACTGTTTATGTGTGGCATAGTACTATTTAAATTGCTAAAATTAAAACAATATTTAAAAATTTTGCGGCGATTATAATCTTATGCAATCGCCGCAATGCTAAAACAGCTAATTAAGTTTTTACTTTACGTTGAGAATTTTCTTTAAAAACTGCCCCGTGTAGCTCTGTGGGCACGCGGCAATATCTTCCGGTGAGCCTGTGGCAATGACTGTGCCGCCTCTGTCGCCGCCTTCGGGACCAAGGTCAATAATCCAATCTGCGCACTTTATCACGTCGAGGTTATGCTCAATAACCAGCACGGTGTTTCCGCCCGCCCTTAAACGCGCAAGTATTTTTATAAGTTTGTCAACGTCGTAACTGTGAAGTCCCGTTGTGGGCTCGTCAAGAATATAAAAAGTTTTTCCCGTACTCCTCTTTGATAATTCTGTTGCGAGTTTTACCCTTTGCGCCTCGCCGCCCGAAAGTGTTGTGGAGCTTTGACCGAGTTTTATATAGCCCAATCCCACGTCGTTAAGCGTTGAAATTTTGTTATAAATCGAGGATATAGGTTTAAAAAATTCACACGCCTCTGCAACGGTCATTTCCAGAACATCGGATATGGATTTTCCCTTATATTTTACTTCCAATGTTTCACGGTTGTATCGCTTACCGCCGCAAACTTCGCACGGAACGTAGATATCGGGCAGGAAGTGCATTTCTATTTGAATTATGCCGTCGCCCTGGCAGTGTTCGCACCGCCCGCCGGTAATATTGAAAGAAAATCTGCCGCTCTTATACCCCCTTTCCTTTGCGTCAGGCGTTGCCGCAAACAAATCCCTGATTGCCGTAAAAACGCCCGTGTAGGTTGCGGGGTTGCTTCTCGGCGTTCTTCCTATCGGCTGTTGGTCTATGGCAATTATTTTATCAAAGTGTTCAAGCCCCTCAAACTTATCGGCCTTGCCCAAGGGTTGACGCGCACGGTTCAATTCGTTTGCGAGGTACGGATAAATAATTTCGTTTACAAGGGAACTCTTGCCGCTGCCTGAAACGCCCGTTACCGCGGTTATCAGCCCCGCAGGAATTTCAACATTGATATTTTTCAGGTTGTTTTGTTTACAGCCGTAAACTTTCAGCCACTTGTCCGATGGTTTTAACCTTACTTGCGGCACTTCTATTTTTCTTCTTCCCGCAAGATAATCGCCCGTTATGGAACGCGGTTCGTTCATAATGTCCTCTTGCGTGCCGCACGCAACTATTTCGCCGCCGTGAACGCCCGCCATGGGGCCTATGTCAACTATATAATCCGCCGCGCGCATTGTGTCCTCGTCGTGTTCAACAACAATCAGCGTGTTGCCCAGGTCGCGCAAACCCTTTAATGAGTTCAAAAGTTTTTCGTTGTCGCGCTGGTGTAGCCCTATGCTGGGCTCGTCCAAAATATACAAAACGCCCGTGAGCGCACTGCCTATCTGCGTTGCTAATCTTATTCTTTGGCTTTCGCCGCCCGAAAGCGTTGCCGCCGAACGCGAAAGCGTTAAATATCCAAGCCCTACATCTTCCAAAAAGTTTATGCGGTTGTCGATCTCTTTGATTATACTGTCCGCTATGAGGTGTTCGGTTTTATTGAAGAAGGAAAAATCGGCAAAGGATTTTAAATCGTCCACTGACATTTCGCACACTTCGGCAATGTTTTTACCGCCAACAGTTACCGCAAGCGCCTCTTTTTTAAGACGTTTTCCGTGGCAAAGCGGACAATCCGACGTGCGCATATAGCGTTCAATATCCCATTTTACGCTATCGGACGACGTTTGGTTATATCGCCGCTGTAAATTGGTAACAAAGCCTTCCCATGCGGTTTTATAGCTTCCCGTAAACCGGTATGCGTTGTATGCAAGGTCAATCAACTCGCCGTTGTTACCGTACATAAGCATATCGTAAACGCCGTCGGGCAAATCTTTTACGGGCACGTCGAGCGAAAAACCGTAAACTTTGGAAAGCGAGTTTAAATACATTTGGGTCATTGCCGAACTGTCGAGATTCCAGCCGCTTATTTTTATTGCCCCCTCGCGCAAAGTTTTGGTTTTGTCGGGACAAATCATGTCCGGATCCACAATTTGCTTAAAGCCGAGCCCCGAACACTCAGGACAAGCTCCCCATGGCGTATTGAATGAAAACAACCGTGGCTCTATTTCCTCAATGGATATGCCGCAATCGGGGCAGGCATAGTTAGAGGAATATAGCTCTTCCTTGCCGTCGCAGTCTATTACAACAAGCCCATTGGCAAGCGATAGAGCGTTTTCAAGGCTCTCGGTAAGCCTTTTTAATATTCCGTCCTTAATTATAAGGCGGTCTATTACCACCGCAACATTGTGGCGGATATTCTTTTCCGGGTGGATTTCTTCCTGCAAGTCATAAATAATTCCGTCTATTTTTACCCTGGCGTAGCCGCTCTTCTTCCAACTTGCAAGTTCCTTTTGGAACTCGCCTTTTTTTCCGCGGACTACGGGAGCCTCAACAATTATTTTGCTGCTCTCAGGCATGGACATAACCCTGTCCGCAATTTCGTCAACCGACTGTTTGCGTATCTCCCTGCCGCACTTGGGGCAGTGCGGAATGCCCACGCGGGCAAACAGTAATCGGAAATAATCGTAAATTTCAGTAACCGTGCCAACCGTTGAGCGCGGATTATGCGAAGTGGTTTTTTGGTCGATGGAAATTGCAGGCGAAAGCCCGTCGATAAGCTCCACGTCGGGCTTTTCCATCTGCCCTAAAAATTGACGGGCATAGGACGAAAGACTTTCTATATATCTGCGCTGGCCTTCGGCAAAAATCGTATCGAAAGCAAGCGTGGATTTACCGCTACCCGAAAGCCCCGTAAACACAGTTAACGTGTTGCGGGGAATGTGAACGTCAATATTTTTAAGATTATTTTCTTTTGCGCCTTTAACGTAAATTTCTTCTTTCATGATTTTTTGCTCATTGCAAGTTTCTTTTTTAGTTGTGAAATTGTATCGCGTATCTCAATTGCGCGCTCAAAATCAAGTTGTGCCGAAGCCACTTTCATAAGCGCCTTTAATTTTTCTATTTCGGCGGGAATATCCTTTAATTTTATATCGTCGCCGACAGTCTTTTTGCCCGTTATTCCTATGGAATTTTTAACTTCCTTGATTATTGTTTTGGGCACAATTCCGTGGGCTTTATTGTATTCGCTTTGAATTTTCCTGCGGCGGTTGGTTTCGTCTATGGCGCGCCGCATGCTGCCTGTGATTACATCGGCATACATAATAACCCTGCCTTCGGCGTTTCTCGCCGCTCTGCCGATAGTTTGCACAAGCGAGGTTTCACTGCGCAAAAAGCCCTCTTTGTCGGCGTCGAGAATGGCAACAAGTTTAACTTCCGGCAAGTCCAAGCCCTCGCGCAGAAGATTTATGCCGCACAACACGTCAAATTCGCCGCTTCGCAGGCCGTTGATTATGTCTATTCGCTCCAAGGCGTCAATGTCGCTGTGCATATAACGAACTTTGAGCCCATGCTCCTTTAAATAGTCGGTAAGGCTCTCCGCCATGCGTTTGGTCATCGTAGTAACCAAAACCCTGCCGCGCTCGTCTATCACCTTTTTTATCTCGCCCAGCAAATCGTCTATCTGCGTTTTTGTGGGACGCACTTCAACTTCCGGGTCAAGTAATCCCGTGGGGCGTATGAGCTGTTCAACTATATTCCCCGCCTGCTTCAATTCGTACTCCGCGGGAGTTGCCGAAACGCATATAAGCTGGGGCACGCGCTCGTCAAACTCCTCAAACGTGAGCGGGCGGTTATCATATGCCGATTTTAAACGGAAACCATAGTTAACAAGATTTTCCTTTCGGGAACGGTCGCCGTGATACATTGCGCCTATCTGCGGAATGGTCATGTGGCTCTCGTCAATAAAAACAAGGAATTTTCCCGCGGGGAAATAGTCCAAGAGAGTGAACGACGGCTCGCCCGGCATACGCCCGTCAAAGTAACGGCTGTAATTTTCCACTCCGCTGCAATAGCCGATTTCGCGCATCATTTCCAAATCATAAGTGGTGCGCTGTTCAAGGCGCTGGGCCTCCAAAAGTTTGCCCTCGTCGCGGAAGGCCTTTACTTCGTCCTGCATGTCCCGCTCTATCATTGAAAGCGCGGTCTGCATTTTGTCGGAACCCACCGCATACTGCGACGCGGGGAATATCAAAATATGTTTAAGCTCCGAAATAATATTGCCCGAAACGGCCTCCTCCTCGCAAATTCTGTCTATTTCGTCGCCGAAAAACTCAACACGTATTGCGATTTCCGAGTTTGAAGCGGGAAAAATTTCAACAACGTCGCCGCGCACGCGGAAAGAGGAACGCTGAAAATCAATATCCCTCCTCGCGTACTGGATTTCAACAAGGCGGCGGATAAGCGCGTCCCTTTCAAGTTCCATGCCGGGGCGCAAAGATATTGCAAGGCGGAAATATTCTTCGGGCGCGCCCAAACCGTAGATACAGCTAACCGAAGCCACAACAATGACGTCCTCCCGCTCGCCCAAAGAGCTGGTTGCCGAGTTGCGGAGCTTGTCTATTTCGTCGTTGAGGCTCATATCCTTTTCGATATAAGTGTCGGTTGACGGTATGTAGCTTTCGGGCTGGTAGTAGTCGTAATATGACACAAAGTATTCCACGCGGTTGTTGGGAAAAAACTCCTTAAACTCGTTGCAGAGTTGCGCGGCAAGCGTTTTATTGTGCGCAATAACCAAAGTGGGGCGGTTCACGTTTTTAATGACGTTGGCCATTGTAAACGTTTTGCCGCTACCCGTAACTCCCAAAAGAACTTGCGTGCGTATGCCGTCCAGCACTCCCTCCGACAGGCTCTCGATCGCCTGCGGCTGGTCGCCCGTGGGCTGAAATTTTGAATGTAACTCAAAAGTCGCCATAGCTGAATTATACCCCTTTTTCGGTTGATTTACAACAATTTGCGGGGCACGATAAAAAATAAACTTATGTTTGATTATAACAAATGCGCCAAATTTTGTCAATCGTGTATTAAATAAAGTTTACGCAACTGCCGCAAATAAATTTTCTTGACTTTTTTATATTATAATGATATATTTTAAGTACCACATTTCACAAACTGAATATCGGCGCGAATTTTTTGCGCTTTTTCTCACATGTTATTAATACGTATAACGGCAGTGTGTATCTCTGTTTCTGTAGCGTATTAATATCTTGTGTAATTTTCGCGCATACAGTTTGTGAGGTGTGGTAACCGTTAGAGATACCGTGCGGTGTGCTCTTTCGGGGCACACCTTATTTTTTTACCGCACAAAAGGAGATACAATGAAGAAAAAACTGTTGATTTTGTTATTGACTGTGGTTGCGGGTTTATGCTGTGCGCTATGCTTTGCGGGTTGCGGCGGAGAGGAAACGTCAAATGGCGGCAGCTCTTCGCTGGACGGTATTTACTACGTTTACCGCAACGAAAAACACGAAATGGATAATTGGATTAAAATTTCAGGCAGTAATTGGGAAGATGACGACGGCGTTGGCGGAACATTGGAGCGCAACGGCAACAACCTTTCCTTTAACGGCACAGTTTTTGGAGAAACGGGTGAAATTTACAGCGGCACTTATGTTTCCGACGGCATTTTGAAAATTAAAGTTTTCGGTGCGGACATTTACTACTGTAAAGAGGACAAAACTCCGCCCGACGGCAATGTTCAAGGCGGCGGGAACCAAAACCAAGAACCCGCCCAAAAATATACCGTAACCTACAACGCCAACGGCGGAGAATTTGCGGATGGAGAAACATTTACGCAGGAAGTAAACGGAAACTCGCTTTTGACCGCTCCCACTCAACCCACGCGCGCAAGATACACATTCGGCGGTTGGGCAAAGGATAAAAACGGCAAAAATTTATGGCAATTTGCAACGGATAAAGTTACGGAGAACATAACGCTTTTTGCAGTGTGGCAAGAGCCTTCCGCAAGTATTTTAAGCGTTGAGGGCGCAAGCATAGACGGCGACGAAATTTTAATGATAGTTTCGCCCGAAACGGACAAGGTTTCACTTGCAAACAAAGTGATATGCAGTTCCGACAGCAGTTGGAAATTATATTTTGACAGCATGGGGCAAACGGAAATCCCCACAAGAATTGCCGCAAACTTAAACGGCTCGCTTTCCAACGGCGATAATGAGTTTTATATTGTTGTTACTTCGGCTAACGCCTCGCAAGTAAACACCTATAAGCTCATAGTTCACAGGCAGTACACCGTAAACGTTATTTACTATGACAATAAAAACATTCCTCTAAAAACGGAAACGGCGCTTACGGGCGAAACGTACAACGTAACCTACACACCCGATATTACGGGCTATACCTTTAATTATTGGCAGGATAAAGACGGCAAGGAATATAAGTCAAACGTACTATATTCGGGTTTGAACCTCTACGCCAACGCTACGGCTAAAACTTATAAAATAACCTTGAATGTCAACGGCGGCGAGCTTTCCACAACCGAAAAAACGGTTACATATGATAAATCTTACAGCCTGCATAAACCCACAAAAACGGGGTATTCCTTCCTCGGCTGGGGAAATAGCAACGGAAATACTCTGTTTACGGACAACAGCGGCGCGAGCCTTGAAAATTGGACGGGCACAAGCGATATAACGCTTTATGCAAAGTGGCAGGCAAATCAATACAAGGTTACTTTAAATAAGGATTTAAGTACGGGCGGCTCGGTTTCCGGCGACGGCGACCACGCCTATGACAGTCAGGTAACCATAACCGCCAGCACGTACAGCGGCTATACTTGGCTCGGTTGGTATAAAGGAACAGAGCAAGTTTCCACCGAATATACTTATAGGTTCAAAATGGGCTTTGCCGTAACTTACACAGCGAAGTGGATAAAATGCCCTGTAACCTTGGAAAGAAGCGATACTGCGGCAGGCACCGTTAGCGGAGTGGATAAAACCGTTCTCGGCGCGCAAACAACTATAACCGCTAATACTAATAAAGGCTATACTTGGGTAGGTTGGTATAAGGGCGATGACCAACTCACCACCGAATTGACTTACACTTTTAAACTTGAAGAAACACCCGTAACTTATACGGCAAGGTGGACGTATTACACTGTTACAACCAATACGACCATTGAAGATGCCGGCACTTATACAGAACAAAACGAAGTAAAAACTACCGCAGGCACTTCTGTTACTCTTAAAGCTACGACAAATAACGGTTATACTTGGGTTGGCTGGTATAACGATGAAACAGAATTGTCAACAGAGTTAAACTATACCTTTGATATGCCAAAGGAAAACGTTACCTATACCGCAAAGTGGATAAAGGTAACATTGACAAAAGATTTAAGTGCAGGCGGAAGCATTACTTCATTAAATAAAGCATACAAAGCGGGTGAAAGCGTTACTATTACGGCAAACACATATAACGGTTATACCTGGGTTGGCTGGTATAATGATGATATAGAGCTAACTACCGATTTAAATTACACCTTTGATATGCCGAAAGAAAACGTTACCTATACTGCAAAGTGGGCGTGTTACACTGTTACAACAAAGACCAATTATTCAAGTGCGGGAAGTTATACAAGTAAAAACGCTACTAAAACCACTGCTGGCACAACTGTTACTCTCCAAGCCACAACAAACAACGGTTACACTTGGGTCGGCTGGTATGATAATGAAACGGAATTGACAACAGAGTTAAATTATACCTTTGATATGCCAAAGGAAAACGTTACCTATACCGCAAAGTGGATAAAGGTAACATTGAAAAGCAATAACAATTCTGCCGGAACTGTTCCCTCCCTCGGTGAAAAGTATATCGCAGGTCAAAGCGTTACTGTTACGGCTACAACAAACAACGGTTATACTTGGGTCGGCTGGTATAACGATGACACAGAATTAACAACAGAGTTAAATTATACCTTTGATATGCCAAAAGAAAATGTTACCTATACCGCAAGATGGATAAAGATAACATTGAAAAGCAATAATACTTCTGCCGGAACTGTTCCCTCCCTCGGTGAAAAGTATATCGCAGGTCAAAGCGTTACCGTAACAGCTTCTTCAAATATCGGTTACACCTTTATCGGTTGGTATGACAAGAACAACCACGAACTTGCCACAACTCTTGAATATACATTTGAAATGCCTAAGGAAGACTCAACATATACGGCAAAGTGGGAAGTAAGTGATGAAATGAGTAATTTTGTATTTACTTCCACCAAAGAAATCTGCACTATAACAGGGTTAAAAAATAATGCAATAAATACCATTATAGTTCCCGACTATGTAACTTCTATCGGTGATAACGCTTTTAAGGATTGCTTCAACATTACAAATGTAACCATAGGTAAGGGCGTTAATTCCATCGGCGAAAACGCGTTTTATAATTGCTATAAATTGGTTGAAGTTATAAATCTTTCCGAATTGTCCATTACCAAAGAAAAAAGTGAATACGGGTATGTTGCAAACTATGCGTTAGCCGTGGTAGATTCCGCCGAAAAAAGTAAAATAAAACAATCAGACGATTATGTATTTTACGAGGACGAAAATATAATTTATTTGTTAGGTGGTAAAGGGAACAATACAGCATTACAATTACCGGTGCCGGAAAAGTTAAACGGAAAAAACTATGAAATTTATAAATACGCTTTTTATAAAAACGATAAAATAACCAAAGTTACCATACCCGACAGCGTTACATCTATCGGAGATTATGCGTTCGATGATTGCACAGGTCTTGAAAGCGTAACCATATCCGACAGCGTTACTTCTATCGGCATATATGCGTTCTCTGGTTGCAGAAGCCTTAAAAGCATAACCATAGGCAACGGCGTTACTTCTATCGATTGGTATGCGTTCTATGATTGCACGGCAGAAATAAAATGGGGTGATAATCCTTCAATAAAAGAAATTGGTAAATATGCATTTTGTAGATATAATGGTGCAAGCATAACCATACCCGATAGTGTAACTTCTATCGGCGAGTATGCGTTCAAGGAGTGCACAAACCTTACAAGCATAACCTTACCCGTAAGTGTTACTTATATTGACAATGGTGCGTTCGCGTTTTGTACAAACCTTATAAGCATAACCATACCCGACAGCGTAACTTCTATCGGCGAGTATGCGTTCTCTGGTTGCACAAAATTAATACAAACGGTAAGCGGCGTACAGTATGTAGATAAGTGGGTTGTAGATTGCGACAATTCCGTAACCAATGCTAATTTGAGGGCTAATACCAAAGGCATTGCAAAACATGCGTTCAGGGAGTGCACAAACCTTACAAGCGTAGCCATAGGTAACGGCGTTACGTCTATCGGCATGTATGCGTTCGAAAATTGCACAAGCCTTACAAGCGTAACTATACCCGACAGCGTAACTTCTATCGAACAGTATGCGTTCCGTAATTGCACAAGCCTTGAAAGCGTATATATAACAGATATTGCGGATTGGTGCAATATCGATTTTGGTAATTATGACGCTAACCCTTTGTATTATGCACATAAACTTTATTTGAACAATAATCTTGTAACGGAGATTACTGCCGATATGTTGCAAGGAGTAATCGCAATTAACGATTATGCGTTCCGTTATTGCTACAGCCTTACAAGTATAACCATACCTAACAGCGTTACGTCTATCGGCTATAGGGCATTCTCCGATTGCACAAGTCTTGAAAGCGTAAAGTTTGAAAACACTTCGGGTTGGAAAGTTTTGTACGATAAGTCATCAAGCGGAACAAATGTAACTGTTACTAACGCTACGAAAAACGCAGAGCTTTTAACGAGTACCTATTACTATTATTATTGGCGTAGGTATGACGAGTAGATTAAATTTTGCGGGTTAAAGGACAGCCGCCGCGGCAGAATTGCCGCGGCGGCGTTTAATTTGGTATTTTTGTTGCAACTTTTTATTGCAAATTTTATTTTATGATAACTTTTCGAGGAGTTTGAGGTCGATGCCCTTGTCGCCGATTTTTATAATTTCAACCTTTACGGTGTCGCCGATATTTACCACGTCCTCCACCTTGTCCACGCGCTTATCGGAAAGTTTGGAAATGTGAATCATGCCGTCCTTGCCGGGGGCAAACTCTACGAACGCGCCGAAGTTCAAAATTCTTACTACCGTACCCACGAACATATCGCCGACTTCGGGGTCGTGAGCTATTGAAAGCACAATCGCCTTTGCGCGCTCGGCGTTCTCGATGGGGCCCGTGCAGGCTATATATCCCCTGCCGCTGTCGTCCTCGTTGAACTCTATTTCGGTGCCCGTCTCCTCCATTATCTTCTTTATCACGCAACCCTGCTTGCCGATAACGTCGCCGATCTTTTCGGGGTCGATTTCAAAGCTGATAATCTTGGGCGCATAAACGGAGAGCTGGGGAGCAACTTCGGGCACGCACTCGAGCATTTTGGAGAGAATGAACTGCCTGCCTTCATTTGCCTGGTCTATCGCCGTGTGCATTATCTCCTCGGATATACCCTTGATTTTGATATCCATCTGGATTGCGGTTATGCCCTTTTGGGTGCCCGCAACCTTGAAGTCCATATCGCCGAGGAAGTCCTCCAAGCCCTGAATATCGGTTAAAACCTTAAATTCGCCCGTCTCCTGGTTTTTGATAAGCCCCATTGCAACGCCCGCTACGGGGGCTTTTATGGGCACGCCTGCGTCCATTAAAGCCATTGTGGAGCCGCACACGGAAGCCATCGACGACGAGCCGTTGGACGAAAGGATATCGTTTACTACCCTTATTGCATAGGGGAAGCTCTCCTCGTCAGGAAGCACGGGAATGAGCGCGCGCTCCGCAAGTGCGCCGTGGCCGATTTCACGCCTGCCGGGGGAACGCAGAGCCTTTGCCTCGCCCGTGCAGTAGCCGGGGAAGTTATATTGGTGCATGTATCTCTTGGACGTTTCTTCGTCAAGCCCTTCGAGCTTCTGCGCCTCGGTGAGCATTGCAAGGGTGCAGGTTGTCATGGTTTGGGTTTGTCCACGGGTAAAAATTGCAGAGCCGTGAACTCTGGGAAGTATGTGGCGTTCGCACCAGATGGGACGGACGTCCTTTAAGCCCCTGCCGTCGGGGCGGATACCCTTGTCGAATATCTTTGCACGTACCTTTTCCTTTGTGAGGTAATAGAGGCTGTCCTTTATTTCGCGCGCGTTGTCGGGATAGATCTCGGCAAAGTGTTCCAAAACTTCCTTTTCGGCCTCTTCCTGTCTCTTCTCCCTCTCCTGCCTGTCAAACGTGTCGATTGCCCAATCGATTTTCTCGGAGGCGTATTCGCGCACGACCTTGTCAAGCTCTTCGGGAACGTGATAAAGCTCAATTTCGCGCTTGGGTTTGCCGACGACGGGAACAATCTCGTTTTCAATAAATTCGCAAATCTTTTGAATTTCCTTATGGCCGAACATGATTGCTCCAACCATTTGTTCGTTGGTAACTTCGTTCGCGCCGGCCTCAATCATTAAAATCGCGTCCTTTGTGCCTGCGAGATTCAAATGAATGTCGCTCTTTTGCCTTTGGGCAAGGTCGGGATTTATAACGTAATTGCCGTCAACAAGCCCTACTACCACCGAGCCCGTAGGACCTGCCCAAGGAATATCGGAAATTGCAAGCGCGACCGAGGAACCGATCATTGCAAGAGGTTCGGGGGAAATATCGGGCTCAACCGAAATTGCCTGCGCTGTTACCACAACGTCGTTGAAAAGTCCCTTGGGGAACAGCGGGCGGAGAGGCCTGTCTATAAGCCTTGCGGTCAAAATTGCCTTGTCGCTCGCCCTGCCCTCGCGCTTTTTGAAGCCGCCGGGAATTTTGCCTATTGCGTACATTTTTTCGTCGTAGTCGACTTGCAGGGGGAAGAAATCCATGCCCTCGCGGGGAGCTTCGGACATACATACCGAAACTATAACCGCCGTTTCGCCACAGCGAACCACGCACGAGCCGTTAGTCTGTTCGGCGTACTTGCCCGTCTCTATAATGACGTCTCTGCCGCCGATTGAAAGTGTAAATTGTTTAAAATTCATTATCCATTCTCCTTTTCTGTTCTTGTGCCTGCGGCGCCCGCCGCAAACTTATGAAAAATGAGCGGAATAAAACACCCCGCTCAATTTTTTTAAAATTACTTTCTGAGTCCCAAAGCAGCAACGATTGCACAGTATCTTTCGATATCTTTGCTCTTTAAGTAGTCCAAAAGTCCACGGCGGCGGCCAACCATTTTTAAAAGACCGCGGCGGGAGTGATTGTCGTGAATGTGCTGTTGAAGATGCTCGTTAAGGTGATTGATCCTTTCGGTTAAAAGAGCAATCTGTACTTCGGGCGAACCTGTATCGCCCTCCTTTGTGGCATACTTTGCAATAATTTCGGACTTTTCCATTTACTTTATCCTCCTATGGAAATATTTGCGGGAAACAAAGCAAGCCGTTGAGTATTCGCACCCCTTTGTATCCGTAACGAATTATATTTTACCATACATACGCGGAAATAGCAAATGATTTTTTATGTATTTGCGAATTGAATATTTAAAATTTTTAACCGATATTTAATCTGTTGAAAAAAATTTTAAACGTTTTTCGCTTATTGAATCAACTTTATTTATATAAGTTGGTATATCCTTTGGAGTGGCAAAGCGCTCTATGCGTTCCCCGGCGGCAAATACGCGCTTTGAAATTGCGTTTGCGCCCACGGCGATATTGTCGCCGAGTTCTTCCATTACGTCTATATTGTAGACGCAGGCCTTTTGGGGCTTGCACCAGCCAACGTTTTCCAGCCCGCCCGCCTGATATTTTTGGCGGTAGAGATAGTAAGGAACGTAGCCTGCCGCAGTGAGCATTTCCCGTGAAAGGGCAATCATCTGCCCTATTTGCCCTACGTGAAGCTGTTTTATGTTTTCTTTGAGTTTTGCACCCGATTTCAGCGATAGAGTATGCACGGTTATATTTTCGGGATTTAAATTTATGGCGGTTTTAAGCGAGTATTCAAATTCGTTTAAACCCTCGTCGGCAAGCCCCGCTATTAAATCGATATTAATGTCAAAGCCGTATTTTTGCGCCATTTCATATGCTTTAAGAGTTTGCGCGGCAGTGTGCTTTCTGCCTATCGCCGCCAAAGTTTCATCGTTAAAAGATTGGGGGTTTACGCATATGCGGTTTACGCCGTTTTGGCGGGATATGTTGAGTTTTTCCTCCGTAAACACATCGGGCCGACCTGCTTCCACCGTGTATTCCACAGGCAATTTTACTATTGCGTTTATCGCTTTATATACTTTGTTAAGAATTTCGGCAGACAGTACAAACGGAGTGCCGCCGCCCAGATATACCGAACGAACCCCCTCGATAAAGGGTTTAACGCTCTCTATTTCCCGCACGAGGCAATCGATATACGATTGCACATACTGCCTTGTTTTGTCTATCGGCGCAGTAATAAAAGAACAGTAATCACACTTTGTAGGGCAAAACGGCAAGCTGACATACAAAGATTTCCCGCCCTGTCTGAAAGGTTTTTGCTCTTGCAGTATCCTTTCGATAATTTGGATATTGGCGGTGGAAACGCATAAATTTTTAAAAAGCTCCTTAAAATCCCTGCCTGCGCTTTGCTCCATTACTGCAAGTTTGGTCGGCCTTATGCCCGTAAGCGCACCCCATGGAAGTTCAATACCCTTGGCTTTTGACAAAACTTTGTAAAACGCAAGTTTTGCATAACGCTTTGCGTAACGCTTATACTCCAAATCGTTTAAAGGGTTAAAACTGTCCTCAAAATCATAAAATTCGAACCTGTATTCTATTGTGTTAAAAAATTTTCCTCCCGAATATGAAAAATAATGGGTGAACTCCTCTTCTTCACAGTTAAAAGCGCGGAGTACGTCCATTATTTCCGGGCGCAGAAATTCACTGTTGGTATTTAACATAATTTACCTGACATAGGGATTGTTTTTGCGCTCAAATTCAAGCGTCGTATCTGGGCCGTGCCCCGTGTAAACGGTTGGATTGCCTTCAAGTACAAACAGCTTTTTTACACTGCGCACAAGTTTACTCATGCTACCCGTGGGTAAATCTGTTCTGCCCACACTGCAACAAAACAGGGTATCGCCCGAAAAGAGGCAATTTTCGGCAAGGTAGCACATATTGCCTCCGGTGTGTCCGGGCGTGTGGATAGCCGTAAAATCCACTCCGCACAGCGTAAATTTTTCGCCGTCGGCCAACGTGCGCGCTATTTTAAATTGAGGAATGTAGACCCCGCCGAATATGCTTGCATTTTCCTCACAGAATATAAAATCTTTTTCATACTCGCCGCATAAAATCCGTGCGCCGGTTTTATATAATTCCCCGCACATTCCAACATGGTCGAAATGTCCGTGAGTTAAAAGCACGTATTCGCATTGGAGATTTTTGCGCCTCAACTCATCGAGCACACTCTCCTCCGAGGGGTCGATAACAACTGCCGATTTACCGTCCGCGGTTATAATATACGAATTGCTTGCAAAGCCTTCCGGCTCCACCTTAAATACTTTCATCAGTTGTTTGTTCTAAAAACTTCTATAATGCGGTTATCGCGCTTTAAGCGGTTCATGAGAAGATCTATATCCGACCGCTTGTTGAGAGTTACTTTTATATCAAATTCGGCCTGCTTGTCTTTATTTATACGTCCAACAATGTTGGTCATTGAAAGTTGCATTGCAGAAATTTCGGCGGTTATATAAGCCATTACGCCCGTGTCGTTGGTGGCAATAATCTTTATGCCTGCAAGGAAATCCGACTTGAAGTCGCCCGTCCACTGCGCAGGTTGCAACCGTTCGCGTTCCAGCCCGCGGAGATTGGGGCAATCGGCCCTGTGGACAATTACACCCCTCCCGCGCGAAATAAAACCGACTATATCATCGCCGGGTACAGGGTTACAGCAGTGCGCAAGGCTTACGACAAGCCCCGTTACGCCTTGAACCAATACGCTTCCCGCAGGGGTATAGCGCAGTTTGGCGTTATCGATTGCCGAAGCGGGCTTGGGCGCTTCTTTTTTATAATAATCTATAAGTTTTACTATTACGGTATTTACCGATACGGCCCCGTAGCCGACGGAAGCCATCATTTCCTCTTGCGAGGCAAATACCATTTTATTTGACAGGCGTTTAAAGGCGTTTTCGGTGAGGAGGTCGGTGAGGTTATAACCTCTGCGCTTTGCCTCCGCTTCAAGCATAGCTCTGCCCGTGCGGATATTTTCCTCCTTCATTTCCTTTTTGAAGAATTGCCTTATTTTTGCTCTTGCAGAACCCGACTTTACAAATTTAAGCCAATCCCATGAAGGACCCTTGCTGTTCGATTGGGTCAATATTTCCACTATATCGCCCGTGGATAGCGTGGCCGTAAGCGGCACAATTTTGCCGTTTACCTTCGCGCCGACGCACTTGTTGCCCACTTCCGAGTGGATAGCATAGGCAAAATCAACGGGCGTTGCGTTTAACGGCAACGATAAAACTTTGCCCTTGGGAGTAAATACAAGCAATTCGTTGTCATACAGGTCGTTCTTTAAACTGTCAACAAACTCCTTGCTCTCGCCCATGCTGCCTTGCCAATTCATGACGTCGCGTATCCAGCTTAAACGGTCGTCAAAGTCTGTTTTGCTTGATTTCTGCTCTTTGTACATCCAATGCGCGGCAATACCGTATTCGGCCGTCTTGTGCATTTCGACCGTGCGTATTTGAATTTCAAAGAATTGCCCGAAATTCGTTACAACGGTAGTATGCAACGACTGGTACATGTTACGCTTGGGAGTTGCTATATAATCCTTTATTCTTCCGGGAACAGGCTTCCACTTGTTGTGGATTTTACCTAAAATTTCGTAGCACTCTATTTCGGTGTCCACAATAACACGCACGGCCGTAATATCGTAAATCTGGTCGAGCGTTTTATTTTGCAATTTCATTTTACGGTATATAGAATAAAAATGCTTGGGGCGGCCTATTACTTCGCCTTTTATGTTGCTTTCTTTTAAAATTTCCTTAATTTCGTTTACGACAAACTCAACAAACTCGCGGCGTTCGGCAAGTTCCTGGTGAATATTGGTAACAAGAAATTCATATGCTTCCGGATCGAGATATTTCAGGCACAGGTCTTCGAGTTCGCACTTTATTTGCGAAATACCCAGCCTGCCTGCGATGGGCGCATAAATTTCAAGCGTTTCTTTTGCTATGCGTTGCTGGCGTTCGTTTGAAAGAAAGTTCAGCGAACGCATGTTGTGGAGTCTGTCGGCAAGTTTGATAATTATAACCCGCACGTCGTTTGCCATAGCCACGAAAATTTTGCGGAAGTTTTCGGCGTCCTCTTCTTCATGGGAATGGTAGTTTATTTTATCGAGCTTGGTTACGCCCTCAACAAGGGTCATTATTTCTTTGCCGAAGCGGACTTTTATGTCTTCGTCCGTAGCGGGCGTATCCTCTATTACGTCGTGCAAAAATGCCGCCGCAACCGAGGGATAATCCAACCCCAGGTCGATTAAAATTTCCGCAACGGCGCACGGATGCGTAAAGTACGGTTCGCCTGAGGCCCTCTTTTGCCCCTTGTGCATTAACTCCGCGTAATTATAAGCGGCAAGCAGTTGCTGTTGCTCGTCGCCGCTGTATTTACTGTGAATCTTATCAAGAACAGTCATTATCTGTCTCCGTTTTGAATAGCCGCAATTCTGTTGTAGAGAGGGGAATTGGTAAGTTCTGTCTTTACGCCGCGGTAAACGGTTATCGCACCGCTTTCAAATGATATTAAGCCGAGCTGTAAAAATACGCTCAACGCAAAAGCCGTTTGTATGGACGATAGCCCCCAATCGTTATATTTAACCACTTCGCTTATGGAAGAACCGCGGACATTGTTTATATTTGAACATAAAATAGCGTAAATATTGAGCAAATCATTGCGGGAAAGAGATATTCCCTGTATGTAGTCGGGCGTTCTTCCCTCGCCGTAAACTTCCAATTGCTTGCCTATGAGAGTTGGCAATGCGTCGGCGTGGTGCTGTAAAAAAATTATCCTGTTATAGCCGCTGAAATCCACGTCGGCCTGCGGCGATACGAGAATTACGGACGAGAAATTCCTGTTTGACGGAACAAACAGATCTACGTTCAATTTTTCCGCGCCCTCAAAGTCTGTAACCGTCCGGTATTCGTCCGCTATAAAAACCGTGCCGAAATCGGGGCAGTTCTTCATGGCCTCCTCAACTTCTTCCTTTTTGAGGATTTTAGCCTTTTTTATGCCGCCGTAAATAAGATTGAAAACACCGTTCAAGGCAATATCTTCGGGAGCCGATTCGCCTGCTATTCTGCTATATATAATATCACGGACAAAGCCTTTCACGTATTCCTTGCCGCGGAAGTTGGAAACATTATATTCAAAAATGAGGTATTTGGGCGCACGGCTTTCAACCAAAGTCGCATAACGGCTTCCGCCGAAATACATCAGCTCTATACGGCTGTCCTTTATGGAAAGATGGTTATTGGGCTGTTTGCCCCAGCGGATGGGAACGGCGTTCTCTTCTATTAGGAACATGGGGCGTTTATTCCCCACTCCGAAAGGTTCCAGCAATTCAAGCTCCTTGGCAAATTTAGCCGAATATTCGCCGCGCAAAACTCCGCTTATCCTAACGGTTGGAATAAAATCCTCCTCCGTGTAATTGGCGGACATATACTCATTTAACGCAGCTTTAAGCCCCTCGTAATTTTCTGCCTTTATATTGACCCCGGCAGCCTGCGAATGTCCGCCGAACTCGTCTATATATTGTTCGCACGCTTTTAACGCTTCAAAAATATTTACGTTTTCAACCGAGCGCGCCGAACCGCGCAATATATCGCCGTGGCGCACAAAAAGTATGACCGGGCGGGAAAATTCATCGGCAAGCCTTGCGGCAACAATTCCCACAAATCCGGAATTCCAATTTTCGCCGGCAAGAACGATAATTTTTCCACTCAACCCCTCGTCCATGAGCAGTTCGCGGGCTGCCAAATAAAGCTCGTCGCAACATTTCTGCCTTTCCATATTGTATGAGGCAAGTTTTGAAGCCAGCCCAAAAATTTGCGTTTCGTCTGTTGCATTAAACAGGTCAAGCGCCGCTTTTGCATCGCCCATTCTGCCCGCGGCGTTGATTTTCGGCGCAATTGAAAAGGCAAGCGTTTGGGAAGTTACCAAACCTTCCTGTTTATAAAATTGGGAATAACAAGAGCGGGGCTTTGAGTTTATGAGCTTTAATCCCTCATAAACTATATCCCTGTTTTCGCCCGTGAGCGGTACGCTGTCGGCCACCGTTGCAATTGCGGCAAAATCAAGATATTTATACGCCTCCTCCCCTAAAAGTGCGCATGCAACTTTAAAGGCAACCCCTGCGCCGCAAAGATTATCGTAGATATATCCATCATTGAATTTGGGATTTATACATATGCAGTCGGGGATCTTTTCGGGAAGCTCATGGTGATCGGTAACTATTACTTCCGCGCCCTGTTCTTTTATATATTCAACTTCGTTGAAACATGAAATGCCGCAGTCTACCGTAATTACAAGTTGCGGGAAATATTCTTCAAAAATCTCGTCTATAAGCTCTTCCGATAATCCGTAGCCGTTTTTGCGTTCTGGTATGCACAAAATAGGTTCCAAACCGAAGTCCTTTAAAGCGTTGCCCATTATTGTGCTTGCACATACGCCGTCGGCGTCATAGTCGCCGTATACAACCACGCACCAACCCTCATCGCGCGCACGCGTAATCAACTCCACAGCCTCGCGCATACCTCCCATTTTATATGGCGAAATAAAGTGCGCTTTGGACGGGTGTAAAAAGTTTTGGATACTTTCCTTATCGGTCAATCCCCTGCCGTAGAGAATCTTAACCGTATCCTCGCATAACCCGCACTCGGCAGCAAGTTGGTTTACGATATTAAGTTGTTCTGCCGTAAAAGAAAACTCGGTTAAAATTCTTTTCATAATAAAAGACAAAAAGGCGGGTTGCCCCGCCTTTGAAGTTTAAGGTTAGTTACCCTTCTTTTTCGAGGGCTTTGCGGCAATTTTCTTGCCTGTATTTTTTATGAAGATGTATACGTACGGGGCAACAATCACGTTACCATATACCGCAACGGCAAACGAAGTAAAGGCAAGAGCCATTGGTATAAGCGCGGGAATTACCGAAAGTGAACTGATTGCCGTGGCAACAAAGAACAAAACGGCCGTAACGGCAAGGATTGCGGGCACCGCAATGTTTGTTTTGCGCGTTTGGCGCGCAGACAGTTCCGCCAATTCCTCCACGCCGATATTTGCGTTTTCCTTAGCGTTGCGTTTAATTCTTTCCAACATAAACGTAACGCCCAATACCGTAACAAGCGTAAGAATTATTCCAAACACCAAAGCCGATGACGATACAGGTACGCGGCAGAGGGCAAGCACCGCAGCATAGAGCGCAATATTATGCAAATCTATGGCAATTGCGGTAAACGCCGCCGAAAACCTGAATCTTATCATTGTGTATATCAGTTGTGCAACAACTATTACGGCAAGTGCAACCGCCGCTCTCCAAAGCGTATATCCGCCGCCAAGTTCGGCTGTTTGCTCCGCAAGAGTTGCCTGCGCTTTAACGGTTTCCCCGTCGATATACTTTGATAATACTTCTTTAAGTTTATTGTTTATGTTTTTAACGGCTGTTTGAAGCGCCGAATTGTCAACCGACGTTGAAAATCTGTATTCTATCTGTTTTTCATCGCTGAATGACGACCCGTTGGTTTTTGCATAATATTTTACGCCCGAAGCGTCGAGGACATCCGCACAAATCCCTTCAATATCAACGTCCCCGCCGTTTAATTCCACAATGCTGTACGATACGGTGATTGATTTATAGCTTGAATATTCCCCGCCGTAGTTGAAAAATCCGTTGGAAACAAAGTGCAATACCGTGCCGAGCGCCATGCCGATTACTATAACCACACATGAGATTATTGCAAGAATACGGAATTTTAATTCGTTGCTTAACTTATTCATCTTCTTCTACCTCCCTTGCATAGCCGCAGAAGGCAAACTTGTCACGCACGAGCGAAGCCATAACATACCACATAAATCTTGTGAACCAATAGAGCACAAAGGAAGCAACCGAACCCACAAGGAAGATAAGCCCGCAAGCCGAAAGCTCGCCTACGCCCACAAGAGTCATAATTATTGCCGCAACTATAAGCATCACATGAATATCTATTATGCCGAGCATCGACCTCTTATAGCCGATCTTAACCGAAGATTCAAACGTTCTGCCGAGAGCCGTTTCCCTTCTCACGGCTTCAAACGTAAAGAAGTTGGAGAAGCTCAAAAGTACGAGTCCCAAAACGGCGGCAAACAAACCGCTTATGGTAATCTGTATGCCTATAAGATATACGGCCGTCAAAAGCGCTACGGAATACGTTAATACCATAAGCGCATTTACAAGCCCAAGCAGTTTATATTTGATTATAGGCAAAGCCGCGGCGAGAACCACTATCAAAAGAATAACTATACCAACTGCCATAGCCGCGTTTTTGCCCGCTACCGACGATGAGATTACAATATTTTCGTTATCCACGTCGCTATATGCGTTCGTTAGCATTTTGCCGTGCGCTATGGAATTTATAAGTATCGCATAGTCTTCGGAGGAATCCTTCGTGGACTGGAAATACAATGATTTTTCTTGAAGCTCCTGCCCCATCTGGAAGGATAATTGAAGACTCGTTTTGCCCGCATACAAATAGGCGTTGCCATCCGATGAGTTGGTGAGAATTTTGTTCATATTCTCAAACCCCTCGTCGGTGAGGTCAATTTTTAACGCATATGTGCCGGCTCTCTGGAACACCGAAGCGCCCTTGAAAAAGCTGTTGAATTTGTTTGGATTATTTAAATCCAATTCCTTGTAAAGCGCATTTGTATCGGAATAAGTTTCCTCCGAACGGATACTGAGCGCGCCCTCAACCGAAATATAATTGAGCGCATGGTTTGCAATGGCGTACGCCGAGTTGCGCAGAGTTGCGTCGTCAAGCCCCGCCTGCACATAAGTGAGGTCTGCGGGTATGCTTACTTTAATAAGGTATCCGTTCAAAACCGTTACGGAATAGGATGAATATCCCTTATCGCCGAATCTTTCCGCAAGCAGTGCCGCGTCCGCCTTTATGCCGACGATAAATTCATCGCGGGCGTCCACTTCGCTACCGTCTACCATTTTATACAGCTTGTCCTTTTCAACATACACGTTTGCGGATTCAACATACTCGTATTTGTCCGCATATTCTTTCTCTTTTTCCGTATTACCGTAGATATCGCTTTTATACTTTGCTTCTGCAATTACTCCCTCCGGATAAAATATCACGGACGCCTCGCCCGCAAGTTCACTGCCCAAGGGAATATTCATCATAAACGCATCGTTTGAACCCGACACCCCGAACGATATTGTGGCAAAAAGCGTTAAAACAATAATTGCCGCTACCAACAGCGCAGTTATTATCGCCGATTTAACTTTGCCCATCGCATATCTCCTTTTATTTTTAACAAAACAAAAATTAACTACTTTATTATATAGTAAAAATTCTATGCCGTCAATAAATTTAAGCCGAAATTAGATATTTTTGTTGGCTTTTTTGTGCGCCAGAGCGTGCATGCCGCACTCTATGCGCTTTTTCATCATGGCACAGGTTATTTTATAGGGTTTGTTTATATCGCCCTCATAGTGATAGTTGTTTGCCGCACAACCGCCGCTGCAAATAAATTTTGCAAAACAATCCCCGCACTCTTCGCGCGTAAAAAGACAGGAATTTGCAAATTTTGAGCGGATGTCGGGGTTGAGTTTACCATCGTAAACATTGCCCATCAAAAAATTCTTATCTCCCGCAAATTGATGGCAGGGATATATATCGCCGTTCGGCACAACCGAAAAATATTCGTTGCCCGCTCCGCATGCCGAAACTTTTTTTTGCAGGCATACCCCGCCTTCCAGATCAACGTTGAAATGGAAAAAGTTAAACCCTTCGCCTTTATCGTATTTATCGAGATATTTGCCCAGCAAATTTTCATACTCGGCGTTCACGGCGTCCAGATGTTCCTCGCGTATGGCAAGGTCGGGAATATCCGTTACAACGGGCTCCATCGAAATACTGTCAAACCCGTTTTCCGCAAGAAAAATCACGTCCTTGGAAAAATCGAGATTTTTAGACGTGAACGTACCGCGGACATAGTAAGATTTGTCCCCGCGGCTTTTTACAAATTTTTTGATTTTATCAATTACCAGATCAAAACTGCCTTTACCGTTCACCGTTTTGCGGATAGCGTCGTGTACTTCCTTTCTGCCGTCAACACTTAACACAACGTTTTCCATTTCCCTGTTGAAAAAATCGATTGCGTCGTCATCCAGCAAAAGGGCGTTGGTTGTGGTGGTAAAAAGAATTTTTTTGCCTGCCTTTGCCGTTTGTTCGCGGGCATAGGCAACTACGTTTTTAATGGTTTGCAAACACATTAAGGGCTCGCCGCCGAAAAAATCCGCTTCGAGCACCTTTCTGTTGCCGCTGTTTTCAATTAAAAAATCAATAGCACGTTTTGCCGTCTCCTCGCTCATAAATTCGCGGGCGGAATGATAAGCACCCTCGTCGGCAAAGCAATAACGGCACCTGAGATTACAGTCGTGGCAAATATGCAGACACAGTGCTTTTACTTCTGTTGACTTTAAAGGATATGTTTTAACTTCCTCGGCGTTAAAGAGCCCCTGCTCTTTTAAGGCGGCAATATCCCTCTCAATCTCCTCTGTTTGGGCTTTTGTAAAAGCGCATAAATCGCCGCAGTTTTCGTATTTTGCGGCGACGTAATTTTTTGTGAGTTCGTCGCATTCGTGCAAACTTCCACTGCCCGAATCGTATATATAAAATTTATCTTGACATTTAAAAGCGTGTACCATACCAAAAATTAAGGAGCAGAGAATTTCTGCTCCTTTAAAAATTTTGCTTACTTAATTTTTTCGGGGTTCTGTTCTCTCGTGATTCTTTCACAGCTCTGATTGCCCACCGTGCAACTTGTTTTGCATGCCGACTGGCAAGTGCTTCTGCATTCGCCGCAGCCCGTTATTTTTTTCTGTACAGGTTTAGCAACTGTTTTTATCATTTTGAAATCTCCTTAAAAATCTATATCGTAGTTTATTTCATTATAAAGTATATAACAAAAAAAATCAAGTGATTTTACGTCCTACTTTTTATATTGACGGCAAGAACTCCCGTTAAACCGCCGGCCACGGCGCCTATAAGAAGTTCTATAATAAATTTCCAATCGCAGGACAGATTGCCTGCAATGGCGCCGAACAGCAAAAAAGTTAAAACCACGGACAGCACTCCGTGAATAATTCCTTTTACAAGCCCCTTTTCGCCGCGGATAAACAATAGCCCACCTCCCGCTATGGAAAGCACTTTAAAAACTTGGTTTACGGGCTTTACCGCCGAAGCGGGAACGGAAAATATTTGTATTATCACCGTAAAAATAAGCACAAAAGCAAGCGATATAAGTATTGCACCGAGTACAGCCTTTGCTATTTGAAATATATGTACGCGCATAAAAAAACCTCCGCTATACTATATGCGGAGGTTTTCGCGGTTATTATTACTTTGTTTCTTCGTTCTGTTCCACGGGTTGCTCTTCGGGTTGGGGTTCTTCAACAGTTTCAACCTGTTCTTCCGTTTCCGCGGGAGCGGGCTCTTCAACCGCTTCAACCTTGGGAGGCTCCACAACGGCGTCCGTTTGATAAATTGCCTGTTTATCGAACTTTATATAGCTTTTCCCTGCGGTTTCGCTACCCGTTTCCAACACAAAAGTGTTTTCTTCATTATCCACTTCAACAACAATCCCGCAAACGCCGCCAATAGTTTTAACTTTATTGCCGGGGCCGACGGCGTTAATGAGGTTCTGTGCGTCCTGTTCTTGCTTTTTACGCTTTTTACTGCTGATAACCATCCATACTATAAGTAAAACAATAATTACACCAAAAATTACGTAAATAGCCCAATCCATACTTTACAAACTCCAATTTATTTTTTATTACTATAATATTTTTTTAAAATTTTTGCAAGCGATTTAATCTACAACCGTAAATTTTTCACTTATTTTCCATTAAATAAACAAAATATATTTCGCCGTTTTAATTCTCGCCGTACTTTGAATAAAATTCTTCGGCAAAATCTGTTAAACTGTCGGCAAAAATCGCCTCGCGTATTCCTTTCATCAAATTATGCAAAAACGTAATGTTGTGCAAGCTCAAAAGCATGCCGCCCAACATTTCATTCACATTTATTAAATGGCGCAGATATGCCTTTGTGTAATTTTTACAACAATAGCACCCGCAATTATTATCGAGAGGAGTAAAATCGTTTGTATATGCGGCGTTGCGCACTACTATTTTTCCGTTTGACGTAAGCGCCGTTCCGTTACGAGCTATTCTGGTGGCAAGAACGCAATCAAACATATCCACACCGCGCTTAACTCCCTCAATGAGGCAATCGGGGCTCCCCACTCCCATTAAATAGCGGGGCACCGCTTCGGGAAGTTCGGGACGAATTAAATCGAGAATTTCGTACATGCGCGCCTTCGGTTCGCCCACCGACAACCCGCCTATCGCTATCCCGTGGGTTGCATGGGGCTTTGCACGGCGCAGGCTTTCAAGCCGCAGGTCGTCATAAAAGTTACCCTGCACAATGGGGAACAGCGCCTGGTCGTCCCGCGTTTTGCTGTCGAGGCAACGGGTAAGCCAATTATAGGTGAGGCCCATTGCCTTTTCGGCCTGTGCGTGCGTATATCCGTATTCACTGCACTGGTCAAGTTGCATAATTATATCGGCGCCGAGGTTCTCCTCTACGCTCATTACTTTTTCGGGCGAGAAGAAATGCTTTGAACCGTCTATATGTGAATTGAAATATACCCCTTCTTGTTTGATTTTATTCAGTTTTGTAAGGGAAAAAACCTGGAAGCCGCCGCTATCCGTAAGAATGGGTCTGTCCCAATTCATAAACTTATGCAGTCCGCCCGCCTGTTTAACAAGTTCGTCGCCGGGACGAAGATACAAATGATAGGTATTGGAAAGGATTATTTGCGAACCCGCTTCCTTTAAGTCGCGGGGATATACACCCTTAACCGTAGCCTGTGTTCCCACGGGCATATAAACAGGCGTTAAAATATCGCCGTGAGGAGTGTGAAAAACTCCCGCGCGGGCGCCCGTATGCTTTTCAATGTGCTGTAATTCAAAAGAAAAATATTTCATAGTTTATTTAACCGAATTTAAAACCTAATAAAGTGAAATAAATAACCGCTGGTTGCCGCAGCGCGCTCATGAACTTACAAAGCCAGACGCCTCTTTTAGAAGCAAGCAAGTCTATGAGTATTGCTTGGCTTAGAGCCGAGAAAGACAAGAAGCGCGCGGAAAACCCGAAGGAGTTTACCATGTGCCGCAGCGAGCTCATGAACTTACAAAGCCATACGCCTCTTTTAGAAGCAAGCAGGTCGAGAAGCGCGCGGATTTCCTGACGGGAGTTTACTAAAACGTAAATGACCAAAGGAAAACGCAAGCGCGACAAAGAGATGCGCCGCTTATAAAATGAGGCAACAATCGCCGAAGGAGAAAAATCGATACCTCTCCCTCACCGCCGTTTCGTAAACGGACAATATTTCTTCCCTGCCCGTTAAGGCGGCAACAAGCATTATAAGGGTGCTTTCGGGCAAATGAAAGTTTGTGATAAGCGCGTCCACGCACTTGAATTTATAGGGAGGATAAATAAATATCTGCGTGTTGCCTTTTTGTGGGATTACCGTGCCATCATCATTTGTTGCGCTTTCCAATGTGCGGACAGATGTTGTGCCCACGGCGATTATTCTCCTGCCCTCCCGCTTTGCGGCGTTGATTTTATCAGCCGCATCCTTTGATACTTCAAAGTATTCGGAATGCATCTTATGGTCGGTTATTATCTTTTCCTTAACGGGACGGAAAGTGCCGAGTCCCACGTGCAATAACACTTCTACGACCTCAACCCCCATATCTTTTATTTTTTGCAGAAGTTCGGGGGTAAAATGCAATCCCGCAGTTGGCGCCGCCGCCGAGCCGTCGTACTTGGCGTAAACGGTTTGGTAGCGGTTTTTATCCTTTAACTTTTCCTTGATATACGGCGGAAGGGGCATGCTCCCAACCCGCTCCAAAATTTCTTCAAATACGCCATCATACTCAAATTTGACTATTCTCTCGCCGCTATCGGTAACCGCTTGAACGGTGCAGGAAAGCTCGTCGGAAATAAAAAGTTTTTTACCTACCGTACACTTCCTGCCGGGTTTGACAAGCGCTTCCCATACGTCGATATCTTTGCGCTTCAATAATAAAATTTCAACCGCGCCGCCAAATTCGGTGTGCGCATATAAACGGGCGGGCAACACCTTTGTATCGTTTACAACGAGTACGTCGCCCGCCTTTAAATAATCGGTAATGTCGCGGAATATTCTGTGTTCAATGCTCTTTTGCGCCCTGTTATAAACAAGCAATCTCGACGAATCGCGCGGATTTGCGGGCGTTTGGGCTATTAACTCTTCGGGCAGATTGTAATAAAAATCACTCTTTTTATATTGCATAACAAATGTAAAATCTCAATTGCGGTTGCATATTTTTAACGGTCAATCACCATCGTCGAACATAGACACCTGTTGCCTCTGTTTTTCGCTCATTTTATAGCCGAGATGTTCGTACCCGCCGCGGAGTATCATTCTTCCGCGCGGCGTACGGGCAATAAAGCCGAGCTGTAACAGATACGGTTCATACACGTCCTCTATCGTTCCGGGATCCTCGTTTATTGTTGCGGCAAGCGTTTCAAGACCAACCGGCCTGCCGTCGAACTTTTCTATCATTGCCCTGAGAAGAGCGCGGTCCACTTCATCCAGCCCCAGCTCGTCCACTTCCATTTTGGAAAGAGCAAATTTTGCGTCTTCAACCGTAACGGTCTGATTTCCCTTTATTGTTGCAAAATCACGCACGCGCTTTAAGAGCCTGTTGGCGATTCTGGGAGTGCCGCGGCTACGGCGGGAAATTTCCTCCGAAGCCTTGTCGTTTATATCTATGCCGAGAGTGCGCGCAGAGCGCGTAACAATCTCTTTCAATTCTTCGGGAGAATACATTTCAAGGCGGCAAATAATGCCGAAACGATCTCTTAAAGGGTTGGCTATCATGCCCGCGCGGGTGGTTGCGCCTATAAGCGTGAACTTTTTAAGCGAAAAACGTATATTCCTTGCCCCCGGACCCTTGCCGACAATTATGTCCAGCGCATAATCTTCCATTGCGGAGTATAAAATTTCCTCCACGCTGTGATTCAGACGGTGGATTTCATCTATAAACAGAACGTCGCCGTCGTTGAGGTTGGTTAAAATTGCCGCGAGGTCGCCACTGCGTTCTATTGCGGGTGCGCTTGTAAGTTTGAGTTGGCCGCCCATCTCGTTCGCTATGATATGCGCAAGCGTAGTTTTACCCAAACCGGGGGCTCCGTACAAAAGGACGTGTTCCAAAACCTCGCCGCGCTGTTTGGCGGCGTTCATATATACTTTTAAATTTTCCTTTACTTTTGTTTGCCCTACGTATGCTTCAAGCGTTTTGGGACGGAGCGCGTTTTCCTCTACGTCGTACTCGCCCTTTGTGCTTTGCACAAGCCGCTCTTCTGCGCCGTATTCCTCGTCGTCTTCAAAAAACATAATTACATTCCTTTAAGCGCTGACATTATAATATCTTCCACGGAAGTTGCGCCGCCGTCCTTTGCGCGAGCTATCGCCTTTATGCTCTCCTGACGGGTAAATCCCAAGGTCATCAAAGCGACAACCGCGTCCTCGTCGCCCATGGATATGGGCGGCAACTGCACCGCCTTTGCTCCGCCCTCGGCTGTTGAGATCACCGAAACTTTTTCCCTCAGTTCCAAAATTATTCGCTCGGCTGTCTTTTTGCCGAGTCCCTTGACGGCGGACAGTCTCTTAACGTCGTTGGTGGCGATTGCCGCGGCAATATCGCTTGCCCGCATGGAGGAAAGTACGGCTATGCCCATTTTTGGACCTACACCCGAAACGGTTATGAGCTTTAAAAACATCTCTTTTTCTTCGGTGGCGGCAAAGCCGTATAATGACATTCCGTCCTCACGCACCTGCATATAAGTGTAGAGTTCGCCCTCCGTTTTGCCTACGAGTTTATCATACGCCGCCGCGGAAACAAGCACCTCAAACCCAACGCCAGACGAAGTAACAATCAACGCCGTGTCGGGTGAAAGAGATTTTATTTGACCTTTTAAGTATCCTATCATAATTTTACCTTATCCCGAAAAGTTTACCGAAGCGCGACGTGTGAGCATGGCAGAGCGCAACCGAAAGTGCGTCCGCCGCGTCGTCGGGGCGGGGAATTTTATTGAGATGTAAAATGGAAGTTATAACGTGTTGCATCTGTATCTTATCCGCCTTACCGTAGCCCGTAAGCGCCTGTTTTATTTGGTTGGGCGTGTATTCATACAGCTTTCCGCAATATTTTATGCAAGTCAACAGCATAACGCCGCGCGCATGGGCAACGGGTATGCCCGTGGTGATATTCTTGGAAAAGAACAGCTCCTCCACCGCTATTTCTTCGGGTTTGTACTTATTTAAGATTTTATTTATACCCTCTTCGAGCATTGCAAGCCGCACTGGCAAACTTTCATCTTTCGGCGTAAGCACAACGCCGTAGTCCACCGCAACCACGTTGTCGTTAGGTTGTTTTTCTATCACCCCATAGCCCATCGTGGCGAGTCCGGGGTCGAGCCCAAGAATAATCATAGGTATATCCGCGATAAAAAACTTGATTTATCCGCTTACATTATTTATAATTATATTGTAATTTAATTTTACGGATAAGTCAACTTATTAAAGGAAGGTTGAACAATGAAACTATGGGAAGGACGGTTTGAAAAACCTGCGGCAAAGAGTTTGGAAGAATTTAACGACTCACTGCCGTTCGACAAAGAATTGTGGCAAGCGGACATTAAAGGCTCCCTGGCGCACTCGCAAATGCTTTATGAGTGCGGCATAATCGGCGAGAACGATTTTACGCTGATTTCAAACGGGCTAAACGCAATCGCCGGGGATATAAGCGAAGGCAAACTTCAAATCGAGGGCGCGGAAGATATACATTCTTTTATTGAAAACGAACTCACAAAGCGGATAGGCGAAGCGGGCAAAAAACTACACACCGCAAGAAGCCGCAACGACCAGGTGGCAACAGACTTCCGCATCTACGCTATGTGGGCGCACAAAACGCTTGCCGAAAAGCTCAAAACGCTGGTTGGCTCACTACTTGTAAAAGCCAATGAAGGGATAAAACTCATTATGCCGGGGTACACGCACCTGCGGAAGGCGCAACCCATGTGCGCGGGACATTTTTTCAACGCGTATGCCGAAATGTTTTTGCGCGATTTGGAAAGGATTGCGCAAAGCGAAAAGCGCGTTGCCGTGTGCCCGCTTGGAAGCGGCGCGTTAGCCGGAACCTCTTATCCCATAAACAGGTTTATGACGGCAGAAAAATTAGGCTTTTTAAAACCGTGCGAAAATTCGCTTGACGGCGTTTCCGACCGAGATTTTGCCGCCGAATATCTTTTTGACTGCTCGCTTATTATGGCTCACCTCTCCCGCCTGTGCGAAGATATAATTTTATACTCCGCCGAAGAGTTTGGATATTTTGAAATTTCGGACGAGTATTCAACGGGTTCTTCCATTATGCCGCAAAAGAAAAACCCCGATATACCCGAACTCATCCGCGGAAAAACGGGCAGGGTATACGGGCACCTTATGGGGCTTTTAACCACAATCAAAGGAATACCTCTTGCCTACAATAAAGATTTGCAGGAGGACAAAGAGGGCTTATTTGACGCCAAAAAACAAGTTGAAAACTGCGTTTCGGTTATGGCGGAGTTGCTGTTAAACATATCCTTTAAAAGACAAAACATGTTTAAAGCGGCGGGCGGAGACTTTTGCTGTGCAACGGACGTTGCCGATTATCTTGCCAAAAAAGGCATACCCTTCCGCACCGCCCATGCCGTAACGGGAAAAATTGTCCGCAGTTGCATTGAAAAAAATATAACCTTACAGGATATGACGGCGGAAGATTTTAAAAAGTTCAGCGAGTTCTTTGGCGACGACATAGTTGAAAAGGTCAAAGCCGAAAACTGCGCGGCGGCGCGTTTATCCTACGGCGGCGCGTCCCCGAAAAGCGTGCGGGAAAACATAAAATCAATTAAAAAACGATTAAATAAATTTTAAATAAAAAATCTCCGCGGTGTAAAGGCCGCGGAGATTTTTTATTTGTCAATTTTTATAACTGTCGGCGAGGGCTTTAAACGCAGGTAACGCGCGTTCAATCATTTGCGGCGATACACAGTATGATATGCGCACGTATCCTTCCGTACCGAAGTCGTCGCCGGCCACAAGCAAAAGTTCGAATTGTTTTGCCCGTTCGGCAAAACGTTTTGCGTCAGGTTCCAAAGACTTTACAAACATATAGAATGCGCCGTTCGGCTTTATAACTTCGTAGCCATATTCCGTAAGAGCCGCAAGCAGTCGGTCGCGGTTTCGCTTGTAAACAGAAATATCCGCCGTAACGTTATACACACGCTTTACAAGTTGCTGGAAAAGCGCGGGCGCACATACATAGCCCAAAGCCCTGCCTGCGCCGCAAATTGCGGCATACACCTCTTTCCACTCCTCCATTTGGTTGTTTACCGCTATGTACCCGATTCTTTCTCCGGGGAGAGACAAACTCTTGGAATAGGAATAGCAAACTATGCTGCGGGGGTAATAATTCATTATATACGGCGCCTTTATATCACTATCGAACACCAACTCGCGGTAAGGCTCGTCGGAAATCAAATAAATTTCCGTGCCGTGCGCCGCGGAATACTCCGCTATTGTATTGGCAAGGGCGGCTATATCCTCCTCCCCGTAAACAACGCCCGAAGGATTGTTGGGCGAATTGATTAAAACAGCTTTCGTATTAGGCGAGAGCGCGTTTTTTACGTTGTGGATATCTATTCCAAAAGTGCCCATCTTGCCTGCTACGGCTACAAGTATTCCTCTCGCGTTTTCCGTAAACACTTTATATTCGGGGAAGTACGGGGCAATTGTTATAACCTCGTCTCCCTTATTTAAAAGAGCGTTTAAAGTTATTGCAAGCGAAGCCGCCGCGCCGCACGTCATATATATGCAATCCGCCGAAAGTTCCGTTTTAAAGCGGGCGTTTATGTAATTCGCCAATGTTTTGCGCACCGAATAGTCGCCCTGCGCAGATGTGTAGCCGTGCAGAGCTACGGGGTCGGTATTTTCTATTATGTCTTTAAGCGCCTCTTTAACTTCCGCGGGCGCGGGTACGCTTGGATTGCCGAGCGAAAAATCAAATACGTTTTGTTCGCCTATTTCGGCTTTGCGCTGTTTGCCGTATTCAAACAGTTCGCGTATGGACGAGCGCACTTTGCCGAGATTCACATTCTTTTGGTTGAGCATATTTGCACCTTTTTTAGTTATTTCGGCAAATATTATAGCACCGTATTACAGCTTTGACAAGGATTATCCCGTTAAATCTTTGCGGAATGCGCGCATAATTCTGTTTTCTATGCGCGAAACCTGCACCTGTGAAACGCCGAGCATGTTTGCAACCTCGCTCTGCGTCATATCGCGGAAATAACGCAAAATTATCACCTTCCTGTCGCGCTCCGGCAAACCCGATATGGCGGTTTTGAGTTGCAGAGAATCTATTATTTCTTCCTGGTTATCAACGGCGGGAAGTTTCTCCAAAAGTTCCTGTCCCTTGTCGTCCTTGTAATCTCCCCTGTCGTAAATGGAAACGGGCATGCGCGTGGAACCCATAGTAAAAACAACTTCGCTCTCCGGCATATTGAACTGCTCGGAAATTATTTTCAGCGTGGGCTGTGATCCGTGGTCTATGGAATACTGTTCAATAAATTTATTGATTTGCTTTGCCGTGCTTTTAATTGCGCGTGAAACCTTTATGCTTCCGTCATCGCGCATAAAACGCTTGATTTCGCCCGCTATCATCGGCACGGCATAGGTTGAAAACCGCACACCGAAACTCTCGTCAAAGCCGTTTATCGCTTTTAAAAGTCCAAGGCCTGCGAGTTGGTATAAATCGTCGTACTCCACCCCTTTGTTTAAATAGCGGCGGACAATTGATTTAATCAGGTTGTTGTTTTGAAGAAGTAACGCCTCCTTTGCCGCCGCTTCTCCGCTCTTTGCTCTGCGTATGAGGTCATTCGTCTCTTCGACGTCAAGCATTCTCCACTTCCGTGTTAAAACTTTTTGACATATAAACGATTGTGCCCTCGCCACGCACCGATTCCACGCTGAATTCATCCATAAACGTCTGCATTATGGTAAACCCCATGCCGCTGCGCTCGTCGGAGGGAAGCGACGTATAAAAGGGCTGTATTGCCTTTTGGATATCGGCTATACCCGCGCCCTTGTCGCTCACTTTTATATGTAGTTTGTTATCCTCGATTTCACATTCCACCTCAACCATTCCGCAACAATCCCTGTATGCGTGGACGGTACAGTTTGTTACAGCCTCGGAAACAGCCGTTTTTACGTCCGAAAGATCGGATAGCGATGGGTTGAGTTCCAAACAAAAAGCAGCTACGGCGTCGCGGGCAAACGCCTGGTTGCGGGGATAGGAATAGAATTGAAGTTTTAAATAGTTTTTATTCATACGCTCCTCTTTACTCGGCTTTGGGAATAATTGAATATATACCGCTCAAATTTAAAATTTTATCTGCGGCAAAGTTGGGTTGCCGTATGTAGAGCGGCAAGTTTAAGCGGGCGGCTTTTTTATATCTGCCTATTAAAAAGCCTATGCCCGTGGAATCCATAAACGCCACATCTGAAAGATTTATAATTATTTTTTGCGCGTTGATATTTTCATCAATTAGCCTGTCGCAACGGGCGCGAGCCTCGCGCGAGGAACATTCGTCCATTTCGCCGGACAGGTTCAAATAGAGTATTCTGTCCTTTACATACCCTGTTACTACCATATGTCTGCTCCGTTGTTTTTTAAAAATATTACTATATGGGAGAGCAAAAAATATGCGGAAAGATTGCATATTTTTTAAAGTTTTGTCGAATTTTATTTTTACTTTTTTGTTGTAAAAAAATCTTTGAAACAAACAAAAATTACTTGACAAAATTTTAAGGGTATATTATTATAATTTAGCGTTGCGTGAATAGCGTAACCTTTGTTGAGGGACTTTAGCTCAGTTGGTTAGAGCGGTCGGCTCATAACCGATTGGTCCGCGGTTCGAGTCCGTGAAGTCCC
>CANREJ010000003.1 GCA_947629665.1 uncultured Clostridia bacterium
ATATCCTATATTTTTTAGCAAGCTTTTTTATTCCCCCCAGTAGTACTGGGGGTTTTGTTAAGCTTAAAGCAGCCAATTAAAGCCGCTTGACTTGCAAAAATACAAGTTAAGCGGCTTTTTTATTATTAGAAACGAGCAGAACGGGAGAGCGCAAACGCAACACATTTTTGCGTAATTTATAACACGTTGTCGGGAGTCATACTTTCCCTTGCGGTGGCAAAAGATTAAAATGGACTGATTAATCTTTCACCGTTTTTATATTAATTATGCCGCATCCAAATTTATTTTGTAATAAATTTCTATTTTTTGCGGTTGCCCGCTTTCATTCGGTGCGCCGACCACTATTTTATCGAGTAGCTCCAAGCAAAGTTCTCTCGTAACCAAAACGTCGCGCATATGCTTTTTTATCCTTCCGATAAATTCATCTGCATCAATGCTCAACTGTTGAACGGAAGATAATACTTGTTCAAGTTCATTGATTTCAGTGTCCAAATCCTGTCTTTCGGCTGAATATTTTTCAATCAACTTTACGCAAATATCGGCGGGAATTTTGCCTTCGAGTTTCTCTTCAAAAGCCGATTCTATCAAAGAATCAAGTTTTTTGCGCCTTGCCTTATCATTTGCAAGTTCAGTCTGTTTTTCAAACTGCTCCCGCCGCATGAATTGCGTTTGCCTTGAAATAAAATTCTCTTTCACTTCTAATTCGTTTGCAATGATAAATTTTGCCCTTTTCTTTACGTCGTCGCATATTAACTTTTCAATGTCGGCGGCTTTCACATAATGGCTAAAACAAAAAGATTTCCCGTAACGCTTATGTCCGCCGCAATTGAACGCATAAACAATATCTCTTTTCTTGCCGTTCTTCTTTAAGGCATAATACTCCAATTTCATTTTGGAACCGCAATCGGCGCAATACATAAACCCCGAAAGCGGGTGAACAAAACCTGTTCTTGTCTTTTTGCCCTGGCTTACAGACTTTTCAACTTCCCTAACCCTATCCCAAAGTTCTTTTGAGATAATTGCAGGATGAGCATTTTCAGTAACTATCCAATCCTCTTCGGGGCGCAAAACCGCCTTGTGGTTTTTATACGAAACCGTAGTTCTCCGTTGAAGTGCAAGATTGCCTATATACGCCGGATTTTGCAAAATCTTTCTTACGCAAAGTTGCGTCCAAAGGTGATAACTTTTAGCTGACAAATATTTACCTGTCTGTCGAACCAAATAATCGTGCGGAGTGAGAATTTTCTCCCCATTAAACGTTTCTGCTATCCGTCCCGGAAAAAATCCCTTTGCACGCATTTCAAATATGCGCTCCACAATACCGCTGACTTCTTTATCGACTACATAAGTCCGTTATTGTCGGTACCGAACAAATAACCATAAGGGGCGTGCGACATATTACTCTTGCCGATTTTTGCATTAGCCGTAAATATTGCACGGACTTTCCTGCTCGTATTTGCCGCATACCACTCGTTAATCATTATAGGTCTTTGAAACGGCTATTCGCGTTATAATTTCATCAATATTTTTCGTTCCGTAGTAATAACTGGTTACGGCAAATTGTCTTTTGCCGATATTTTTGATTGAGTGCTTAATTATTTTGCTCGTTGTTTCCCCCTCCATTAAAATAAATTTAAGTATTGAAATTTCTCATATTAAATCCTCCGCATTTCAATTTGCGTTTCATATCGCTTTATAAGCACTAAATTTTATATCTATGCCGCAGGCTGTTCTTTCAATCCCGAAATTACCTCTCTATGAGCGGGACGCTTAACCTTATATCTGCCCTGCCGGCATTACTTTTTATATATGATTTTTATAAAAATTTATGGCCCTCTTAAATTTATCATTGTGTCCTCCTTTAATGTTGTTAGTCGCGGGTTTCCCGCTTGCTTTACCAAAATGCCGTTGTGGCATTTTTCTTAACCTGCCTGAAAATTTTGCCAAAGTGCAACAGTTTTCGGTATTCATCTAGTCCACTCAAAGCATAAAAATTCATTGACTTTTTAGCTGATGGAAAGAGCAGAAAGTGGGATTTTTCAAAGAAAAAGGTAAGCAGGATAAGGAAGGTGGGATAATTCCACCTTCGGGGTCAAATTGCGGGAAACCCGCATTTGTGTTTTTGCCATGCTTAAAACAAAAAATTTCCATAACAATTCCCTTCACTTGGTAGGCAAGTAAGAGGCTCCTTTCACAACCATTTTTAAAAAATTCTTTATGCCCTACAATAGGTAGCCAAATGACAAGCCGAAAAGTTTACATTTTTACAAAACTTTCACCCAACTTTATTTTCGCCTTTTCAAGACAACGAAAAAGCCGCTGACTGCTTCTCCGCAAATCACCGACTTTAACCGAATTTGGTATTTTATATCACCCCATGTTGGTTAGACATTCTATAAAACTGTTTTTTTAAAATTCGTATCAGATTTGGTGTTCTTTTAAAATGCCGCACTTATAGCAGATTATCAATTCTTTTAAATCGGAAATCAACTCCTGCATTTCCCTACCCTTATCAGTATCGGCAATACGCAAGCGGTTATTGGTTGTATCGACCACTTCCGTAACAGAATGTATATCGCTTTCATTCAACACGGCGTCGTTTACCGATACAAACGGCTCATGGGCAACAAGTTTTAGTCCATGAGAATTAAAAACCAAAGTGTAACCTGCTATACCCGTAACGTCCCTGTAAACCTCTGAAAAGCCGCCGTCGATTATTATGACCTTGCCGTTGCAGTGTACGGGACGCTGCCCCTGCCGCACTTTAACGGGAACATGTCCGTTTATTATATGACCGGAAGCGAAGTCCAATCCGAATTCGTCAAATATCATTTTTACTTTTTCCGAATCGTTATAAACTGTATAATAGCTGTTTTTGCGTTCCTCCTTGGCGCTTTCGTCGGAAAGAAAATATCTTTCGAACGTAGCCATTTTTTCTTTTCCAAACAGCGGCGATGAAGGACATGCCCACATGTAATATAAAACGTCTTTGCCGTAATCCCTTGCTTTTTTTACCTTTGAATAACGTGCAATGCGTGCCCACTTTTCGAGTTCGTCGAAAAGCGCCTTACCTTTAACCTCTTTACCGTCCAATGTAACGGATAAAAAGTCTCCTTCCCCGTTAAAAGGCACACATCCGTGATAAAGCAGATTTCCGTTGTAAATGCGGTAAGTACTTCCCCTGTTATACAGAAACTCAACGTGCCGTTGCAGTCTTTCGGATTGTGCGAAAGAGGCTTCCAAATGCCGCATTACCTCCTCTTCTTCCGCGGTAAGGCTGTAAGGATTATCGCTTTGCAGTGTGGGAAAATTTTTATCCAGAAGTTTATATTCTTTGCCGTCAATTGTTACCGTACCGTTTTGTTTATTGATATTTTCCAGAATACATCTGTTGGCCATTCCAAACTCAGTATGTTTTTTGCCAAGTTGCCCTTCGAGTTTGAGCAAAATTATAGTAATGGCTTTATGTACTTTGGTATAGATATATTTTTCGTTTTCATTGTCGCTGTCCATTACGAACGGTTCGCAAGGGTCATTGGCATAAGTTTCGATTGCAAAAGAAATAAGCGGCACAAGATTGATACCGTATCCGTTTTCAATGGTGTTTAAGTTGCCGTTTTTAACCGCAAGCCTTATAACCGAAGCGATGCATGCATGACTGCCGCAAGCCGCGCCCATCCATTCGACGTCGTGGTTGCCCCACTCTATATCCACCGAATGATAACCGATAAGCCTCTCCATTACGTGTTCCGCACCGTTTCCTCTGTCAAATATATCCCCCAAAACATGTAACCGCTCTATGGCAAGCGTTTGAATAAGGCGGCAAAACTCGGATATGTATGCCTTTGCACTCTCCGTTTCTATGATAGCTTGGATTATCTCACCGTAATACAATTTTTTGTCGGGGACTTCGGCGCGTTCGGATAAAAGCTCGTCAATAATATACTCGTATTCAGGTTTGACTGCGGCCTTGACTTTTATACGGTTATACTTGGACACCATTCTTCGCGTTATGCGTATAAGATATAAAAGAGTCTGCTTGCACCAACCGTAAAAATCTTTTTCGGTTTTTTCGATAAGCTCTAATTTTTCTTCCGGATAGTAAATAAGCGTGCAAAGCGATTTTTTTTGCTTTTTGGTAAGTTCTTCGCTAAACTCGTCGTCTACCTTTTTTGCTATGGAACCCGAACCGTTTTTTAAAATATGGTTGAACGCCTCATACTCGCCATGGATATCGGAAATAAAGTGTTCGGTACCTTTTGGCAGATTTAAATTGGCTGAAAGATTTATAATTTCAGAGGCTGCTTTACGGGCTGTGGGAAAGGTATTGGAAAGTAACTTTAAATATTTTTGGGAATTCATCATATTTTATTGGATTTTAATTTTTAAGGGTCAGGGCAAATATCCCCGACCCTATTTTACTTTAATTGACTATAAATTTTAAACGCCGCTGTACGACGAGAACCCACCGTCGATTGGAATACATACCCCCGTTACAAAACCGGCTGCCTCACTGCTTATAAGATAGAGCGTCGCGCCAACCAGATCGTCGACCACCCCGAACCTGCCCATTGGCGTAGCCGCAAGAATTTTTCCTGTTCGCGCCGTGGGAGTGCCGTCGTCATTCCACAGGAGTTTTTCGTTCTGCTTTGTGGAGAAGAACCCCGGAGCGATTGCGTTTACACGGATACCTATATGCGAGAAGTGTACCGCAAGCCACTGCGTAAAGTTGGATATTGCCGCCTTTGCGCCCGAATATGCGGGGATTTTGGTGAGCGGGGTATATGCGTTCATAGACGAAATGTTTAATATGTTACAGTCTTTTCTACCTACCATATCCTTGGAGAACACCTGCGTAGGCAAGAGCGTGCCGATAAAGTTGAGATTGAACACAAACTCCACGCCCGACTGTTCTAAATCGAAGAAGGTTTTAATTCCCTTTGTTTCGTCGCCAAGCTCGGCATACTCGTTGTCGGTCGTGGCCCGCGGATTGTTGCCGCCGGCGCCGTTGATCAAAATGTCGCACTTACCGAAAGTTTTTAAAACTTCATCGTGACACTTTTCGAGAGATTCTTTTATAAGCACATTGGCCTCAAATCCCTTTGCCTTATAGCCTTCGGCAACCAACGTTTCGGCAAACTCCTGCGCCTTCTCCGCGTCTCTGTCAAGAATCGCCACTTTTGCGCCGCATTGAGCAATAGCCTTTGCTAGATGAGAACATATCACGCCCGCCGCGCCTGTTATTACTACCACTTTGTCTTTTAAATTAACGCTAAAAGGTAATTTCATTTTTAATCTCCTTATTTGTTTTGTAAATCCTTTTTTACTGCTTCGAATAATCCGCTGAGATATGCAGCTCCCATAGCCCTGTCAAACAGTCCGTAACCGGGTTTTGCATCCTCGCCCCACACGTTTCTGCCGTGGTCGGGTCTGAGATATCCGTTAAAGCCGTTTTCCTCCAAAGCCTTTACTATCGCATATATGTCCACGTTTCCGCAGTCCGTCATATGACCGTTTTCGTAAAAGTCGGTTTCGGAAGTGTATTTCAGCTGTCTTAAATGCGCAAAGTATATCCTGTCTGCATATTTTGCCGCCATCCTGGGCAAATCGTTGAATCTGCCTGCACCCAAAGAACCCGTGCAGAAGGTTATTCCGTTGTGTTTGTCGGGCACGGCTTTGAACAGCTTGTCGTAGTCTTCTTCGCGGCCGACTATCCTCGGCAAACCGAATATATCCCAAGGAGGATCGTCGGGATGAACGGCAAGATTTACGTCCGCCTCGTTGCACGCGGGCATAACTGCTTTTAAAAAGTATACAAAGTTATCAAACAGCTTTTCGTGAGTCATACCCTCGTATTCTTTCAGCAACCCGTTCAGTTCTGTGGGCGTATAGCTTTCATCCCAACCCGGCAAACGCAAGTTGTGTTTATCGAGTTTGGCAAAGTCCTCTTCGCTGTATGAAAGCGAAGTGGCTCCGTCTGTATGCTTATAGTATAAATTGGTGCGGAACCAGTCGAATACAGGCATAAAGTTATAGCAGATGCACTTGACGCCCGCCTTGCCGCAGTTGATTATATTTTGCTTGTACGCTTCTATGTATTTATCCCTTGTGGGTTTACCGAGTTTAATATCCTCGTGCACGGGCACGGACTCTATAACTTCCATCTCCAACCCTGCATCATTACACAGTTTTTTAAGATGTAACAGCTTGTCCATACCCCAAACCGCACCCACAGGTTCATCGTATACGGCCGTAACCACGCCCGTCATGTCCTGTATCTGTTTGATATAGTTCAAAGGTATGCAATCCTTCTCCCCGTACCACCTGAACGTCATTTTCATAACTTTAACCTCCTTGATTGATTTAATCCGGCTTTAAACGGCCGTTAATAATATATCTTTAAAAGTATTTATAGAGATATCTGTTTTTTCGTAGCATGCGGCGCAACCTATGCCAATTGTAACAAAGCCGCCGGCTTTGCCCGCATCAATACCTGCTTCCGCATCTTCGACTATGTAACAGTCCTGACTTTTTAAACCGAGAAATTCCGCCGCTTTAAGAAACACCTCGGGATTGGGTTTGGAATACTTTATATTGTTGCCGTCGGAAACGGCGTCGAAGTATTTTTTTAAATCGCACTTTTCGAGTATGAGCGATGTATTCTTTGACGAGGAGCCTACGGCAAGTTTGTAGCCGCGACTTTTGAGTTCTTCCAATGTTCGGCGTACCTCATTCGATACGTCGGAGGGTGTCATGTTTTCAAGTAATTTACGGTAAACACTGTTCTTTTCTTCCGCAAATTTAATCTTTTCTTCTTCGGAATAAGTTTTATCTCCCAAAGACAAAATTATTTCCAAACTCTCCATTCTGGACACGCCGCGAAGCCTATCGTTGACACTTTCGTCGAAAGGTATACAAAGTTTATCGGCAACCGTCTTCCACGCCTCATAATGATACTTATCCGTAAAGCACAAAACGCCGTCCAAATCAAAAATAAACGCCTTCTTCATTTTCAGTTCCTCAGTATTTAAGATATTCTTTACCGCAGAAAGGGTCTACGGGACTTACGCCCGTAAAAGGACTCCGCCCCAAAAGTTTTTCCACCGCCGCTTTTATTGCATCGTCATGGTTGGAATAGGCGTTGATGTACGTCCTTATTTGGGGTGCGTCCAACAGCGCATAGGGATTGCCGTGGCTTATGTAAACCACCGGCACTTCCGCCGTGAACCACGGGCAGTTATTACCGTTTCCGAAAAACGTATACCACTGATAGCGGTTTGTTACTTGATTGGAAGCATTCTGCATGTTACCTACATACAGCACGGCGTCGTACTTTCTTTTAAATGTTTCAACACTGAAATCCATATTGCCGAAATCTTCGCGCCTATACACCGACACCGAAAATCCCGCCCTTTCAAGCAACTCCTTATATGTTTTTTCAATGTGTCCACTCGACGGATTTTCGCCTAAAACTTCAAGCAATAATTTTTTTGTCTTTTTGGGACTGAGAGGCAAAGCGTTTTGTGTATCCTTTACAAGGGTAACCGACTTATCCGCACATTCTTTTGCCCAAGCCCTATGCGTCTTATTATTCAAAATTTCAAGCGCGGTATCACCGGGAACTATTTTAGTCCTGTCTGTTTTATTTAATCCCAGCGCCGCCTTCATTCCAAGAATACGCGTCAACGCTTCGTCAAGCCGCTTTTCGGACAAAATCCCGCTTTCGTAACCGGCCTTCATATAGGCGAAATCTTCGCCCAAATCTTTATTGAAAAGAAACAAATCACAACCGCTTTCTATTGCGTACGGCACGCTGACGCGCCTTGGATTTACTACGCCGAATCCCACCATGCAGGTTGAATCCGTAACTATAACGCCGTTAAAGCCGAGTTTTTCCCTTAAAAGTCCTTTAAGCAAAGCCGGAGATTGTGTGGCAGGTATAAGCATATTTTTCTTTTGGCCGCTTATCTGCTCTTCATACGCCGGCTGGGCGATATGCCCCACCATTACTGTCATAACGCCGGCGTCTATAAGTCCCTTGTATACTTTGCCGTAAGTTTTATCCCACTCCTCGCACGTAAGCGAATTTACCGAACAAAGTATATGCTGGTCTACTTCGTCTACGCCGTCGCCGGGGAAGTGCTTTATTGCAACCGCAACGCCCTCCTCATCCGCACCGCGTTTATATGCCAGACCGCATTTTAAAACAAAGTCGGCGTTGTTTCCATATGTACGGGTATTGGTTATAGGGTTGTGGTAATTTAAATCGATATCTACTACGGGCGCAAAGCTCCAATTGCAACCGACGGCTTTGGCCTCGGAACACGAAATTTTTCCGAGACGGTACGCCTGTTCGCTGTCGCCCGTCGCGGCAACGGACATCTGGCTACCGAAATACGTTCCGTCCGAAGCTATGCCCGCGCCGCCGAATTCGAGATTTGCGCCTATAAGTAGCGGAACTTTGCTGTGAGTTTGCATGTAGCGGAAAGTTTCCTGCAACTCTTTTCCGCTACCGTGGCGATACATAACTCCGCCTATATGATAGCGTAAAAGCGCGTTTTCAAGATAAGACGGGTTTGTTTCATAGCCAATAGGAACAAAAAGTTGCCCTATCTTTTCATCCGGGGTCATTTTGCTTTTTGTGTCCTGCACCCACGCAATATCTTCGTCGTTTAAATTGAATGGGGATTTTTTCAGATCAATCATATCTTCATCTACTTAAAATTTTTTGTGAATTGTTCTTTGAAATCTAATTTTTTGCCGCTTACAAAACCTTCGAGCACGTTGCCGATGTTACGCCAACTTTCTTTTTCGCGGTTTACCAAAATCGGATAAAACGAAACACTGTTCTTTTCCGCCGCCTCCAAATCGCCCTGCGCATCGCCAACCATTACCACGTCCGACGGTTCGTAACCTTTTTTAATGAGTTCGGCTATACAGTACGCCTTACTGCCGTCCTGTTGGGTAGTTATGCAATCGGTAAGTTCCAAAAGTTTACAGCGTTCCCACTCCTCTTTCACCGCAGCAAAATTGGCCGAAGAAACAATAGCAATGTCAAATGTAGCGCGCGCTTCTTTAAGAGCCTCACGTACGCCCTCAAAAGCCTTTTTCTCATCGGCGGGCAACGCCACAATCGCCGCATTGGTCTGCTGCGACCACAAAAGCGCTCTTTCGAAAATATCTCCGCCGCCCTCTTCAATCTTATTTTTGAGGGAGCTTTCTGAAAGCTCTTTGGCACCGTCGGCCCACTCTTTAAAAGCCAGGCACTCTGCGTCTACGGGGTTGAGCTCGCATAAAATCTGTGCCAGCCCCTTGAATCTGTTTATCCCGCGGGTTATCTCGTATAAATTAATATCGTTCCACCTGTCGAGAACGGCCTGAACGTTTTCCGTTATATTGAACACTTCTGCAAATTTCGGGCCGAAACACTTTATGTGCTTAATGTTCATTGTGTCCATTGCACAGCCGTCGCTGTCGACGCAAAGTAAATATTTTTTTGTTTTTTTAAATATTGAAAGAGGACAAGACATGTTATTTGTTTCCTTTGTAATCGGTTGGCAAACTGTCCCAACGTTTTTTGAGATTGAACGCCGTGCTCTTTGGATTACGTTCCCTTGTAAATATGCCCTTTTTATTGCCGTCTACGCGTAAAATCCCCTCCGTCGTCTGGAAATCAGCGAAGTTCCAGATCTGCTCACCCATAACGCAGGCGTGTTTATCGAAAACTTTATGGTAGCCTTCAAGGAATTCTTCCTGATAATTTTCCGTCCACTGAATGGCGGGAAGCCTTGTCAGACCTTGCAACGCATCCGTTCCGTATTCGGTAAACATTACGGGCTTGCCCGTTTTATCCCATTTTGAAAGCTCCTCGTCAAGTTTTTTAAAACCGTCCTCTATTTCGTAACCGCTCAAAAGATACCAGCCGTAATAACGGTTAAGCATGACAAAGTCGGTAAGATGCGTACACATACATTTGTCCGGTTGGGAAGCTATTATGTGCGCAAAACTGCGGGGACGTTTCTGCACGTCAAGTTCGGCGCACCTGTCGAAAAGGGTCTTAAAATAATTTACGGCTTTTTCCGAGCCCGTAGTGTCCGGCTCGTTAAGAAGGGACCATGCCACTACCGAAGCGTGGTTTTTATCCCTCTGTATGCACTCTTCAAGGGTGTTCAGATGATTTTTAAGCGTAACGGTCTGCACAATCTCTTCTTCGAAAAAGGGCTTTATCTTTGCCGCCGTAGCCGCATCCACTGCGTTTCTCGTGGAGACCAACATTCCGACGGCAGGCAATTCGTCTATAACCAAAAATCCTTCCCTGTCGGCAAGTTGATAAATTTCTTCACTGTACGGATAGTGGCTGGTGCGGAAAGAATTTGCGCCTATCCATTTCATCAGCTCAAAATCAAGTTTTATGAACGGAAGATTAAATCCCCTGCCGCTGACCGCGCTGTCCTCGTGCTTGCCGAAACCCTTGAAATACACGGGTGAGCCGTTAATTAAAATGCGGTTGCCCTCTACCTTTACCGTGCGGATACCTATATCCAAAGAGTACTTATCGTAAACCGTGCCGTTTTTCGTCAAAGTAAACTCAAATGTGTACAGATAGGCGTTACGCGGTTGCCAAAGATGTGCGTTTCTAATTTCAACCGTTCCGCTATTGCCCGTAACGCATGCAACCTTTTGATGGCTTTCGTCAAAAACTTCCACCTGTATTTCACCTTTCCCCACCGTTTCCACGGTGTAATCGGTATAGGCCGTATTGCCTTCCGTCCTGTGGTTGACGGTAATATCTACGATGGAATTTTTGGGCGTGATTACAAGTTTTACGGGGCGGATAAGGCCGGCATAGTTGAAGAAATCGAAATACGGCGTAGTAAGTTTTCTGCCGTTTTTAAGCACTTTGAACTCGCCGCAAGGCAAAGTTGTATGGGAAAGTTCGTTATTGAGTTTAACGACTATGCGGTTGGACTCGCCATATTTCAACAGTTTATTTATATTTACAGTAAAGGGCAGAAATCCGCCGTGGTGATATGCCACTTTCTCCCCGTTAAAATATATTTCGGCCACGTGCGCCGCGGCATAAAAACGTATATCTACGTCCCTGTCCGCCCATGCCGTGTCGGCATAAAAGGAAGTTTCGTACCAAAAATCGCCGGTATATTCCTTATACTGCTTCTCGGTGAAAAAATCGGCGAAACTTGCGGGAACAGGCAACATTATTCCCTCGGGAATACCGTTTTTATAGTCTTTTGCGTCGCCCTCGCTTTCAAAGTCGAAAGCAAATTTCCACATGCCGGAAAGATCCACAACCTGCCTTGTCGCGCTGTTTTGGGGATATAAAAATTTATTGGCCATAATTCACTCCTTTACCATCTTGTATCTTCGCCGCCGCAGAATGCATCTACGGGTGAAACGCCCGTAAAACTTTCTTCGCCTGTCAGTTTTTTGCAAAGCGCTTTCATTGTATGTATGTTTGCGTCATAGCAATTGATATATGTCTGTACCTGAGGCACGTCTATCAGGTGGAACGGCGAATTTACCGAAACAAATACGACCGGTAACTCGTGTACGTACCAAGGTATATCTATACTGCCTTTGGTAAGCGCAAAGTCTATTCTCTGCACCACCCCGTTGCCGGGGATATTTGCCATCTGGATAATAAGGTCATATTTCTGCGTGAAAGTTTTTATAGCGCTCTTGGAAGTATACAGCTTATCCATTATTTCCTTTGTCTGTTCTTCGCCGGCATGGGCAAGCTGTTCAAGAACGGGCGTGTAAATTTCTACCTCAAAACCACGGTTTTCAAGCTCGGCTTTTACTATTTCGTAATATTTAACCTTTTTACCCGTCGTGTAAGTATTAAAAGGATTGGAACTGTTGTGCGGCACCAACAATATTTTTTTGTATTTCTGCGGCGACAGCGGCAACACGCCCGTTTGGTTGGATTTGACCAGCGTAACCGCCCTGCCGGAAACCTCCTCTGCAACCGCTCTATGTTTTTCGCAACCGATAACAGACAAATCGCCGGCGGTATGCGTTTTATTCAATTTAAGGTGCGCCTTGAAGGCAAGTATGCGCGTGACGGCTTCGTCAAGCCGTTCAAGGGACAAAATACCGCGTTCAATGCCTTCTTTAACGTAAGCAATATCTTCCTCGTAATCGTTATAAAACAGGAACATGTCGCATCCGGCCGCTATGGCTATGGGAATTATGTCTTTTCTCGGCAAACGTCCCGTCATGCCCACCATATGGCTTGCATCGGTTATTATTAACCCGTTGAAGCCGAGTTGTTTTCTTAGTAAGTCCTGCAATAAATATTTGCTGAGCGTTGCGGGCATGCACGCCTTGCCTTCGAGCGAGGGATTGAATTTACGCTCGTATGCGGGCAATAGAATATGACCCACCATAATTCCTTCAACGCCCGCTTCAATCATTTCCTTATAGACGTAACCGAACGTTCTATCCCACTCGTCGCAAGACAGGCTGTTGACCGAATTTGAAAGGTGTTGATCTCTTTCGTCTATCCCGTCGCCCGGAAAATGCTTGCAAACGCAGGCAACACCCTCTTTATGGGCGGCATTCAGGTAGGCTTTTGAATATTCGGCTACTTTTTTTTCGTCGCTCCCGAAGGTCCTTGTGGCTATTATGGGATTGCGAAAATTGCGGTGGATGTCGACAATGGGCGCAAACAGGGTGTTACAGCCTACTGCCTTTGCCTCTTTTGCCGAAATTTCTCCGAGCGCGGCGGCGTATCTCACGTCGCCTGTAGCCGAAATTTTGGTTTCATTTCCCACTTCCGTGCCGTCCGAGCATGCGCCGTTACCGCCCGCTTCGGTATTGGCGGCAACTATCAGCGGAATTTCACTTGCACGTTGATAGCTTGAAATAAGTTTTGATACCGAAGCCCCGTCCCTGTTCATATAGCGCAGTCCGCCGGCTTTGTGTTCGCCCGCTATTTTTTTAATTATTTCTTCGGGAACCGGCGCCGCCATATCTATGAAAAGTTGTTTGATTTTATCTTCCGTGGACATTCCGGAAAGGGTTTTTTTCACCCATCCGGCCTCCTCGTTGTTTAAATAAAAAGGTTTTGATTTAAGATCCATTTTGAATACCTCCTTCCGATTCCGGGGCGTTGTAAGGCTTTAAAACAGGGGCAATCATATCCCTATGATTGCCCCTGCCATGTTATTGACTTTTTACTTTTGGAGCAAGTTTTTGCGTAATTTTCTTAAATAGATTTTTAAGAAAAATCCAAATCTGATCCCAGAAACCGCTTATAAAGATAAATATGGCAAGGAAACCGGCATAGAACAGCTTTAAGCCGCCGTTTTTAACTCCGAGCAAGCCGAGGCCGTAATAAAGTATCTGTATGGTCAATGCGCCTATAAACGTGCCTGCACTGTCGTCAATCCAGCGTGACAGGAAAAGACCCACAAGCGAAGGGATGATGTTGGAGAACAGCGTGCCCGTCGTAGCCAAAGGAGCCTCTACGGGGGCCAGCCTGCTCTTAGTGGCATAGATTGCGCCTGCCAGACCGAATAAAATTCCCGAAACGATATAGGCATAAATCGTGTTCTTCTTCTCGTTGATACCTATATTGACTGCGGAAAGCTGGTTATTGGCCAAAAGTTTGGATTGTCTGCCTACAACCGTAAACTTGTCGTAAACTATATATATTATGACGGCAATGGCAAGAGGCAACAATACCAAATACGTTTTACCCAGCACATTGTATCCTGTGGCAAACTGAATCTCCGGCCCGGGTTTGGTACCCAAAAGAAGTCCGGGTATCGATTCGAACAGAAACGCAAGCGCAAGCGAACATACCGAAATTGGTATTTTAAGCCATACGTAAACAGAGGCGTTTATTACCGAAAGGGCAACCGCAACCAAAACGCAGGTCAACAAAAGCAACGGCCAACCTACCGCCGCGCCCTCGCCGATCATTTTGGACGACAGTAAACCTCCGACAACTGCGGATACGACAATGATTGCGCCGCCCGCAAAGTCGAATCTTCCGTATTTAAGCTGGAAGCCTATACCCAAAGCAACGATTGTTACGTAAGAGGCTTCTACCAATATGGGTTTGATGGTTGCCTCGCTGAAAATATTATATACGTTTGAAGGATTGCGCAGGCTTATAAACATCAATATCAAATATATCAAAACGGGTAAAACGAAAACCGCCGCACACTTTTTTGATGCATTTTTAACCTGCTTTTGGGTTACTTTCATATTTTTCCTCTTTAAAACTTATTAAAACTACTTTATTTCGCGCCTTAAAATATATTCGGTGTCCCAGCTTGCAATAGTGGATTTGAGTTGTGCAAACGTACCGCCGTTGGCTGCAAGGAGGTCCTTTACTTCCGCAGGGCTTATGAGAGCGTATTTAAGGTCGCGTGCGTCGTTGAAATTCATGCAATGCGTTTTGCCGTCCTCGATATCCTTTGCGGATTCGATATGGCAGTACTTGGCCTCTATAATCTTATCATCGGGATTGGTGGGTTCGTCTGCATAGGGGGTACCGTTAACGGCGTTTAACATTCTTACAAGCGGATAAATTATAGTCTCGCAAGGGGTCTGGCAGAGGGCCTTTACAGGCTTGTTTGTATCATCCAAAGCGCCGAATTGCTTGGCTACGTCGTCATCCCAGCCTGCGTTGAAGATGGGGAATTTCGAGTCGGCGTACGTGGTCATACCCATTATGGTGCCCGCACAGTAGTTGAGGCCGACCAGCGCAAGGTCATTACCGCCCCACTGTTGCCATTTTGTCAATTGGGGTGCAAACGTCGCAGGAAGGCCGTAATCCAATTTGAAAGCCGGACCGTCGGTGCCTTCCGTCCACAATTCAAAATCATCCTCGTTTTCCTCGTTGTACTTGTCTACGAGTTTTTTGAACGTTTTTGCAGACTCGACGGAACGGGGATATGCATACTCGGGAGAGCGTGTTAAAACTATCTTCCTGTACGGAGATTCTTTAACGGCTTCAAAAAGCCACTTTGCCGTAGTCTCGGTGTCGAGCTCGCCGTCGGAGACAGATCCGAGGTAATATTGGCTGTCTTTGGGTGCTTTGCCCGTTGTCGGCGTGGCAGAAGTCTTCCAGAAGTCGGACATATAGCCCGCATAGTATACGCCTTCTTCTTCGCATAGCTCAATAACCTGTTGCGTGGTGCCCATTTCCATCTCGGTCATAGTTATAATACCGATTGCGCCTTTCATGATTGCGTTTTCTATAAGCGTGAGGTTACTGTCATCCGAATAGCTCATTTGCGCTATCTGGTAGTCGAAATTCAATTCCGGCTTTAAAGCGTCGAGGAATTTGCACATAGCTTCATAGGTGTTGCCGCGTGTCTGCTGGACGCCGATGAAAATTTTGCCGCCGTACTGGCTGGAACTGCCACCACCGCCGGTGCCAGAGCCACCGCCGCCTTCGCCGCCGCATGCGGCAAGGGCGCCAACCGAGCCCGCTACAGCCGCCGTTAAGAGAATTGCGCCTATCTTCTTTAAAATAGATTTTTTCATTTTTTATTATCTCCTAAAATAAATTTTATTTATCTCGGCAACAGGTTGCCGGGTTTTCTGCAGGTCAAGCATACGATCGTTACGAACACCGCGGATTTAACCAGCATAATGTATGCCACCTCAACTCCGCACAGGGTAAGCCCCATATTTAAAAGGACGTAGGTGAACGTACCGACTATAGCGTTAAAGAGTTTGCCCTTCATGCCTCCGGAAAGCGGCATACCGCCCATAAGAAGCATAATCATGATATCCATCTGGTAGGACGTGGTATCCGCCGACGCAACGCTGTTGCTTCTTGAAATGAGCATAACCGCGCCGAAACAAAGGAATAAAGAGAATATAATGTAGCAGACTATTCTGGTCGCAAGCAGATTAGCGCCCGCCAAGTCTGCCGCTCGTTTGTTTGTGCCTATCGCCCTGCTCCTCTTTCCGACTTTGGTAAATGTTAAGAAATAGAATGCAATTAAGGCAAGCGTAACAAGCGCGATTACCCTGAACCAAGTCGAACCCACAACGGCTTGAAGATCCATAGTCAGTGAATACGAATTCACCCCCTTATCTCCGTACATCGATAACAGCACGCCGTTAAAGAGTTGCATCAAAATAACCGAACTCATTACCGTGGGAAGTTTGACGTATGCGCCAACATATGCGTTGAAGATTGCACAGGCAATGCCCATGATAAGTATTACCAAAAGCGCAACAAACAGATTGCTTAAATTGGCAACTATGATGAATACCGCCGCAAATACGCCCACCTGATAGCCGACCGATATATCCATACAGCCCATAAGGTAGATGAATACCGCGCCTATGGCGAGAATGAAATATACGCTGACCTGCGATATTAAAGCCTTAACTGTTTGCGGACGCCATAAAAGAAGTTTTCCGTCTCTGGGATGACGTCCGGGAACGATTGTAAAGATTATAAGGCAGATAATAAGGCCGCCCAACGCGCATATGTCGTAAATATGGTTTCTTAAAAATTCTTTCAGGTGCTCACGCGTGAAGAAATTTTTGAAAGCGTTTACGACTTTTTGCACAAAACCCGTCTTTTGGGCAACGGCTGTGCCGCCCGAAGACTTGTTTAAATCTCCATCTGCGGCAGGGGTCGATTCGATTTTTTCTACTTTATCTTCTTTATTTTTCATTTTTCGTCTCCTTAAAGCATGTATTCGATTATATCCGTTTCTTTAAGATCTTTTGAACGTTCGAACTCGTGTGAGATTTTAAAGTCTTTCATGACAATCAGTCTGTCCGACATACCTATAAGCTCGGCCATTTCCTCGCTTATCAAAAGTATGGCTTTGCCGGACTTTTTCATGTCGTTTATAATTTTGTACATTGCCTGCTTAACCGCAACGTCTACGCCTCGCGTGGGGCAATCCATTATAATCACGTCCGATTTTGCCGCCGTCCATTTTGCGAACGAAACCTTTTGCTTGTTGCCGCCCGAAAGTTTGGAAACGTACATACCAGAATTGTGGCATTTGATGGATAAATTCTTAATTTCCTGCTCCACTATTTCGTTTTCCGTTCTGGGACTTATAAAAGTGAATTTAGATATCCTGTCCAACGAAGGCAACAAAATATTTGCTTTTATGGGCGCCTCGAGCATAAGCGCTTCGGTATCCCTGTTTTTGGATACATAACCTATACCCGATTTTATTGCCTTGGAAGGCGATTTGACGGGTTTGCCCCTCCTTTCCACGCTGCCAGCAGAGGGTTTCCTTGCGCCGAAAGCAAGTTGCCCGATTATATGCATGCCGCAGTCGGAAAGCCCGCCTATGCCTACAATTTCACCCTTGTGAACCTGCAAATTGAAATCTTTTATGCCTTGATAAGTAACGTCTTTGAACTCAAGCTCGACCTCTTCGCCCGCAGTCGCTTCGAAATCGTCGCGGTAGTACGCGTCGCCGATATCGCGGCCGACCATAAGAGTTGAAATTTTCTTTGCGTCGAAATCCTTCTTTTCAAGCGTGTCTATAATCTCGCCGTCGCGGAGAACGGTTACATGGGTACATTTATCCATTATCTCGTCGAGGTCGTGCGAGATAAATACGACAGCCTTACCCTTTTCCGCCATATCTTTGATTATACCGTAAAGTATCTCGCGGCCGTCGAACGATAAGGCCGTAGTCGTTTCGTCGACAACCAGAATTTCCGGATCTTTTTCCATGGCGCGGATAATTTCGATAAGTTTTCTCGTTTCAAAGCTCAAAGTGTTGATTTTAGTACTGCCCTTAAACGCGGTTATGTTGAATTTTGCAAGAACTGCGTCGGCGGCCTTATACATTTTAAGTATGTTGATAAAACCAAACCTGGCAAATTCTTTTTCACGGCCGGCAAACAGATTTTCGGCAACCGTTACGCCGGGAATGGTGTTCGACTCCTGCAAAATCATTGCAATGCCGCCGTTTTGCCCTTCAAGCATGCTCTTGGGCGCCCAAGGCTGACCTTTATAAAACATTTCGCCGGAGGTCGCCGTTTGCATGCCTGCGGCAATGGACATTATCGTGGACTTGCCCGAACCGTTTTCACCGATCAGTCCCCTTATCTCGCCGCGGTGCAATTCGAAATCGACGTCTTTAAGCGCGATGGTAGGCCCAAACGCCTTATGCATATGAGACGCTTTAAAAATCAATTCGCGATTTTCAAATTCCATACAGCATATCTCCTTTATTTTTTAAAGAATTGCATTTCATAATAATTTTTAAAAATTTGTGACCGTTAAATCAGGACGCTTTGCTTATAAGCCCCGTTTTAACGTAAAAGTTGTTCATATCGTCAAAGACCTTGCGATAATCTTCATTGCTGAAACTGTGGGGAGCGCCTTCCACTATACATACGGTGCAATGCTCTTCCCCGTAAATTTCACTTGCCCGGTCAATGGTATCGCGGCTTACCATGTCGTCCCCGGTGCCGTACATTATGAGCACGTCTTTCTTATAGTTGCCGATTTCACTCCATGAATCGAAATCCCACGCGTCGAGGAAGAACTTCTTGCCGACTTTCATATAGTTGAGGATAGACGTTTCGGGAATCTCGTCCTTGGAGGTATAACCGCCTCTGTCCGCAAAGCCTATTGCGGGAGCCTGCAACATAAGCGCGGCAACCTCGTCGTTGTGCCTTGCCGCCGTGACCGAGGCCACCATGCCGCCGAAACTCTGTCCGTATAAAGCAATTTTAGACGTGTCGATATAGCTCGTTTGTTGCATCTCGGCGATAATTGTTTCAAGGTCGGAGATTTCGGTAAGAACGGACATGTCCGTAGTTTTGCCTTCGCTGTTGTTCAAAACGGTTCCGCCGCCGCAGAAATCGAACGTGACGCACACAATGCCCTGCGCTACGGTGTTTGAAACCATAGTGGAATTACCGTCCTGCGAATGGGCATTGAAACCGTGGCACATGATAAGCAGGGGGTATTTTTTGGTTTCGTCAAAATCTTTGGGGCGATAGATTCTCGAATAAATCTCAAAACCCGTACTTTCGTTTTTTACCCAATGTATAACGCCCGTAAAGTCGTCGTATTTCTCCACGTATCCCTCGGCGAGTTTGCCCGTATGTTTGGGCTTTACTGCCGGGGCGGGCGGCGTTTCTTCGCCGTTATTGCAAGCCGCGAATCCGAACGCACAGCAAAGCGCGCATACGATGGCAACAAGCACAAGTAAAATATTTTTCTTCATATACTTATCCTTTTGATAAATAGATAATTTTCCCTTTCTGCCAAAAGAATCTGTGAAGAAAATCTTCGACACAGATTCTATATGGAGAAAAAATGAACTGTACATAAAAATACATACAATGTTCTATCTTGACTTTAACATAGCTTTTGCGGAATACTCGTCTGCCACAACCACATCGCATCCCTGCACCTCATAAGCGGCATAGGCCTCGGCGTCGGTATCGTAAACCATAAGTTCCGCACCGCTGTCTTTAAGCTCGCCGTTTGCAATAGCCTCTTCGATTATCGTTTTTCCCGGACGACCCTCTATAACGGCTATTCTCATGCCTTTAAGTTGCGAAACCGACTTAAACGCTTCGTTCTTGTCGGAAACTATCTGCTGATAACCCGTCGAATAGACGTCGCTTATATAGAAGTCCGCCTCAACTTCGGGGGTCTTTGCCACAGCCGTGGCCAATATATCCCCCGTACCGTTTTTAACTGCATTGTATGCAGCCACATAACCCCAATCGTTGAATACAGGGTGCATTTCAAGTGCGTTTGCCACCTTCACCATAAGGTACATATCAACGCCGTCGACGCTGCTGCCGAACGCCCCGGGAAACTGGTAGGGACTGCAAACTCCGGTATAGATATTTATCGGATCGCCTGTTTTATTTTCTATAGTCAGCTCGCCGAGGAAGTAGGTCATAGACATCGACTGCCGGTTCAGATATTTCGTCATAAGGGCGTCGACGTCGGTAGAAGCTATGGCGGCGTTGATTGCGTTCAGATAAGTTTGGGCCTTCCCCGACTTTTTGGATACGCAGAACACGTATTCCGTCTTTTCAATGCCCTCTATTGCATTGCAAACAGCAACGCCGCTCTTTACAACAGGCGTTTCCTGCTCTTCGTTGTTGCATGCCGCCAGTGCGGCCGCCGAAAAGACAGCGAGCGCACCGGCAAGGCATACCGAAATTTTTTTGATCACCGAAATACTTTTCATAATTTAGCTACACTGTTCCAAAACTTCGACTTATTTTTCGTCGGAAACAATTATATTGTCATAACCGTTGATGTTCTTGCCGCCGTTGCTGGTAACCTCAACCGTCATGCGGTGAAGTTCGCCGGTCTGAACGGTAACTTTGTACTCGCGGCCGATGGTGTTTAAAAACTGTTTTGCGGTTTCATATGTTTCCATAGTGGAACGGGAAGTAAGCGTATAGCTGAAGAATCCGCTTTCGTCCAAGGGAGAGCAACTTGCCCAGTTATCTGTATCGGCATAAGCGGTAACTTGGGTGGGAGCGCCGTTGGAGCCGCCGTACATTGCGAAAAATACTATTCTGGTAGGAGCGCTCAAATTGTAAACGGCAGTGCCCTCTTCGGAACTTTCGCCCGCGGTATATGTACCGTACTGTATAACCGTTCTGTTACTGTTACCGGTCATCTGCGCAATAGCATAGAAAGCGTTGTACTCCATCTTGTAGGAGTTGTCGCTGTAAAGCTCAAGCGTGTATTCATGCTGATAGCCAAGTTGCATAGCTTCGGGCGACCCGCCGGAGGTGTTATGGTTGGTGGTATGGTATTCCTTATACGTACCCACAAGCTCGGCCTTCTTGTCTCCGCCGCATGCGGCAAATGCAATGCAGGCCAATACCGTTACGCAAGCTATTGCCGCAACAACGATAAGTTTTAAAATGTTTGACTTTTTCATAATGTTAAAAAACTCCTTAAAAAATTTTTTTGATTTTATTTATTTTGCCGCAGGAGCCTTGAAAGCTACCTGTGCAAAGTTGAAGAGGTTGGTTATCCAAGTTGCATAGTTATGAGCCGTGCCGTTAACCTGAATAAATTCTATTCTGTCGCCGTGGGCTATATCCGAACCTTCGTTATTTGTCCAGCCCATAGCGTCCCTTATTTTAAGCATATTGGCGTCGGAACCCTGTGGACCTTCCTGCGAGCCGCAGCTTATGAATAAGTAGTTTACGGGATAGGTTGTAGCCTTAGCCTTCATATTGGCTAATTGAGCTTCGCCGGGCATAAATGCGCTTTCATATGCAAAATAAGATACATATTCAAGGGCGTTGCCGACTATACTGTTAACCGAACCGCCGCCGCGGGAAAGGCCGGTGTATGCAACGTGCCCTCTTGCCGCTTTGCAGGCGGTGAAGAATTCAGCGTCGTCCTCTTCGGTCAAGCCATGATTCTCTTCGTCGGCCATCTTATCCTTTATGGAAGAAGCGTCCGTATATGTGTTATACTTGGATACGATGGTGGGCATAAGGTGATACTTCCACTCTTTCCAGATTTCGGAGTCCTGCCCTTCGCCGCTTTGGCCTATGCCGAAGTCAAAGTCAACCTTGTCGCCTTCATCATCTGAAATATAGCCGCTGTAAACGTTCTGCTGTTCCCCTGTGCCGCCGACAAACTTGCTTACGTCGTCCCTTTCGTTAGCCGTCTTTGCTTCGCCGGTGTAGTATTGATACATAGTAACGCCGACGAATATGGTGTCCTCGCAGAGATCTTTCTCGGCAAGATAGTCAAGAACATTTTCCGTACCGTAACCATAGGTATAAGCAGATCTGTCGGCCTCATAGGAACCTTTACCGAACCAATATCCCTCGTTGAGCTTATCGCCGTGCATCATGTACATTACGTTGTACTTTTTGGTAGTGTCCTCTTTGCTGTACCCGTAAGGCAGATATACCCAGCATCTCTTGTAAATCCAGAGGGGAGAGCCGTCATATTTCTTGCCGTTTTTGTCCTGCTTGTCTTTGAATTTCTCCTCTACGCCGTATGCCCTTGTCTTGTACCATACACATTCAACCGTGCCCTGTTGGGACTGCTCGGTAAGAAGTATGTCGGCAGACTTGTACATGGCGTCCTGCCTGAAACTGGTAGTCTGGTCGCACATGGTGCACTTGCCGTCCACGAAGTTGTGGTGTTGCGTTGTACCGTCCGAGCCGGTAATTACATGGGTAATTTGGTCGTGCGTTTTAGTGGTTGCTGGGGGAGTTGTTCCGCCGCCGCCACCATTGCCGCCGCCACCATTGCCGCCGTTATCGCCGCCGCAAGCGGCAAAGGTTACCGCAAGCGCGCCTACCGCAAGCAAAGAACCCAAAGTCTTGAAAATCTTTTTGTTCATTTTAAATTTCTCCTTATAATTTTTTTATAAATTTGATAATTTATAGCCTTTTGTACTCTGCGATTAAAATAATATCATTACCCCCCCCCGTGAGTAAATTGCTTTTTTAACCAAAATGTTGCATTTTTTTATGAATAAAATTCACAATGTTTTGTAACAAATAACATTTAAATTAAAATTGCCACACTATTCGTCCAAATAATAATTAAAAATTAAACATTCAATAAAAAACCCTTTACATTTCACATAAGGCATGATAAAATATAGCCATGGATACATTGGTACACATTCCGCCGATTAAAATTTCATTGATAAGGGATAGAGTCCTACCTATTTATCCGAGCGAAAACATAACGGTATTGCTGAATCTGCGCGGCCATTCGAGGATTACTTTAAACAGCTTTCCCGTATCTCTTGCTCCGAACGACATACTCGCCGTCAATCCGCAGGATTTATGTACGGTGAGATGCCCGGACGCACTCACTCTCGCCGTTACGGTAGACCGGTCCCTTTTAAATCTTGATGCAAAGTATAAATCCATATACTTTGATTGCAACTCGTCAAAAAACAATACAAAAGATATATTTTTACCGCTACGGGCAAGCATAATCAAAACCGTTAAACTTAAAACCACCTTGACGCAGGCTAAGGCTTATTCTTTTGCATATGAGATTTTTGACGAGCTGGTTGAAAATTTTTCAAGCGCTGCCGCATTGGCAAAAATCAAAAGCTCCAAAATAAACGAAATCGTCGACTTTATTGAGAAAAACTACGGCGACAATCTTTTGCTTAACGATATTGCGGACCGGTTCCATATGTCCGTCCCCTACCTTTCCAAACTCTTTAAAGAAAGCGTAGGAAAGACTTTTGCGGATTTTTATGATGAGCTACGTATTAATCATTCGATGTACGACCTGACCGAAACGAACGAAAATATAGTTGATATTGCCTACAAGCACGGTTTCCCCAATAATCACGCCTATATCCGCGCTTTTAAAAAAGTTATGCATGCGTTGCCAAACGAAACGAGAAAACAGCACGGCGCAATGCGGATTCAGACGATTCAGGACGACAAAGAACTGAACGGTATAATTGATTCATTGGGGATAGAACAGCTTTCCCCGTGCGACGGTGATGAATTTTTTATTAACGTAGATTACACCGCAGAAAGCAAGTTGGTTCTTGACAGCAATCCTTCCAGCGAAATTTTGGGGATAGGCCCGGCGACGGACGTATTGCTTAGAGACATTCAGTCGATTATAAAAGATGTTCAAAACACTTTTCCCTTCCGGTATGCGTACATAAGGGGCATTTTCAGCGACGCACTCTCCTTTTGTTCGCGCGATATAAACGGACGGTTGCAATTCAAATACACGATGATTGACGAGGTTTTGGATTTTTTGCTTTCTGTAAAACTGAGACCCGTGTTGTCATTTACCTACATGCCCAAAGCATTAACAAGGGATAAAAGCGTTGTCTTTCAGGACGGGTATTATATCTGCGAGCCTGCGCACTACGACGAGTGGCACCAGCTTATAACAAATTTTTTGAACCATGTAATATCACGCTACGGAATTGCAGAGATTTCCAAATGGATTTATTTGCCGTGGGTACAGCTTGACTCGAACAATAAACATTTGGGATTTACCGACGAGCTGTCGTTCTTCCTGTTCTATAAAACTTCCTATACCGCAGTAAAAGAAATCTCGGAAGATTTGATAGTATCTTCACCCGAAATTTACCCTTCACTGAATATGGGATATCTTAAAAATTATTTGCAATGGAGCAAATACAACAACTGCTTCCCCGACCTTCTGTCGATAAAATTTTTCCCGAATATAAACTGGAAAGTAATAGAGGTAAAGGACAACCCCGACATGGCTTACAGGGAAATTATCGACAACGAAATTTCTTCCGATGCGAGCCTGATGAACAGATTGCTGAATAACCTGCAAAACTTTCTGAACGACAACGGGTATATGCTTGATATTTACGTTATGGCGTTTAACTACACCATTACCGATTCCCATCCCGTTCTCGATACACAATTTTCGGCAAACTACTATCTTAAAAATTATAATGAAAACCTGCATTTGCTGAAATCGCTCTGCTATTGGAAGTTAAGCGACGGCGACGAGGCAGACCGCGCGCCCTCTTTATTTTTCGGCTCGACGGGAATGTATCTCAAAAACGGTATACCCAAAGGCACGGCGCAGGCGTTGCGTTATCTATCGTATATCCAGCGGTATATAACGGACAGGGGCGACGGCTATATATTGTCGACGCGCGGAGAACAGTCGGATTATTACCGTCTGTTGCTGTATAATTACGAACACCCGGCGTCGGCAAAAGCAGAGGTTTTAAAAAGCCCCGAGTTTGATCCTTATTCTCTTTTCGAAAAAAGAAAAAAGCGGATAGTGCATTTTAAAATACATAACCTGCCCTATTCGCATGCTACGGTGAAGATGTTTATAATGGATTCGGAACACGGTTGCCCGTATGCCAAATGGATATCGATGGGTAAACCGCACCTCGACTATTATTCCGACAACGCCAGCGTTATATTCGATATATTGGAAGCGTCTTCGGTACCCGATCTTAAAATTTTCGACGTGCCTGTTATAAACGGTGTGCTGTCTTTAAATTTCAACCTTGAACTGTTTGATATCGAAACAGTAGAGATAATTCTGGACTGAAAACCACTGAAAATACGACATGTAAATGTGAATTATTATAATAATTCACCCACCTTAAAGAAAAAAGAGCCAGGCACAAAAGCTTGACTCTTTTATTATATTGAGTGTTTAATTTCACAGAAATTCGGGTTGCTTTGACGTTAATTTTTTATTTGTCCATTGTTTTCCCTTGCCGTGGCAAGCATGAGCTTTATACGGTTTTCCTGGTTTACCTTCGTTGCCGAGGGGTCGTAGTCCACCGCAACTATGTTTTCGTCTTTATACAACTCCTTTAAGGTGCGGATTGCGCCCTTGCCCGCTATGTGGTTGGGCAGGCATCCAAAAGGTTGGGTGCAGACTATGTTGGGCACTCCCGTTTCGGCAAGAGCCGCCATTTCCGCCGGAATAAGCCAGCCTTCGCCCATTTTTACGCCCTGGTTGAGAACTTTATCGGCGCATCGGCGGAGATGCTCAAAGTCGTGGACGGGCATAAACGTGCCCTCTTTTTGAAATTCCTTGATTATATTTTTTTGCATGCGGTGGACAAATTTATAAACGACGTTATATATAAATGCTTTGAATTTGCTGTGGCCGTAGAGCTTGCCGTCGTTTACTACGTTTACCATGCAATATAACACAAAATCCAAAAGGGCGGGAACTACCGGCTCGCAATTTTCCGAAAGTAAAAATTTTTCCAAATCGTTGTTGCCGAGGCGGGAGTATTTTACGTAAATTTCGCCCACTATTCCCACCTTTACTTTTTGCTCTTTTTTGCGCCCGATTCCGGCAAATATGTCTATGAGCCGCCTGTTGATTTTTTTGTATTTGGAATAGCCGCCGTTTTTGAACTTGTCCACAACATAGCTCACGGCTTTGTCGCGGGCGCTGTCCGCCGCGCCCGGCTCCTCTTCGTACGGCTTGGTTTGGTTGTAGCACCACATTATAGTGTCGCCGTAGACTATGGAATAGGCAAGTTTGATAAACAGTTTGGTACTTATTTCAAAGGAGCTGTCCTTTTCCAGCCCCGAAAAATTGACCGAAACTACGGGCACCTGCGGGAACTCCGTTTTTATTGCCTTGCGGATTAAGGGCATATAGTTGGAGGCGCGGCAACCGCCGCCCGTCTGCGTTATCATGAGCGCAGTGCGGTTCAAATCGTAATTCCCGCTCTTTAAGGCGTTGATATACTGCCCCACCACGCAAAGGCAGGGATAGCACGTGTCGTTGTGGACGTGCTTTAAGCCCTCGTCTATCACCGCACGGCTCTCGTTTTTGAGCACTTCGATATCATATCCCTCTAACTTTAAAACTTCCTGTATTATGAGGAAGTGCCAGGGGAGCATATCGGGCACGAGAATTTTATATGTGGATTTCATAGACTTGTCCCACTTGGGATAGTCGTTTGTGTAGTCGCGTATTTCTTCCATGGTTATTTGTGCTTTTCCGCCTCCTCTATTGCCGCAAGCATGCTGCGAAGGCGGATTTTTACTACGCCGAGGTTGTTGATTTCGTCTATTTTAATCTGCGTGTAGAGCTTGCCGTTCTTTTCCATTATGGAGCGGACTTCGTCGGTTGTGATTGCGTCCAGCCCGCAACCGAAGGACACGAGTTGGACAAGGTTTACGTTTTTGCGCGAGCAGGCAAAGTTTGCCGCCCTGTACAGTCTGGCATGGTATGTCCACTGGTTGAGAACATTGACCTTTACAATCTCGCTCTTTTCAAATATGCTGTCCTCGGAGAGTACGGCAAGGTTAAGCGAGGTGAGAAGTTTGTTTATGCCGTGGTTGATTTCGGGGTCCAGATGATAGGGTCTGCCCGCCAAAACTATTATCTGCTTGCCCGTTTCGGTGGCCTTCCATAAAATTTCGTCGGCCTTATCCTTAACGTCGGCATGATAGCTTTGAAGGCGCTCGAAGCCCTCCTTTAAGGCGTTTTGTATCTGTTTTTTTGTAAAACGATATTTTTTGAACACCGCGTGCAGTTTGTTCACGGTGGACTTTTCCATATTCAAATCTATGTAGGGCATTATAAAGTTTTTATCGGTCAAACGCTCGTTGTTTGCCTTTAAAAGCTCCGGATAATACGCCACAACGGGGCAGTTATAGTGGTTTGTGGAACAGTGTTCGTCGATATTGTAACTTTCGCAGGGCATGAAGATAAAGTCTACGCCCATATCCAACAGGCTCTCTATATGCCCGTGCATGAGTTTGGCGGGATAGCACGCCGTGTCCGACGCCACTGTATGCTGACCCTTGAAATAGAGGTTGCGGGAGGATTTTTCGGATAATACCACCTGAAAACCAAGACTTTCAAAGAAGCCCGCCCACAGTGGAAGTTGCTCGTACATGCCGAGTTGCAACGGTATTCCCACCCTGCCCATTTTGCCGGGGTTGCCGTGTATGCTGTCTATAAGCCTTGACTGCTTGTAGGAGTAGATATCGTACTCGGTGGAAACGGGCTTTAAACCCGCGCCGCGTTCGCACTTGTTGCCCGAAACGTACTTTCTGCCGTCGTTGAAGCGTATAAAGTTTACGCTGCAATTGGAAGTGCAACCGTGGCAATTTGCCGACTGCGAAGTATATGTAAAGTTTTCAAGCTCTTCCAAAGAGAGCGTTGAACTTTCGCCCTGCATATTTTCCATGGCGTACAGAGCCGCGCCGAAGGCGCCCATAAGCCCAGCTATGCCCGGACGTATAACGTTTTTGCCCGTTTCCAGTTCAAACGAGCGGAGTACGGCGTCGTTTAAAAATGTGCCGCCCTGCACCACTATGTTCTGGCCGAGTTCGTCTGCGCTGGACGCGCGGATTACTTTGTATATTGCGTTTTTGACTATCGACGACGAAAGCCCGGCGGAAATATCGTCCACTCCCGCGCCCTCTTTTTGCGCCTGCTTTACCGCGCTGTTCATAAACACGGTACAGCGCGAGCCAAGCTCCACGGGATGTTTGGCGTACAAGCCCTCCTGCGAGAACTTATCTATTTCCATGCCCATGGCGCGGGCAAATGTCTGGATAAACGAACCGCAACCAGAAGAACATGCCTCGTTGAGCATTATGGAGTCGATTGCGCCGTGCTTGATTTTAAAGCACTTTATATCCTGACCGCCTATATCTATAATAAAATCCACTTTGGGGTTGAAATGTAGGGCGGCCTTGAAGTGGGCAACCGTTTCAACTATGCCGAAGTCGGCCTTTATTGCGCTCTTTATGAGGTCCTCGCCGTAGCCCGTAACCGCACTGCCCGCAATATGTACCCTGCCGCCGCCGAGCTTGATGAACTCTTTGAGCCTGCTTATGACAATATCGAGGGGCTGGCCGTTGTTGGATTGGTAGTGAGACCACAAAATTTTGAAGTCGGGCGTGATTGCCATGAGCTTGGTCGTTGTGGAGCCGGAGTCAATGCCTATGTAGCAGTCGCCCGTGTAGGTGGCTATGTCGGTAAATTGCAAATCGGTGGCGCGGTGGCGTTTTACAAAATCGGCGTACTCCTCCTTGCTGTCGAAGAGGGGTTTGCCCGTTATTATATCGTCGCTACCCTTTGCCGCGGAAATTTTTGCAATGACGGAATTTATATCTTCCGCCTCCACGTTTTTTGCATAGAGCGCCGCGCCTATGGACATAAAACAGGGGGCGTTTTCGGGAAAGATTGCGTCCTCATCGGCAAGGTGCAGGGTTGTTTTAAAGGCCTTGCGCAGACCCTTTAAAAAATAGAGAGGACCGCCCAAAAACAGCACCCGTCCCTTTATTTTGCGCCCCTGCGCCAATCCGGATACCGTTTGGTCAACAACCGCCTGGAAAATAGAGGCGGAAATGTCCTCCTTTTTTGCACCCTGGTTTAAAAGGGGCTGGATATCCGATTTTGCAAACACGCCGCAACGGGAGGCTATTGGATAGGTCTTTTCGGCTTTGAGCGCCAGATTGTCCATCTCCTCAACGGTGATATTCAAAAGGGTTGCCATTTGGTCGATAAACGCGCCCGTGCCGCCTGCGCAACTGCCGTTCATGCGCTGTTCGGTGCCGCCCGTAACGAATATTATTTTGGCGTCCTCGCCGCCGAGTTCTACGGCGACGTCCGTTTGGGGATAGTATTTGCGTATAGCAATAAACGCAGCCTGCACCTCCTGCACGAAGGCGACGTTGCTGCGCTGGGAAAGCCCCAGACCTGCGCTGCCGGTTATGGCTACCGAATATTCGCCGGGAAACTGTTTGCCGATTTTAGTGAGTTCGGCCAAAACCGTTTCCTTGACGCGCGAAAAATGGCGCACGTAGGAGCTGTATATTATATTTTCTCCGTCGATGACCGCCGCCTTTACGGTGGTGGAACCGACGTCTATTCCTAAAAGTTTGGGCATGATTTATTCCGTTTTATAAAATGTCGAAAATAATTATAGCATATAGTTGAGGCTTTTTACAAATTTATAAAGCGGTATTTTTTGTGAAAATATACAATTTTTTCAATTTATTCATTTCGGCGTTTTACTGCTTTCGTCTGTATTTGTTTTTGGTTGCCATGCCCCCTCTTATGTGCCGCTCGGATAGATTTTTGTCAAGCACGCGGCGCACGTCTTTATAAAGTTGCTTATCTATTGACCGCAACCGCTCGGTTACGTCTTTGTGTACGGTGGATTTGCTGACGTGGAAGTATTCGGCGGCGGCACGGACGGTGTCGCCCGTTTCCATTATGTACAGCCCCTCTTTTACTACCCGCTCCGATATATAATCCTGCATACCCTTTCCCCTCGGAAATTTAAGTACTAAAATTATATGTCGCTTTTTGGCGGGTTATGACGGATTGGCAGATTTGCCTATTTTCAATGTTTACGTCTTTTTAAGTAAGACGAGGATTATTTATGCGCGCGGGAAGGTTATTTATTGTAACCGCGGGGATTGAGCTGTTGCCAATGCCAGAGCGACGAACACATGTCCCCAAGGCCGAGTTTGGCCTTCCAGCCGAGTTCGCGTTCGGCCTTGGAGGCGTCCGCATAACATTCGGCTATGTCGCCGTCCCTGCGCTGTACCACCGTGTAGGGTATGGGCTTGCCGCAAGCCGCGGAAAAGGCGTTTATTACGTCCAAAACGCTATACCCTGTGCCCGTGCCGAGGTTATATACGTATACGCCCGCGGCGTTTACCTTTTCAATTGCCGCAACGTGCCCTTGTGCAAGGTCCACAACGTGAATGTAGTCGCGCACGCCCGTGCCGTCCTTTGTGGGATAGTCGTTGCCGAAAACGCGGACTTCGGGCAATTCGCCTATTGCAACCTTGGCTATATATGGCGACAGGTTATTTGGTATGCCGTGAGGATCTTCGCCTATAAGCCCGCTCTTGTGCGCGCCTATGGGGTTGAAATAGCGAAGTAAGATTACCGTCCAGCCGTTGTCGGCGGCGTAGATATCGGATAGAATTTTTTCCTGGAACAGCTTGGAAGTACCGTAGGGGTTTGTAGTGCCGCCCGTTTTGCAATCTTCGGTAAGCGGCAGTTTTTCGGGCGTGCCGTACACTGTTGCGGAGGATGAAAACACAATTTTTTTACAGCCGTTCCTCTTCATTGCGTTTACCAGCGAGAGCGTGCCGCCTATGTTGTTATCGTAGTACTCTATGGGCTTTACGCACGATTCCCCCACCGCTTTTAAACCCGCAAAGTGGATAACGCAGTCTATTTTGTGTTCTTTGAAAATTTTATCCAGAAGCGCGCCGTCGCGGATATCGCCGCGATACAGCGGCAATTTTTTGCCTGTTATTTGCTGTACCCTGTTGATACTTTCGGGCAAAGAGTTGCAAAAATTATCTATTACAACCGGTTGGTGGCCGCAATTTAAAAGTTCCACGCAGGTGTGGGAGCCGATATATCCGGCGCCGCCCGTTACGAGTATTTTCATGGTTAATTCTCCTTTTTGCAACGTTACATAGAGAGGGTTGCTTTTTTATTATACCATTGCGGCAAGGATATTGCAAGAATTTACATAAAAAATAACCGGCGCGGAGGGCGGGGATTAAAAGAAGCGTTTTTACACATAATACCGTAGATATGAAAGTGGCTTTTTTTGATACAAAGGAATATGACAGACAATTTTTCGAACCATATTCCAACGGGCAAATGCAGATTATTTTTTACGATACCGATTTGAACGAAAACACCGCCGAACTTGCGCGCGGGGCGGACGCCGTGTGCGCCTTTGTGAACGACGATATTAACGCCGAAGTTATTGAAAAACTAAACACGTTCGGCGTAAAACTGCTTGCCATGCGCTGTGCGGGATACAATAACGTGGACTTGAAATCCGCCTTTGGAAAGTTGAGGGTGGCGAGAGTGCCTGCCTATTCTCCCTACGCCGTTGCCGAACACGCGATGGCAATGCTTCTTTGTTCGGTGAGGAGAATCCACAAGGCATACAACCGCACGCGGGACTTTAATTTCAGTTTGAACGGGCTTACGGGGTTTGTGTTGCACGGAAAAACGATGGGAATTATAGGCACGGGAAAGATAGGCGCCGCCTTTGCGGAAATTTGCAACGGAATGGGAATGAGCGTTTTGGCATATGATAAATTTCCCAAGTGCGAAGGCGTGAATTACGCCGCGTTGGACGAAGTTATTGCAAACAGCGATATAATTTCCCTCCACTGCCCGCTGACGCCCGAAACGCGGCATATTATAAACAAAAATACCATATCCGCCATGAAAAAGGGCGTAATTATAATTAACACTTCCCGCGGGGAACTTATAGATTCCGAGGCGCTGCTTGCGGGCATAAAGGACAGAAAAATAGGCGCCGCCTGCCTAGACGTTTACGAGGAGGAATCCGATTTGTTCTTTGAGGACAACTCCGGGCATATTTTGAACGACGATATTTTAGCGAGGCTCATCTCCATGCCGAACGTTTTGGTTACTTCACACCAGGCGTTTTTGACGGTTGAAGCCCTTACCGCGATTGCCCGTACGACCATTGAAAACATACGCGGATTTTTTGAGCGGGGCGAACTGCAAAACGAAGTGGTTTACCGCACCGACAATATTGCCGCAGCGCCCAAAAGGGACGGCGTTGCGCCGTCCCCATGAGCGATATTTATAAAATTAAATACCTGTGTGCCGTTTAATCGCCGTAAATCTGCTTAAAGCGTTCCGCGGTGATGAGTACCTTGCGGGGCTTGTTGCCCAGAGCTTCACTTATATAGCCCATTGATTCCATCCAATCGATGACCTTGCAGGACATTATATAACCTATGGGGAAGTTGCGCTGAACAAGCGATACGCTTGCTTCGCCTTTCTGTATGCAGAGCTTTAACGCCTTTATGCCAAATTCCACAACGGACATCTCCCTGTCCCTGAATCTGGGCGCGGAGTCCTCCTCTCCGTCATCGTCCTCGTCATCGTCCTCATATTCAAAGTCGTCCCCGTCGTCCTCTTCCTGCATGTTTTGCAATACACTGCGCATGGCAAAGCGTTGCTCTTCGATGGGCCGGCCTGCGGTGCGCTTTTTTAACTCATCCATCATTTCCGACAAAGATTTTGTGCGGGGAAGCTCGCCCGTCTCCTTTTTTGCGGGCTGTCCGGCGGGTTCCTCCTTGGGTTGCAACTCCTTTAAAAGCAAATTCCTGTCGCCCGTGAAAATATAATTTTCGTCGTCCGCAGGCTTTATTTGTCCGCGCTCTTCAAGCGATTTAAGGTAGGGTTGCATCTGGGCGTAGCGGCAATCCGCGTCGTAAATTACGTCGAATATGTTTACGGGCAGACCGTCCGCCGAACGCTCCAAAAAACTTCTCAATATCTTTATTTCAATGCTATCCATCGTTAAAACCCTCTCCCTATCCAACTGCTGTTATAGTGGTATTCGGGCGCTTTGAAGTTTATGCCCGACGCAGAACCGCCCTTTTCCGCGGGATATGCCCTGTATTCGGGGCAATCGAAGTAGAGTTCGAAGCTCCCCTTCATGGGCATATGGTTGTACACCGTTACATACACGTCGCCCGCCTTTACGCGGTGCATGAGCTCGTCCTCGGATACGACGTACGCTTCAACATACTTTATGTTGCCCTGCAAAAAGTGCGCGGGGTCGGGAATTACATGTCTGCCTATCTGCTCCTTTACCGCCTTTGCAGTGTTTATATCGTTTGTGCCGAGAAACAGAGTTAAGTTGCAGTTGTTGCGTATCTGCCTGGCAACGCCTTCCGAATAGGTTGTTTCAAGCTGGGTATAGTCCTGCACGATTGCAGTTATAAACATATTCATGCCCCTGCCCACACTGAATATGGTGGGGTATATGTCGTCCTTTTGCAACGTGGGAAACTCGTCGAGAAAGAATTGGACGGGCACGGCGAGAGGTTCGCCGCTCTCCACGGACTTCCTTTTTAGAACATCGAGAGACTTAACTATGTATTGGTTTACAAAGCCGCGCATCCGTTTGTCGGTTATGTCATAGGTGAGGAATATCACTTGGGGGCTGTCGCCGAGGGTGGATATGTCGAGATTGTCCGCCAAAGTGAGGCAACGTATGTCGTGATAGCTGTAATCGTTTAAATAGCTCTCCACAAGTTGCAGATAGCATTGCCTGGTGGTGGGAGCGTCGTGCATTATTCCGCGCACGTACCGCCATACCATGGAATCGGATTCGCGGCGGGAGAAAAAGCCGTAGTCTTCAAACTTGCCGGCGCAGTCGAACCGGCTGAACACCTCGGATATCGCCTCGAAATTTATCTGCGAGGGCAAAACGCGCTTCCTGCCCGTTCTGCGTTCGGTTTCGCGGGTCAGGAACATGTCCTCAAACAGCCCCACGGCTATGCCGTAGATAAAGCCGCGGGCGCCTTCATCCCACGATATATCCTTGGTTGAGCGCACGGGGAAGAGCTTATCGAAGAGTATTTTAAGCTCGGACAGCGCTTCGCCGCGGATAGAGTCGGCTTCCTCCGGGTTTAACTCCGCCTTTTGATATTTTTTGGCTATGTCGGTTATGGGATTGAAGAGTATCTGCGATCTTTCGGGGTGAATGAAGTCCATATATTTGACGTTCTGTTCGCCGTACACTTCCTTTAACCGCGACGCCGTGTTGCGGTAGAGTTCGCCCTTGACGTCGGCTATTATCGCCGAAGTTTTGCCGTCGAGATTGAAAAGACAGTTTTCGAGATAGCGCATGGATTTGCCGCAACCCGTACTGCCCGCAACCAGCGCATGGCACAGACCGCGCTGTTGCAATATTGTAAGTTCGCCCGACTCGTTCCTGTATGCCGACACGGGCATACCCACTTCGTGCGGGGTGAGGGCTTTATATTCGCAGAAGCCCTCCTCCTTTGCTATGTCGGAAGCGGCGAGGAGGACGGTCTGTTCCCCCGGCACGCCGCTTGCGCACTTTTTTATAAGATTTATGTTGTACTTCATTTTTCACCTCCTAAAAACCTATGGGGCGTTTGCCTTTGAACGGCGTTCCCTTGCAGTTGCCGTAGCGCTTTGACAGCGTTTTTAAAACGTCGGGGCGGACAAGCATTTCGGGGGTGCCGCCGAGGACAGACATTACCTCCTCCCGCGATTGCGGCTTTATGTTCAAGAGCAACAAACCCGCGTCACTGTTATTTTCTTCGTTCAATTCCCTCATAAGGATATTGACGGCAATTTCCCTGCCCTCGTCCTCGCCGTTTAAATACAGCACCGCGAGCGCATATACAACGGAGGCAACGCGGTCCTTTTCGTAGTAGTTGGAGAGCGTGCGGAGCCTGCCGCTCTTTATGGAGTTTTCGCCGAAAATATCGTTTATTTTTAAGAGCGCGTGCGCTTTTACGTCTATAACCGCCTGCTCGCGCCCGGATACGCCAAAACCGTTATCCTGCCCAAAGCCGCTGAGATAATTTTTGTAGATTTCTATATCGCCCAGCGACGAAAGTTCTCCAAATATGGGATTTTGTAATATTTCGGCATACTCTTTTGCCTTTTTGGGGTCCACGCCGAAGCAATCTGCCAAAAACTTCCAGCTTGAATTGTTTGCTTCGCATACTTCCTGCATCATAAAATTATAATACAATGCTCTTTCCGTTATGTAGTTCATAGTTCCTTTTTCATCCCGATAATATGCAGGATTTACCTCCTTTTGTTTGTACTTTTATTTTAACTTATCTGCGCGGCCGAAAGATAATAAAAATGACCCCGGTCTGTACAAGTTTCCTTGCCTTTATACCGGAGTCATGTAGGATTTGTTGATTTATTGTAATTTTTACACCAACTCAACGCGCAAAAACAACCACCTCGCCCATTGCCTTTTCGGATAGGTCGCAATAATACAAAATATATTCGAGTTGGGGTTTGCTTTTGCCGTTTTCCCAATTGACTATTCGGTTTTCGGGTACTTTGAACACTTGTGCGAGTTCGGCTTGACTTATGAGATGATCCATATCGAACTTACAGTCGGCACATTCGCCTGAGCAATCACTGCTTAAAATATGGCAGACATTACGCCTGAGAGTAATATCGTCCCGACGCAATAATTTTAAATTTACGGCTGTTTTTGCCCAGTCAATGTATTTGATCTTTTTGGTTTCCATAGTCCACCGCAGACAAATTTTTTGATATTTTACCACAATTCGCCGTCGTTTGCAAATAAAAAAGACGTATTTTATAATATTGAATACAAATGGCCGAAAATATGAATAATTTTACAAATTTGTGAATAATGTGAATTTTTAAACCGCCGAGAACAAAAAATATTCAAAAAACAATTGAAAATGAGGTGAAAATTACAGTAAACGGCGGAATTATAGTTGCGTGCGCGCGCGAAATATGTTATTATTAATTCAAAGAAAATAAATATACACGTGTGAGGTAGCGTATGAATAAATTTAAAAAGACGCTTTTGATAATTTTGGGGGCATGTTGCGCCCTGGCGTGCGTTGCGGCAACGGCTTGCAGCGCCACGCAAAACTGGCGTGTGCCGCATAACGGTGTTGTGAACAACGGCACAATCGACGCCAACAATCCCAACGGCGATCTGCCTTTTTATTATCCCGAAGGCACCGACCCCGACGACTATTTGGACAAGGAGAACGCCTACACCATAACCACCGTGAGCATGGGCGGGCTTTCCATAAGCGGCATGCGCATAACCATTAAGCAGAAGGGCGAGACGGTGATTGAAGGTATTTCCTTAAACGGCGGAGCCGTGTTTGGAATTCCCGCAGGCGAATACGATATAGAGTATTCAAATTTGCCGCTGGGTTACAGCGAGGACGAAACCGGAACCGTTAAGCACCTTACCGCGGACAATTTACAGGTTAAAACGGCGTTCACCTCCTCCGTTATAAGGACGGAAACGCCCGCGGGTAAAACTTACGCCCTTGGCGACGTTATGTATAATTTCAGCGTTACCGACGCCGACGGCAATACTATGAACCTTGCGGAAATTTTGCAGACGAAGCGCGCCGTGCTTTTGAACTTCTGGGCTATACGCTGTATGCCTTGCAGGGCGGAGTTCCCCATAATTGACACGGTTTATGCCGGTTACAAGGACAAATTGGAAGTGATTGCCATTTCCAACGAGGACAGCAATGCGAGCATTAAAAAATTTAAAGAGCAATACGGACACAGCTTTTTTATGGCGCACGACAGCGCGGGAGTTTTTAACCGCTTTAACACGGAATCCATACCCGTTTCGGTTATGGTCGACCGCTACGGCGTTGTGTCATACTACAACGTAGGCTCCGAAACGAGCGAAACAAAATGGGACAACATTTTCAGCACCTTTACAGCGGACAACTACGAGCAGAGCATACAACAGGGCAGCGGCGGCGAAACGGGCAGCGAAGATCCCGTAGCTCCCCCCGCGGACGCCGAAATGCCTGCCGACGCCGCGCTTAACGGAGCCTTCCTTGACGCGTCTATGGACGGAACCGAACTGCACTATTACGAACCCGCGGAAGATACCCGCGACGGAAAATTCAATTGGCCGTTTACGGTGAACGACAGCGATTCCGACGGCGCATGTATCTCTCCCTCCAACGTCGGCACGGACAATACGTGGTCCATAATGTACACCGACGTGGAACTCAATCCCGACCAAACGCTTTCGGTGGACGTCAAAGTTCAGGGCGATCCCGACGATATTTTGTATATAGTTTTAAACAACTCCGCCGATTTGTCCTTTACCTATTCGGGCAATACCAACGGCTGGCAGACGGTTGAGCTTTTTACCTCGACGAGATTGACTTCCATCAACCTGACGATATTTTACATTAAGAGCGTTTTGGGCAGTCCCGATAACGAGTTTGTAGGTTTAAAGAATTTAAAGATTTTTGAAACGGACTATTACAGCTCCACCAGCCCTTTGGACGTGCGCACGGAAGCCGTTAGAATCGAAAACGATGAACCCGTGTACCCCACGGTCTATAAGGGGCAGGACGGATTCTACCGTATTCAACAGGGCGCGGAAGAAAACGAAACTACCGACCCCTGGTTGTTTGCCGATATACTTTCGGAATCGCTGTGGTCAGATAGGCACCTTGCCGATTACAATCTTGTGAACGTGGACAACGGACAGAGCGTTGAACTTGTAAAGTCGCTTTATTTGATTTCGTTCTGGCACCCCGATTTCGGCAACGGCGGAGCGGCAGACTTTAAATACGGACTGACCGAAACGGATACCGTGATTGACTGCTATTGGGTACAGGACGGCACAAATTATATGTCCGCCGTGGACGAAACGCTTGCAAACGCGCTTAAAGCCTTTGCGGCGCGCGCCTCCACCCACATTGCGGAATACAAAGGCGGGCATAACGAAAATACCTGGCTGGAACTTTGCAGTTACTACCGCACGCTCGGCGGCGATCACACCGCAGATGGGCATACCTGCCTTGTACGCCAAAATATGGGCGTAGGTAAAACTCTCAATTACGCAATCGAAGCTACGCAGGGCGATAAATTTACGGTTGATTTGCGGATAGCGCAAAAGAAGAACCGCGCGGGCGGAGTGTTCTATAAGTTCACCGCTCCCCAAACGGGCGTGTATGTGTTCACCTCCTACCGCCCCTTCTCGGAGGAAGACCCCATAGACCCCAACCTACTCATCTGGCCCGCGGGCTCAAACGCATATAACGACAGTATAATTTTGGAACAGTCGGACTGCCATAGCTACGAAAGATTTGCAAACAACGACGACAATAAATTTACAAATAACTTCCAGGCATATTTGTATTTAACCGAAGGCACAACAATTTATCCGCAGTTTACGGTGGCTTCGGGCGATATTTCGCAGTTGGTAGACCAATATATATCTTCCGGCATAGACGTTACGTACCAGGTGGATATTAAATATCTCGGCGAGAGCAAGCATGTGCTTACGCTTGCCGCAACGGACGGAATGTGGGACTCCATGACGGAATATGCAGGCATAGATGTTGTTGCCGATGGCGCCGAGGCAAGTGATTTATATTATCACGTATTGCCCGACAACAGCTACGGTTCGGTGATATATATAGACTTCATCCATCCCAACTATGTTGGCCTTACAAGCCTTAAAGATTTGATAGACCGCGGCGTGTTTGACCTTTCCGAATCGGGCGGCGGAAACTTTACGGCAAAAATGAACGAGTATTGGCAGACGGCAACAAGCAAATCCCAGGACGACCCCACCTACGGCATGTGCGAGGCATCTGTGGAATTGGTACAAATTTTGAGCGAGGGACTCAGGGTAACTTCCGATGACGGCGACGGGCTTGAATCGGGACTTTGGAAGGCGTTTGCCTATTACTGGCAATACTACGGCAGCACCGCCTGGGAACCCGTTGAAGAGGCTTAATTGAATTTAATTTTACCGGAGGTAATATTTTAATGAAACTAATTAAAAAACTTGCAGTGGTATTAACTGCGATTATGGCGGTTGTTTGCGTGGCGGCGTTTACCGCCTGCGACAAGGGAGGCGAAACCTACGCCACTACTTCCTTTAACGTTACCGTACTCGGCGAGGACGGTAACCCCATTGACGGAACGAAAGGCGATGAGGACACAAAGGTAAAGTTACAGTTTTGTGCGGTTACGGCAGAAGGAAACGCCGACGCCTGCCTCTCCGCTTACCAGCCCGAAGTCGGCGCGGACGGAAAACTAACCGTGGACCTTTCAAGAATCAAGTCATTTGTGGAAAATAACGACGCAAACAGATTTGTAATACACATTATAAACCTTGAAGGTCAGGGTTATTCGTTCTTGGCAAACTACGGCGTATATGAAGTTGACAAGGTGCCGACCGAAATAAGCATTACGCTCAATAAAAACCAAACGGAAGCAATATAAAACAAAGGGCTTTGCCGCAACGACAAGGCCCTTAAATTATAAGGAGCAATAAATGAAAAAGAAGAGAATATTATTGGCGGCGCTTGCCTCGATTTGCGTGGCGGCGGGCGCGGCGGGAATGGCGGCTTGCTCTAACGGCGGCGAAACCCATGACCCCGCCCTTTACGCGGCATATCAATCTTATGCGGCTACGGTGGAAAACGCGCCCTCATACGAAGATTGGATAGCCGAACTATTGTCCAAACTCAACGACGGCGGACAAAAGGGCGACGCGGGTGATAAGGGCGATAAGGGCGATAAAGGCGACCCCGGAGAGAGCGGCTACGACGGAAAGGACGGTGTTGACGGCGAGGACGGCGTTGGAGTAGACGACGTCAAGATGGTTGAAATAAATGGCAAACAGTACTTTGAATTTACCTTTTCCAGCGGAAAAGTTGTCAGGCTTGCCGTGGACGGTTCGGACAGGCAGGAGTCCGTTGCATTTACAATAAACGCGGTTGACAACAACGGCGAACCCGTGGCGGACGCTTATTTCAACGTGGGATACACGGATAATTTCAACACCCGTCTTACAAAAGCGGGCACGGCGACTGACGATTCTTCGCAATACTGCGCGGTTAAAAGCAACCCCAAGGGAATTGCAACGCTTTACACCTTCCCCGAAGAATATACGGGGGGATACAGCGTATACCTTGCCGACCCCGCGTCAATTCCCGGCGGGACCGGTGTTCCCAACGTGCCGCAGGGTTATACGGTTGATTTCGGCACCTCGCAGGGTATAAATAATACCAGCGCGCCCTTATTCGGTTACGGTAAACTTTAAAATAGACAACAGCTGGAACTCCCTCTACGACCCTGCAAACGATCTCGATTACAAGAGGTACGCGGAAGAGCCGCTGACTTCAAGCACGTTTAAAGTTACCTCCTCCCCCTACGTTAAGCGGGCGCAAAAGGGCAAATACAACTACTTTACATTTTATCCCTACTATGAAAACAGGCCGCAAGGCGAACTTTCCGACAGCGATATAGAAACGATAATTTCAAAGGCGCGCGAAGCGGCTTCGGGCGTGTACAGGCTGACATATACGGCGGATAATTCGGGGGCGAACGTTCAGTTAAACGCCTTCGACTTTATAAACGGCAGTTACTTTGTGAGAAACGAGGACGGCTCACCCGCGGATTCGCTGGTGGCAATGCGCTCCGGCAATGTGCCCACGGACAGCGAGACGTTGCAGGCGGCATACCAAAGGTATAAAGCTACGGAGAGAAACTCCGCGCTTGATTATGACGCCTGGCTTGTGGAGTATTCCAAAACGTTCAGCGGCGGAAATTACGTTGACGTAACGGTTGAACAGGACGAGGCTTCGGCTACGTTCTGCCTTGGGTTTACAACAGATGTGAACTGCAACGTTACCATTACCGTTAAGAGGATAGGCGATGTAAGAAAATGGAGCAATGAGTATTCTACCGCAAAGATGCCGCAAGACGAGCCGCAAGCAATGGAAAACGACGGGAGAATTTTAGATGTGCCCCTTGACGCCGTTGTTGTCCGCGACGAAAAGGGCGTATACCATTTGAACAGCGCAACGGGGCCGGAAATTTACGTGCAACTCAATAATCCTACCCGCGTAAACAGCAGTTTTTCAATGATATATCTTTCGGACTATTCCGAAGTGTCCGTCAATCCCGAAGGCGGCACCACTTCCGAACACTTGACGGTGTTTAACTACTACACCGAAACGACAGACGACAGTAACAACACGGGTGTGCGTACCTACACCGACTATACGGCGGTTGTTAAAGGGTACTCCGCGCTTGCCAACAGCGACGGCGGTTACCCCGTGAACGACCTTTTAAAGACCATTCTTGAAAACTTTTGCAAGAGCTTTATAGGCTGGGACGACTATGACGAATATTGGGTTGCCGCATGCTATTACTACGGCGCGCCCTCAGACGGAACGGAAAATTCTCCTTACGACATAACAACGGGCGCAAATACCGTGGATTTGAATGCCGCGGGCACAACTTATCTCTCATTCAAGCCCTCGGCTTCGGGATATTACACGGTTGTTTCTTCGGCCGGAACGCCGTCGGTTACGAACGGAATTGTTATTGACAACACGACGTATTTTTACGCTTCAAGCGCGCAAGGCGTTACGTTTACGGTTGCCGGCAGCGGGTCTGCTACCGTTACCATAGGCACGGTTGCCGCAAACAAAGTAATTGAATACGCCGAAACTACCTCATCCAACTCCGACGGAACGTTTACCCAAACCGTTACAGGCACGGCGGAAAACCCCGTAAACAGAAGCGGCATAGGAGTGTTCCAGGTGAATGTAGACCACTCGGCGTACAGCGGCAAGATTGCCGTTGACTTTAAGGCGGCGCTTGGCGGCGACGGCACGTACTTGATAACCGTTTACGGCTCCTCCACCGCCACCGTTGAAACAGGCGAAGCGGGCAATTACACAAGCGTTTTGGAAAGCACGTTTACCATGGCGTATGCGACAGCCACAAGGCTATGGTTCGATAACTCTGCGGACGGAACATTCTTTATAAAGGTTACCAAACTTTCCTGACGGCGGAATTTTAGAAAACCCCGATTTTTTAATTACAAAAGCCTTGAAAAGGCAAACATAAACGGCGCGCCGAATGGCGCGCCGCTTGTTGTGTGGGGTGAATTGTTAATATCTGTAATTATTTTAATGCTGCTTCGATTGCGGGGGTTAAATCGTCCAGGCGGGCGTTGATTACCGGGCCCTGCCGCACAAAGGATATATAACCTTCGGGATTGACTACTACCGTTATGGGATAGGAGCCCTTGCCGCCGAGACGGGTTGCGTAGAAGTCCGCACCTATGTCCTGCCCGAAAATTATCTGCCAATTAGACCAGCTTGCTTTGTTTCTGTCGGTGTTTTCGGAGTCTATAAACGTTTGGGCGCGGGGAGCGTCGTCGTTGTTGGCGTGCACGGCAAGCGTTACTACCTTGTCGCCGTACTGTTCGGTTATACTTTCAATATAGGGCAATTCTTCCACGCAGGGACCGCAACTTACAAACCAGAAATTGATTACAAGAACCTTGCCGCGGGCACTCTCCGTGGAGAACGAGCCCTCCTTATAGGAGCTTTGATAGGTAGTTACGGTGAAGTCGTAGAGCTTGTCGCCCTCCCTGTACACCGTGGCGTCCCTTACGCTTGTAATTTCCGCCTCTATCTCCTCCGCTGAAAGCGGGCGGGTGTTGCGGGAGTAAATTTCGTGGTGAACGTTGAGTACCACCGTCGTGGGGAAAGCTCCGTCGCCGCCGCAGTCGGTGTAGGCGTCGAAACTGCCGTCCTGCACGAACGGAATATTATAGCCGTTGAAGCCGCGGGAGTCTATTATGCTTTGGACGGTTTCGCGGGAGTCGCTGTTCACAATGTGGACGGCAACTATGTTTGCCGTTTGGGTGAGCGTGGGAAGGCTTGCGCCGAGGTCGGCGAGATATTCCATGCTTGCGTCGTTCCTCGATGACCAGAATACAAGCACCGTGGGCTTATCGCTGTTTTGGTAGAGCGTGTAGCTTTCGCCATCGTACTGCGTTTGATAGGTTTCGGCGGTGAAGTCCTTTACCGTTTTGCCGAACGACGCGTTTGCCGAGGGGCGGGTGTTGTAATACACGAGCGCGGATATAAGCAGCGCCGCCGCGAGTACCCAGGCTACGATTTCGAGTATTTTGCTTGTTTTGGTGCGCACATAGCGCACTTTTTGCATTTTGGGAGGCTCCTGCGCTTTATCTGCGGGCAAAGCTCCCTGTTCTTCGGTGGGCGCGGCCGCTGTTATGGGCGCGGGTTCCGCCGTTGAGGCTACATTTGCTACGGTTATTTCCGCAGGAGCGCTGTTTTCGGCTATGGGCATTGTTGTGCCGCTTACAAGTATTGCGCCGAGCGCAGAGCCTGCGCTTGCGGGGGCCTGAGAAGCGGTTACCGCAACGGAAGCGGGTTCCACAAACAGCTTGCCGCCCTTCCAGCTTATGGCATGGGTGGGGCATACCGATATGCACTCGCCGCAGTTTATGCACTCGTGGTCGCCCACGTGGCGTATGTCCATCTTGCACTTGGCGATACATTTTCCGCAGTCGATGCACTTGCTCTTTTCAAACTTGACGCCGAGCAGGGCAATTCCGTTGAAGAAGCCGTAAATTGCGCCGAGAGGGCATATGAAGCGGCAAAAACCTCTGTATATGAATATGCACAGCACTATGCACATTACCAATATGCAGAACTTCCAGCTGAAAAGATAGCCGAGCATTGCGTAGAGGTCGTTGTTGTACTCGCTTGAAAGCAAACCTATCGAGCCGCCGAACGTGCCCGCGGGGCAGATATATTTGCAAAAACCGGGAACGTTGTGATATATGAGCGGAACGGCGATTACGAGAGTTATCAAGAGTAGATATTTTAAATAACTCAACACGCGCGTTGCCGCGCTCTTTTTTACTTTGGGGGATTTTACTTTATATAACAAGTCCTGCGTCAGGCCGAAGGGGCACAGAAAACCGCAGATTGTTCTGCCGAGCATAAGCCCGAACAGCGCGATTATGCCCAAAATATAGTAGGGCGTTGTATTGCCCGAAGAGCCGAGCGAGTTTTGCAGGGCGCCCAAAGGGCAAGCCGCAACCGCGCCCGGACATGAATAGCAATTTAAACCGGGGGTGCAGACGTTTTTTGTTGCGCCCGTGTAAATCTGTCCCTCTCCAAAACCTTTTAAATTGGCGTTGGTGAGTAGAGCCGCATAGAGCTGGATTATTCTTCTGCGCGTGGGAGCATGGTCTTTAAACCACCTGCCTACTCCCGTGAAAAACGATTTTATTTTAGCCAAGGCCTATACACTCCGTACAAATTCTTATTGCCTTGTTGAAAACTTCGCGTATGCTTCCGTTGAAACAACCGGCTATTACGAACGCTATGCCGAGGCAGGCTATGGCAATGCGGACGCCGAGTTTAAAATATTTATGCGTTACAATCTGCATAAACTTGTTCTGTTTTGCGGCGGGAGCTTTTGAACCCGCAACGAGCTTTTTTACGTAGGGCAGTTGATTTTTGGCGGAAATCTTATACGCGGTTACATATAAAACCCCGGCTATGTAAACCACCGCCGCAACGGGCAAGAGATACTTTGCCATGTTGAGCATATCCGCCGTTTTGTCCACGTTGGGGAAATTGGACGGCACACACAGATATACAACAACATAAATTAAATATGCGCATACCATGGCTAAAAGCACGCCGTGGATTATATTCAAGAATTTTTGTTGGCTCTTTACATATTCGAGAGAACTTTTAAGCTCCCCCTCCGCCTCCTTGGGCAGGCGTTTTTGGAGCCTTTTTAAGACGTAGCGGGGGTCGGTTACGGGGGAGATTTTTTCCTCGACGGCAAAAATTTCCCACAGTACGAAGCCGACGGCTATCATGGCTATCCATATCCAGAAGGGCGCGGCGATTATGCCCAGGCGCTCCTCCACAAGCCCGCGCGAAAACGGACTGCTTTGCCCCGAAGCAACGCCGCCCAGATAGATATCCAGCACCTGCCATATGAAGAGCGCGCCGACTACTGCCGTGAACGCCGTAAACGTCCAGCCGTAGATGAGCCGCACTTTTTTACTTGTGCTTTCGCTTATTTTTTTCATAATTTTAACTCAACCAAAGATATGCAAACAGCCAAATTGCGCCGAAAATTGCCACAAATCCCAGGAGAATGGGCAACATCGCCGCAAACGCGCCGCGAACCATTTGCCTATATTCACGGCGGGTAACCTTGGGGGGAACTACCCCCATTTGTTTGTCCTTTAAGCGCTTTTCCAGCGTTGGGTCGTACCACTTAAAACCTTCTATGTTCATATTTGCAAAGGTTGTTGTGGTGTCCAATTCGGGCTTTTTGCGCTTTGCTTGTTTTTTTGACATTTGATTTTATTTGCCTGTTTATTGTTTGGGATAGGACGCAAACGTTGCATCCGCGTTGGAATATGCCGCCTTGTATCCCACGGGATCCGCCAGATATTCGGGATCGTAGAGATGGCAGGCGCAGAAGTGCCCCGGAGTTACTTCCCTGTATTCGGGAGCGACTTTTTCGCACACGCTCATGCAACTGTCGCAACGGGTGTGGAATTTACAGCCCGAAGGAGGATTTACGGGCGATGGTATATCGCCCTTTAATATTACCCTGTTCATTTTATAGTGAACGTTGGGCACGGGTACAGCCGAAAACAGCGCTTTTGTATAGGGGTGCAAGGTGTTGTTGAAAATATCGTGCTTGGAGCCGTATTCAACAAGACTGCCCAAATACATTACGCCTACTTCGTCCGAGATGTGCTTGACCACCGATAGGTCGTGAGATATAAATACATATGTCAAACCGAGGGTGTTCCTCAGCTCTATGAGCATGTTTATTATCTGCGCCTGTATGGATACGTCCAGCGCGGATACGGGCTCATCGCAGACAACAAGCTCCGGCTTTAATGCGAGCGCGCGGGCTATGCAGATCCTTTGACGCTGTCCGCCCGAAAACTCGTGGGGATATCTTTCAAAATAATGGGGTTGCAGGCCGCACATTTTCATTACGCCGATAACGTAGTCGTAGAAGCCCTTTTTATCCACCAGCCCGTGCTGGCGCGCCGCTTCGCCTATGATTTCACCGACGGTAAGCCTCGGCGAGAGGCTGGCGTAGGGATCCTGAAATATCATCTGCATGTTGGGGCGGCGCTTATCGAACTCACGGTTGGACAGGGCGGATACTTTTTCGCCCTTGAACCACACTTCGCCGCTCGTTATGTCATGCAGGCGGAGAATTGTTCTGCCCATGGTTGTTTTGCCGCAGCCGCTTTCGCCCACTATGCCCAGCGTTTTGCCCTTTTCTATTTTAAAGGAGACGTTGTCAACGGCTTTGAGCCACGCGTTGGGTCTTCCAAAAAAGTCCTTGCCGACCACAAAGTGCTTGCATAAATTGCGCACTTCAAGGAAGGATTGGGACGTGTATTCCGGATTTTCAGCCATTTGCTTCCTCCTTTGCGGGCTCGTTTTTATCTTCATATAAATAGCACGCCACTTTGTGGGTGGGCGTTACCTGCACGTACCCCGGATATTCGCCAGAACACTTCTCCATGCACTTGTCGCACCTGTCGCGGAAGTAGCAATAGTTGGGCATGTTTATTGGGTTGGGAACAAAGCCCGGTATACAGTACAGTTCATCGCTCTCCTGCTCTACGGTGGGTTTGCTCTTTTGCAAGCCTATTGTGTAGGGGTGCAACGGGCGGTCGAAGATGTCCTCCGCCGTGCCCATTTCTATTACTTTGCCCGCGTACATTACAACCACGTAGTCGGCCATTTCCGCAACGACGCCCAAATCGTGCGTGATGAGCATTATACTGCCGTTTATTTTGCCCTTTATCTCCCTTAACAAATCGAGTATCTGCGCCTGTATGGTTACGTCCAGCGCGGTTGTGGGCTCGTCGGCGACAATCAGCTTGGGGTTGCACAAAAGGGCTATGGCTATCATTACCCTTTGGCGCATACCGCCCGAAAGTTCGTGGGGATATTTTTTATATACGCCCTCCGGGTCGGCTATGCCCACAAGTTTGAGCATTTCTATACTGCGCGCTTTGACGCGCTCCTTGGATATGCCCTCTATGTGAAGTTTGCCTACCTCGTCCAGCTGGTTGCCTATGGTGAACACGGGGTTCAAGGAGGTCATAGGCTCCTGGAATATCATTGAAATTTCTCTGCCGCGGATTGTGCGCATGGCGTCGGTGGGCATTTTGGCTATGTCCACTACCTGACGCTCCATTTCGTACATGGTGCCGCCGAGTTCGTTGGTTTTGACTATTTTTTTGCCATGCTCGTCGAGTTTGGGAATTTCGTTGCCGTTTTCGTCCGTCTCCGTTTCGTATACGGGGATTTTTCTGCCGCGGCTATCGCGCTTGAACATGTCGGCGCGGAAACGTATGGAACCGCTCACTATTTGGCCGCTGGGCGCCTGCACAAGGCGCATAAGCGAGAGCGATGTTACCGATTTTCCGCAACCGCTTTCGCCCACAACGCCAACGGTGGAGCCTGCGGGAACGGAGAACGTTACGCCGTTTACCGCCTTTACCGTGCCTGCGTCCGAAAAGAAATATGTGTGGAGATCCTCAAATTCAACAACATTGTTGGGGTCCTTCATCTCGGTTACGTACTCTTCGGGGCGGACTCTGCGCTTTTTGGCCTTTTCATAGGTGCGTATGGCTTTGGAATTTTCTTTGGCGATCTGCCGCGATTCCCTATGAGATATATAGTGTTGTTTTTTATCCGATTTATCAGCCATGGGTTACCTCTTCATTTTGGGGTCGAACGCGTCGCGCAACCCGTCGCCGACAAAGTTAAACGCAAGTATAGCAAGGGTTATACATATGCCCGAACCGAGCCACATGTTGGGATAGAATTGCCTGTATTGGAATTGCGAGGCAAAGTTTATCATATTGCCCCAGGTTGCCGTCTGCACGGGAGCGCCTATGCCGAGGAAGCCCAGAGTTGCCTCCATAAGTATTACGCTACCCAGCCCCAGAGACATGGATACTATGAGCTGGGGAATTACGTTGGGCAACAAGTGTTTAAAGATTTTCGAACGGGTTGAAAGCCCCGAACACTTGGCGGCAAGCATAAACTCCTGCTCCCTTAAAGACAGTATTTGTCCGCGCACGAGCCGCGCGGTGCCAACCCAGCCTATAAGACACAGCACCGCCATTATTATATACAGCTTCCATATGGACGAATCAAAGCCCAAACTGTTGAGCGCGGTGCCCAAAATGAGCATTAACGGAATCGTTGGTATACAGCTTAACAGGTCGACTATTCGCATTATTATGCTATCCACAATACCGCCGAAGTAGCCCGCAATTCCGCCCAGAATTACGCCCAGCAACGTTTCCAGAATAATTACCACAAAGCCTATTGTAAGCGATACTCTGCCGCCGTACATGAGCCTTGTCATTATATCATAGCCGCTGTTATCGGTGCCCATCCAATGTTGGGCGGAAACGCCGTCCAGCTTATTGAGCGAAGAGTTCCAATCGTAGGTTATGGAATAACCGTCGTAAGTTTCGCCGTCCACTTCGTAGGAAAATATGTCGCCCGTGATTTGCGGGGTCGATTTGGTGTTGTCGGGGTCGGTTTCACCCCACGGGGAAAACAGGGGGCCTATAAAGGCAAATACAAACAAGAGTATTATTGTTACAAGCCCTATTACCGAAAGTTTGGAACGGAAAAAGCGTTTGGCAACGGTTGCGCCAGGAGAGAGCGCCTTTACCCTGTCGCCTAAATTTTCGCCGTGCAGATCGTCTCCCTCTTTTTGGGGGAGAGCTTTGATCTCCTCCTCCATTTCCGCTTCAAGGCGGATTTCGGGGACTTCGGCGGCTTCCGCCTGAATTTCGGGGTTAAATTCGTTTTTATTCTCTTCCATCAGTTTCCTCACTTTCCGAGTTTGACTCTGGGGTCTACCACCGCGTACATTATATCGGAGAGCAATATGCCTATAACCGTTAAGATGGCTATGAACATATTGTAGCCCATGGCAAGGGGAATATCGCCCTTCATTAAGGCGTCGTAGGTGATTTTACCTATGCCGGGGATACTGAACACCGTTTCGGTTATCATTGCGCCGCCGAAGAGCATGGGCAGAGTTGACGCCATTACCGTTACCAAAGGTATCATTGTGTTGCGGAAAACGTGTTTATACACTACCTTTCCCTCCCCAAGACCCTTTGCGCGCGCCGTCCTTATATAGTCGGCATTGAGTACTTCCAAAGTGTTGGTGCGCTGGTAACGCATATAGGAGCCCACGTTCAAAAGAACGAGTACTATCATGGGTAACACGAGGTGCCAAAGCATATCGCCGAAGCGCGTCCAGCCCGACGCGTCCACTGGCAGGGTTGAGGATATTAAACCCAAAGACGGGTCAAACCAGCCCAAAGTGTCGGCAAACCACATTATGAACAGATTGCCCAAAAAGAATGTTGGGAACGCCGTTAAAGTCATGCAAATGACCGTGGCGGTGTAGTCCAACTTGCCGTATTGGTTTACGGCGCACTTTATGCCGAGGGGTATGGCGATTATAAGCTCGAATATGAGGGATACAAAGGATATACCGAAAGATATGCCCATGTTTTCGAGGATAATCTCGCTTACCGGTCTGTTGTGGACGAACGACGTACCCATGTCGCCCTGTATAAACTTGCCCAGCCAATTGAAATAACCTTTGAGTATTCCGCCGAAGCTGTTATCTTCAAGTCCGTACAGGGCTTTGAGCGCGTTATACTTCTCTTCGCTTATGCCGCCGTTGCCCGCAAGCGTGGCAAAGGTGTTGTCGATATAATCCATAGGCATGAGCCTAATAATGAAGTATATTATCATTGATACTCCGACCATAATGAATATGGAAAGGAGCAGTCTTTTGACTATATATTTAACCATTTTTTAAATATCCGTTGCTGTTTATTAAAGATAATTTACTTCCCAAATTCTGTCCATTACGCCGTTGTTTGCGCTGGGATTTGTGTTGACTGTTTTGGAATCTATTATGGTTTTGTTGAACACGCACATGTCCTTGCGCTGGTAAATGGGAAGCTCTATTGCAAGATCCATTATCTTATTGAGGCACTGGTTATAGAGGTTTGCACGGCGGCTCTGGGAGTTGGTTTCGCGCGCCTGGTCAATGAGGTCGCTGAGTTCGTTTATAAGAGCAGGCTCATCGGTATATGTCCCCGAAACGTCGTTGAGAATGGTTCTGTAACCCCAGTTCAAAACGCTCGTCGCCATGCTGTCCTTATGGTAAACCTGATACATATCGGGGTCTACGCCGGACGACCAGGCGGCCGCCCAAACCGCAAGTCCGCCCCTTGTGAGCGCGAGGAGTGCATTGGGGTCGGTGGATACTTTTATGTTGAAGCCAGACCTATTGAGTATTGCCGCCGCATCCTGGAACATATTGTAGGCGGGGTGATCGGAGTTTGCGCCCGCTATTGTGAAGGTGTAAGTTAAAGATTTGCCGTCCTTTTGATATACTCCGCCGGCGCCTTCGGTGTAGCCGAGAGCCCTTAACTCAGCCCTTATGGCTTCGGGGTCGGAGAGAGGGTTGTTGAGATAGCCGTAAGCTGTTGCGCCATTGGGATATGCCCAGCTTGTGAGAGACATGGGTCTGTATAAGGGCTGGGCGAGCGAGCCGTAGTATTGGAGGCAAAGACCCGTGTTCATTGCGCGCATTATAATCTTTCTTACCTCAATATCCGGCACGAAAGTGGGGTTGATTCCCACGTAGCCGAAGCCGTTTGTATCGTAAGTTACCTTTTCAAGCGTAGCCCTTTGCTCTGTTACCGCCGTGTTGTTGGTGTCGGTTGCGTTGGGTTCGCCGTAGTCGATTTGTCCGGTAGTGAGCGAAGATATAATTCTGTCCTCGGTTAAAACTTTGTATTTGAGGTTCTTGATTTTGGCGTTGCTCAAACCCGAACCCATAGTTTCAAAGTAGGGATTGCGCTCGTAGTAAACGATATAGTTATCTTCAAACTGGCTACCCGTAGTTGCAACGCCGCCCGATTCTTTGGAAGCCATGTAGGGGCCGGCGCCCTTGGGAAGGGCGCTCTTGCCGGAAGCGGTGCCCTTTACTATCTGGTCGAAGAACTCAAACGTGCCGCGCTCTACGCCGAAGCAGGTATTTGCGTTGCCCGTGGGATCGTTTGCATAATCTATCTGGTCGCCGTTGAAGGAAGTGATATAGTCCTTGCCGTTATATGTGCCCGAATAGTAATTTAAGGGGGCGATTGATATGCCGAACTGCCAGATTGCGGCGGGGTCAACCTTGTTTACTATGATTTTAAGCACGTCATAGCTACCGTCGAGAGTGTTACCCTTGAATGTGGTTACGTTCTTTTCGGTCTGTATACCCCTTATATAGTACTGGGGATGCTGGCTGTTTTGCAAAGTCTTGCCGCGCTCGTCGGCGAGGAACTCGTTGTAGGCGTTGGTGCCCGTCTGCCAATAGCTTAAAACTTCGTCCAGACCGGAGCCGTCGTCGGGCATATATGTGTCATAAACGCGCTGTATGCAATAACTTTTTATTGCGGTGTCGCCCGAAAGGGCTTCGATTTCGCTGATCAAATCCTGGCGCTCTACCTTACCTACATTTGAACCCGCCTCGGTTGCGCCCTCAACCCAAGGATCGAGAGTGGTTTTGATTTTACCGAGATCATATGCCGCTTTGTCGGAGGGATTGATTTCGGCGCCGGTGGTGGCGTCGCACCTTATTTCCCTTACTGTGCCATCGTCATAGCGCCTCATCTGCGCGGTAACAAGCCCCTCGTTGAAGAGATATGCCTGCCATGCGGCGGTGAAAGTGTAGTTTACTTTATACGTTTCCACCCAGCTTGTTTCATTGTTGTTCCAATCGCTTGTGGCTTCCTCTTTAAAGAGAACTTTTACGCGCTCGAAGTCCTTTTGGCCTTGCGCATCAAGCGAGGGATACGAGGGGTCTTTTGCGCCGTAGCCGATGAGGTTTTGCAACCTGTCCTGTGCGTTGGAAACGAACTGACCCGAACTGGCAGTATCGCTGTCGAGTATGGTCGAGTCGTTTTGCTGGTATGCCTTTAAGCCCTGTATATCCACGGAATACATTGTGTTGGAGCCCGTATAAACGAAGTCGAGATATACGTAGAAGTTAAAGAGGACGTCCTTTATGGTGATGGGAGTGCCGTCCGAGAACTTCATTCCGTTCTTGATAAGGAACCTGTACTCCGTTCTGCCGTTTTGAGCGGCAACCGTGTCGGCACATTCGGTACCGCCGGAAGGAGCATTGTAGTACTTTATTTCAAAGTCCTTGGCAACGGTGTTATAATTGTCGCCCGCAACCGGCTGAACATTGCCTTGTTCATCTACGTCGGATGTGATGAGCGAGGATTGCGTCATGCTTATTACCTGGCCGTCTGTGAGCGAGGTATAGAAGAAGGGATTGAAGTTGCCGTCAAGCGCGCCTATGGACAGGGATAACGGACGGGTTTCGGGATTGTACGTCTGTTGCGACTCTCCGCCGTTGCCGCCTCCGTTACCATTGCCGTTGCCGCCGTTGTCTTTGTTGCACGCCACGGCAAAAATCATTACACCGCCGAGTAGCGAGCAGGCTAATACCTTTAAAAATTTTTTCATTGTTGTCCTCCTGTTACTTGTGTTACTTGTTCGTTATCTATTTTTAATGTGGCGTTTTGCACAATGTTGCCGTATTTGGAAATAAATTCCGCGTCCGTGTCCGTGCCGTAGAGCCAATTATCCGTTATATATACGCCGGCGTTATCCTTTTGTATGTTGAGGATTGTGCCGTTTGACGCGCCGCTGATACTCAATGTATAGTCCACAACCTTAAATCCGTTGAGCGTTGCACCCTCGTTTACGCCCGAAAATAGTGCGTAGATTGTGAGGTTGCCCGTCCTGAACGAAATGTCTGCGGTTACGGTTTGCAGGGTGAGATTGTTTATTTGCGCATTTGCACCGAGCGTACCGAAAAGGGAAACATTGTTATTCCCCGGAAGCCGGCTTGTTATTTTTATATTTGATACTGTGAAGCCGTTGCCCTCCACCTTGCTGTTAAACGTTGCGGTGCTGTTCCTCAACCCGAAACTTGCGTAGGAAGCACAGTCTATATCAAAGGGTATATAGTAGTTGCCCGCCGTACTGCTTGAAAGCATCGAGGCAAAGTTTGCTGCCGTGCGCACCGTTGTCCAACTGCCTTGAAGATATTTTACGTAGATTACCGCGTTTTTGCTATCGGCAGGCTTATCTATTACGCCGTTTTCCAAAACGGGCTCCTTACATTCTTCATCGTAATACAGGTGGATATAGGTGTGCGTATCGGCGAGTATTGCACGGTCGGAGAGCGTTTCGTCTGTAACAGGGCTGAACGATGTGTCGAGATATATCTCGTTAAGCGTGAATACCTGCTTGGCAATGAGGTCGCCCGTATTGCAGGTTGCGGTTTTGGATTCGCCGTTTTCCGTTACCGTTGCCGAGATGGGGGTATCGGTTACGAGCCTATATTCAAGCACGACGTCCTGCACCCACGTTGCGGCAAGATAGATATGGTCGCCCTCGTGTATGACTATTTTGCCGTCCGCAAACGCCTTTGTGCCGTCCGGTTCGGCGGTGAAGCGCTTGTTCTGTTCAAGCAATTGCCTGCCGTTTACGTCCTTTATGTCTGCCGTACCGTTATCCAGCACATTCAAAACGACGCCTTCGGTATCCTTCAAAATGGGTTCGCCCTCTTCGTTGAGTTTGCAATATTCCCAGCCCATAAAAACATAGCCGTCGCGTGAGATGGTCATTGCCTGACCCGTGCTGGAATCTACGCCTATGTTGAAGATGGGCGTTTCGGGCTTATAGTACACCGTTCTGTATACCTTTTGATCCTTGCTGGTGCCGTCGACGAACTGACCGCCGTTGGCATAGTAGGTTACGGGGCAATTCAGCCCCATTTCGCCCGCAAGGTCCTGCGCTGTTTTTTCGCCTATGCTGCAACCCGCGGTTATTGCCGCCGCGAGTGATAGCACAAATAGGGCCATTAAAATTATCAGTGGTTTGATTTTGGCTTTCACTTTTTTATTCCTTTATTTTTTGTTCGCCCTACGGCGCAGTCTGTTGATTAAAAGTATTGTTCCCGCCAAGGTGAGAAGCATAAGCCCCATGCCGCCAGCCGCAGAACCTATATCCATGGAACCGCAACCGCCGCAACCGCTGTTTGCGGGAGCTTCGGGAGTTTCGCCGGGGTTTTCGGGGTTTTCGCCGGGGTCGGTAGTTTCGCCGGGATTTTCGGCGCTTGCCGTTACGGTGATGGGAATCCTGAAATACTCGCCCTTATATTGCGCCGCGACAAAGGTGTTGTAGGTGTAAAGCGGAGCCGTGTACGCCGGTTGAAGTTGGACGTCGGTTAAATCGCTTATCGTTTCAACCGAATAATCGTCGTAAACCACACGCAGAACAAGACCCGTCAAGTCGAATGTTTCACCCTCGACGTATTGGGATTTGTGCGCGCTGGAACTATCGGGTGTTATGCTGGAAATTTTTGCCGATATTCCAAACTTGGCCTTTACGGGCTTTAACGCCTCCTCCACCGCCGTGAGCTTTGCAATTCTGTCCTCGCCCATAAATTCAAGCTGTTTGGAGCTTGTTGTGTTGTTGTAAATCCTGTGGGCGTCTTTAACCGATTGGGCAAATGCGGTTATTTTTGCGACGTTTTCGGGCGTGTTTTCAAGGTTTATCCAGCCGGCGATTTCCGCTTGGTCAAAGCTGTCCAAAAGATTTATGAACTCGTGCGTGTTTTCGTCGATGAGTTCGCCGAGACTGACATTGCTACCGAAGAAATGTCCGTAGGTGTAGTTGGTGTAGCCCGTGCCGTTTGAAGGATAAGCCAAAACCACGGTACTTGTCAGCCTGCCGTTGTATTGAGGGATAAAGTCGAGTATTTCCCTTGTGAAGTTGCGGAAGTACAGCGAGTGGAAAGCGTCGAAGGCGAACGTGGGCATATTTTTGGTCGTCAAATCCCAATAATTTGAGAGAAGTACGGGCGCGACGGTGCCTTCGAAGTTGTATCTTGTTATATTTGAGCCATAGAAGGCCAAATCGCCTATGGTCTTTACGCTGTGGGGAACGGTTACCGTGAGCAGACGGTTATCGACGATCTCCCTGAATGCCTGCGCCTGAACGGTTACGGTGCCCTCCAAAATGCGGTAGTGGGCAAAATAATTCTCGTTTTCGGTTGCCGTTCTGCCCGCGGGGTAGAGACAGACCTCAAACTTGCCGCTCTGTTTGGAGCCCTCTATTATTCTGTAAAGTACGTTGTCTTCTGCAAAGAACGTTGTGTTGCCGCCGTCCACCGCCACCGTTGACAGGCGAGAGGCGTTTGCAAACGCGCCGTTTTGGTAGGTTTGGAGGGTTGACGGCAATGTGAGCGAATTTATTTGTATGCCGTAGAAGGCGTTTTCACCCACGCTCTTTAAAACGGGAATTGACAGGGTTGTTGCGGCTACGTTGTAGAACGCTTGGTTGCCGATATTTTCAGCCTTGGAAAGGTTGAGTGCGGTGAGCGCGGTGAGGCCGAACGCCCTGTAATCTATGTCGGTAACCTTATCGAGATTGGTAACGCTTTTAAGCTTTGTACAACTCAAAAACGCGCCTGCGCCAACCTTGGTTACGTTTTTAAGGTCGATTTCTTCAAGCTCTGTGCAGAATAAGAACATTCCTTCGCCGAGTTCGGTAAGTCCGCCCAGCGATACGCTTGTAAGGGAGGTGCGCTCGCCAACTTGAACGCCCGTCTGCATATCCATGTGCGTGCCGGGGCAGAACGTGTATGTGCCCGAAGCCGTAGCTTGCGCGCCGAACGAAGCCGTGGTAAGTTCCGGACAGCCCACAAAGGTGTACTCGCCGAGGGCTGTGAGCGAGGGCAGGTGAGCTTCGGTAAGATTTGCACAGTTTGCAAAAACTCTGTCGCCCATCTCCTTTACCGACGCAGAAAATTCTATCGAAGAAATTGCCGTATGCGAGAAAGCGTTACTGCCTATTGTCGTAAGCGAGGTCGCATGTAAGATGTCGATATTGTTAAGAGAGCTGCAATTCGCAAAGGCGCTTTCGCCTATGGAAGTTATGCCCGAATGGATTACAATCGAAGTGAGCCCGCTTTGCCTGAACGCGTGTGCGGGGATTTCCGTTACGCTTGTAGGAATTGTGATTTCGGTTATGCCCAGCCCCGCAAAGGCTCCCTCGCCTATCTTTTCTACCGAGGCGGGAATGTTGACCGTAGTTACGCCGTCGAGCTTACTGCTTGCAAAGGCGTAGGGCGCTATTTCCGTTGTGCCCGCTTTAATTGCAAAGCCCGCAGTGATTGTGTTGGGGGCAAGCACTAATGTGGTGCCGTTGTATACGGCGCCGCCGTCGTCGGTGTAGCCTTCGCCCCAGGTAATATTTACGTTTTTGCCGTCGAATACGCTTTCGCCGAGAACCGCTCCCTCCGGCACGGTGAAGTTTTGGATTGCGGTATTAGCAAAGGCATAGTCGCCTATATAGGATACGGGATAGTTAAACGTTACCGTTGAGAGCTTTGTGCAACCCGCAAAGGCGTAGGGGTCTATTCTAAATACCGTTCCGCTACGCGTGTTGTCGCCGCCGAAAGTTACGCTTGTAAGATTGGTGCAACCCTGGAACGCGCCGCCGCCGAAGTTGAATATTCTGCTTCCGCCGTTTACGCGGGGGGTGTTTATGGTTACATTTTCAAGACCCGTACAGCCGTAGAACATGCCTTGGCTTATTGCCGAGTAGTGGTCGGTTACTATTTCTTCAAGCCCCGTACAGCCTTCAAATACGTTTGCCGCCGCCGTGTGCAGGCCGGTTATATCCGCCTTTTTTAAGGAGGTACAGCCGCGGAAGGCGTTTTCGTCGGCAATGCCTATCTTTTCCATATGGCGGATTTCGCGCAGGCTTTCGCAACCGGCAAAGGCGCTTGCGCCCACCGTAAGCACTTTGACGTTGGTGAGGTCTACAAGTTCGAGCTTGGTGCAACCCCGGAAAGCGTCTGCCAAAATGAGGTTGACCCTTGCAAGGTCCTTATCGGGTGTGGAATTTTCATCGGTGATATTTATAAAATATACCTCTTTGAGCGCGGTGCAGTTCAAAAATGCCCTTTCGCTTATCTGGGTTACCGTTCTGGGAATAACGACGCGCTCCATGGTGTCGTTGTCCTCAAACGCCTCCTCGTCGATATACATAATATTTTTATCGTCGGGAATGATAACCGTTGTTTCGGAGCCGTGATATTTATTTAAATAGGTATTGGCAACCGTGAACGGTTCGGCCACGTTGAGCCTTACCATTGCCGATACAGATGAGCCATCGATTGTTGCCTCGGCTATGATTGAGGCGTTGCCGTGTTTGTTGAGCGTGGTTACAACGCCGCTTTGGTCAACGGTGGCAATCTGCGTGTTGGAGGACGACCACGTGAACGTTAAACTGTCTACGGGGTAGTACCAAGGGTCGGAAACAACTTCCAGCGTAAATGTTTGCCCTGCGTTTACCTCCACCATGCCGTTGGGTTTTTGCAAGCCCAAATTGGAGTTCTGGATTACGTTGAATGAGAGCGACGGTCTGGGCAACGTGCGCGTACTGTCCACAACCGTTACGTTTAAACGCCTGGTTTGGCTGCCCTTTGTTACCGTTACCGTGGCTTTACCCGGTTTGAGGCCGAATATTTCGTTATTTTTTACCGCAACCGTGTTTACATTTACGGTATTCCATGTGTAATTGGAGGCGTTGGCTGTGCCGCAGTTGAGTTCCACGCGGTAGAGTTCGTTCTTTTCGAGCGTGAGTTCGTACGTTACATCCGAGGCGCTTGCGCCCTGTTTGCGGACTATTCTGTCGCTTTCGGCAAAGTCAAATTCGTCCTGCGCGCCGTTGTTGTTGGAACTGTTGAAGTTGATTGTGTAAACGTTGTGGTTGAGCGCGTAGTCGTCTATCTGCACATACATTCTGTTTTTATACTTTTCGTATATATCCGTAATTTCGATTGAAACGGAAGTTGTGCCGTTTTTGTTGGGCGTGTAGATGGGCGTTACGTACTCTGTGGCAAGGTTTATCTCCTCCACCTGCGACGGGTCGTCGTACTCCCTGTCCGAATAACAGATGAGTACTGCCTGCGGATAGTGGTTGTCGTATATGTCGAGGTCGAGATAAACCCTCTGCTTTATCTTGTTGTTTTCCTCGTAGTCGTAGTACCTTATGCGCGAGCCTTCCAGAATGGGCGCGTCGTAGTCTACATAGAACGTTGAGGTGAAATTGTTTGCATAGGACACACTGCCGCTCTCTTTATCGGCCTGCGTTCTGTAAAAATCAAACTCGATACGGTATTTGCCGTTGTTTACAAGGCCGAGTTCGTCGGGTGTGAGCTTTAAGTCCACAAGGGCGGGCCTTGCACTGCCGCCGCCCGCAATGGCCTTGCCCACGCGGTATTTGGAATCGGCGCGGATAAGTTCGCCCGTGTCGTCGTTATATATCCTGTAATCGACAACCTCCGCGTTCCTCAAAAGTCCCGCATAGAGCGAGCGTATGCCCGTTGATGTGAGGTAGTTGTCGGTTGCCGTGGCACCGTTGAAGATATTGTAGCGGGAAACGGAGCAATGCTCCTCCTCTACATACACCTGGCGGACGCCGTCGGTATCGTCCTGCACGTAGGCAAAGCCGCCCATGGGCACGCCGTACCTGCCGTTATAATATGTGGAATAGAGCTGGGTTGCAAAGACGCTTTCGTGGGGCTTTTCCGCTTCCGTGAGGGATGTGTCCGCCTCGATTGCGGCTATTTCGTATGCGTTGTAGTCCAGCATGGGAGCCGCGTCCCAATCGCCGTAGAAGCCCATGAAGGGAAGATTTAAATCACACTGCCCCTCCGTTTTGGAGACAAGGGAGATAAAGCCTTCCACAAACATGCCGTTTTTAAAGTTATCGTCTAAATATTTCTTTTCCGCCGCAGAGAGGGTGAGCGTTACGCTTACCTTTGCCTTTCCTCCCGCCTCAACCGTTATTATGTTGCCTTCGCGGGTGGCGTCCGTTACTTCGAACTGCGCGGCGTTGTCGGTGAGCATGTGCGCCGCTTCGGCAACGGCCAGCTTATCGGCCGCTATCGTTTCGGTGAAAAATCTCGATACAAGCTCGAATTCAAGCGCGCTTTCCCCGAAGTTGGTTACGTAGAACGTGAAATTGTATATGCCTTTTTTATCTTCGTCCTCGCCGAGTTCTATCTTGGGTCTGTTGTCCTCCGCCCCGCCTTCTTGGTTTTCAACCGTTTCAAGGTAGGCTTTGGTGGAGAATATGTTGCTCAATGTGGCAAGCCCCGCGCCCTGTTTTCTGGGCGAGTAGGGCAATTTTTCCTCGTCGTAAACGAGGGTTGCCGAACTCATAACTATCTGGTTGGTCAAAGTTGTCAAGGCTTTGGCCGATATTCCGGGATTTTGGTCTTTTAAGTAGTCCTTTACAAGCGCCATTAAACCCGCGAGGTTGGGCGTTGCCATGGAAGTGCCGCTCATCTGCTCGTAGCCGCCGGCAACCGACGAAGTTATTTCGCCGCCGTGAGAGGTTATATCGGGTTTGAGCTTTAAGTCGGGCGAGGCACCCCAGGACGAGTAGTCGTTCATGAAGGGGCCTGCTTTATACGATTTGTTTATTTCGATTGTGCCCGAAGTCCTCGTTCTTGTGGGGTTTTTGGGGTCGGTGGTTAGCATTGCGCCCGCGTCCATATTAATTGCAACGGCGGGGATTCTGTCCTCTTCCTCTATTTCGCCGAGGGACATTCTTATGGTGCCGGGAACGTTATCGTAGACGATTATGCCGTCCGCGCCGAGGGAGTGCGCGTTTTCCACCTTGGTCTGGAAGTCGAGCGTACCGCGCCTTACAAGGACGAGTATCTTTTCGCCTTCCTTTTTGTTTTTGAGGGCGTCCCGAACCGTTGTGGAATAGTCGCCCTGCGCGCCCGTGCCGGGGATTACATAGTAGGTGAAAATGCCGCTCTGCTTGTCGCCCAAAAGTTCATCGGCAAAGTTGAAGGGCACGGCGTTTGCGTCGTTGGATTCGGTATAGTACAGGGGGTAGTCGCCGTAGGCGCTGTCCTCGCCGGGGTTGCCTATCATATAGTCGGACTCCTGCCCGTTTATCGAAGCTACGGACATTGCCCCCACAAAGGTTGAAGGCGAACCGACGGTGGACGAGTCGGGGTTGGAGGCGAGGTTGGTGCCGAATTCACTGCCTGAGCCCGAACTGTATTCGTTGCCCGCGGCGGCGATAAGGCTTATGCCCGCGTCCTTTATGCTTTGATATGTTTGGTTGAGCAACTGACCTTCCGCGTCTCCGTCGATATTCACGCTGGAAAAGCCGCTGGTTGTGCCGAGGCTCATATTTATTATGTCTACGCCCAAAGTTACGCAGTCGTCGAGGGCGGCTATAATATCTTCGCTGGTTGCGCCGCCTATGTCCTCGCTTTCGAGGTCGTCTGTGAACACCTTGCACACAACTATCTGCGCGTTGGGCGCAACGCCGCTGAAATGCTCCTCGCCCTCGTCGTCGCCTATAATATCGCCGTCCTTATTTACATAGGTGTCGGCGCTGCCCGCAACTATGCCCGCAACATGCACGCCGTGCTGGGAATATGAGGGATATACGTCGGTATCCTTGTCCGCGTAGTCGTAAGCAAAGGGAACTTTGTCGCTCAAATATACGTCGTCAACCGTGAGGTTGGGGGAAGTTTCGCTTGCCGAGAGCATGCCGCTTGCAACCTTTTGGCGCACATATTCCCTGTTGAAGCCGAGTTCCGTGGGCTGTTTTTCAAATGCGACGTGGGTATAATCCAGACCCGTGTCCAAAATGGCTACGGTTACGCCGCTGCCGTCGTATCTGTCGAGAAATTCGGTGGAATCGTATATGCCCGTGCCGTGGACGTTGCTGGGGTTGACCTGCGCGCCCTGGTCGGCGAGAGCCGAGTACGTCTTGGAAACGCCCGCCATGCTTACGCCCGTTATCCCGCGGATTTTTTGGAACTGTTTTAAGTTGACTTCAATTGCCACGGCGTTTAAAACGGTGGAAAACCTGCCCTCTTCCTTATAGGAAATGCCCGCCGCGCCCAATTTTGAAAGGAAGGCGTTTTGGGAGTTGCGGACGTCGCTCAACGCGCTCCTGCCTGCGGGCGTGGAGAGATATTCCGCCACGGTCTGATCCTCGCCTTTGCTCTCTGCAAGGGAGGGAACTTGTAAGCCGACTATCACCGTTTCGGTGGCGTCCGTACCCGTTATGGTGCGGATTTCCTCCTCCTCGCCGTAGTCCACGACGGAGGGATTGAGGTTGTTTTTTACCACCTGGGAGGTATCAACCTTGCCCGTTACATTGGTAAAGGTTACGTCGGCCGTACCAAACCCGCCCGCCGCCGCTTTAGGTGCGTAGGCATAGGTTATCAGCTGGCTTGCCGTAACGGTTGCCGCCATTGTGAGCGAGAGAGCGGCTATTGCTATTTTTCTTGTTTTTGACTTCATATATACCTCGGTTTGCGTTGTGTACTCAGTCTTGTGCGGTGAGCGTTAATTTATATTCATCACTGTTGCCGCTACTCATATCGAGTACCGCGGTGTACTTCCTGCCGCTTGTATCGGTGAAGGTGAATGTTGCAATATTTCCGTCCTTGCTTACAAACTCATATGTGTAGTTTGCGGGGGATTCGGCAGTGTCGGTTGTGAGCCTTATTACCCTGCCTGCGCCGTCAAAGAAGAAGGACGCCGTGGACGAATTTGCATCAACCGCGTTGATTTCAAAATAATCGTCCGCAAGTTGCATCTTTACCGTCCATCCATCCACTGTCTGGGCGGCCTGGTCGAGCGTAACGCTGTAAATTTTGCCTTCACTGTCCGTAAAGCGAATAACGTGCCTGTTTGTTACGTTGTCCGCCAAAAGCACATAGTACTTAAAGATTTGTTCGGAGCCGTCCGCGTTGTGGCGGACTACGCCGCCAACGCCGTCGAACGCGTAAGTTACCCCGCTCTCTGCGGCGTCCTTTACGGTGAGCCCGTAGAGCGAATCGGGATAGAGAATCGCATAGTAGTCGTCTCCGGAGTGTACGTATTTGATTGCGGTGTAGTTGATTTGGGAATCCTTTTCCCAGCTTACCATTACATACCTGTTGTTGCCGTAAATTATGCGCACGTTGCCCTGTTCGTCGACCGTGTAGCCGTAACCTTCCGATACTTTGCCCTGCGCGCTGTACAAAACAGCCGTGCCGCTTGAAAATACCGAGGACGAAAGTCCGTCGAACACAAGCGTTTCGCCGCTGTCCTCTTTTGTTTCGGCATTGTATACTTTATAGGTTTTGCCGTAATATGCGTCCGCCTTTGATTTGGGGATACATACGGAGTTTGTCGAACCCGTAGTGTTGTTTTCGGGGCCGACCGAAAGTTCGTTGGAGTCGCCGTACACAAGCGCATTTACGTAATATGTCTTTTTGCCGTAGGGGAACGTGAGGTTGCCTTCCACATAATTATAACGGAACGTTACATCGGTCTTTTCCTCGTCGCCGTAGAATTTATAACTTCCGTCGGCGGAACCGTCGGCATATACCGTGCCTATGGTGAGCTCGCCCATTTCGCCGCCGATTATCCATTCGCCCGTGAAAGGCGTGTAATATGTGAGGACTTTGGGTGAAGCCGCGCCCTCTTCCGCAAACATGAATACTGTTTTGCCGTTGCCGTTATCGCCGCGGGATATTCTGCCGCCTTTATAGTAGCTGCTCTCCTTTGATACGAGAATCAAATTTTCGCCGTCTATCGTATATGTGTATTGACGGTAATGGTCTACGCCGCCCGCCATATCGCCGTCGGTTGCCGTTACGGTGCCGCCGCTTGCAAGTTCGCCCCTGCCGTCAAAGGTATACACAAGCCCGTTTTCGTCCACGAGTTGGCGCAGATACCAGCTGTCGCGGTTTTGGAGAACGAAGGGCGAACCGCTTTCGGGGGTTACCTCTATATTGGCTTCCGCGCCGTTGGATATGTTATATTTAAATGTATATTTTACCGAACGGTAGGTAAAACTGCCCGTCATGTCGGCATAGTTGAGGGTATATTTGCCCGCGTTGGAACCGTTTACCGTTACGGCGCCGTTTACGGCAAGCGCGCCCGTGGCGGCATCGCCCGAAAGATTGTATAAGCCCCTGCCGTTGAACTGCACTTCCTTTATTGTATCGTCGCCGCTTATCCAGAGCCCCTTCAAGCCGTCGGTTGCGGATATGCGCGCGGGTGTGCCGTTTAACGTGCCTACAAACAGGTGGCTTGTTTTATCGTAGGTTACGGTTGCGAAATTTGTGGACTGGTTATAGATTTCCACCCTATATGTGCCGTTATTTTCAACCGAGCAGTAGGTGAGGTTTACCGTTTCGCCCGTGGCGGCGTAAACCGCGGTGGCCGAGCCGAGCCCGCTGTTGCCTATGCCTTTGAGCGTGAGGTTGACCGTTACCGCCGAGGAAGAGGTGCCCTGCCTCTGGCTGTAATACCACTCGCCCACAAAACTGCCGCCGGCATAGTAGGTTGTTTCAACGCCGCTCTCGGTTATAATCAACATTCCGTCGTCATTGAACGTAGCGGTGAACGCACCTGCCGCGTCCGTAAGCACTCCGTTTTCAACCGTGTAGGTACCCGTAGCGTCGCCGAAATAGCCGCTACGCGTCCATGTGCCCTCACTAACTTGCGATTTGCCGTTGAACGTGTAGGTTACGTTTTGGGCGAAAGGCCTTTCCCATGCGCCCGTAAAGCCGTCGTATGCCTTTACCTGCACATCGCCGATTGCCGTAACATAGCCGTCGGCGCCTACCGTGAGCGTTTGGGGATTGTTTTCGCCGCTGAACGTTACGGTGTATGTGCCGTCTGTTCCTTCATACGTGAATGAGGTTGAAACGTTGCCGTTTTTGCGCACGCCTGTGCCGTTGCCGTTGAACGTGTAAACGTCGTTGCCGTTAAAATAGTCAATATATTTAAAGTTTTCTATTTTTTTGAGCCCGCACAGAGCGTCCTCGCTTTCAAATAAGCGGAAGGCGTTGCCCGTCTGGCTTGTCTGTTCAACCTGGATTTCTTCGCCGAACACGTCGGTTGAGGGAACCATGGAGATTTCCACTTCCTGCAAGTAGCCGCCCGTTATGGTGATTTTGCCGTTTTCGATTGTTGCGCCGAAGTTGTAGAGAGAGCTTAAATAGTACTCCCTTTCGCGCGCGGTTGCGCCTATGGTGGTGAACAGGTTGGAAAGTTCGCCCAGCGCGCTGTTCAATATAACTATATTTGTGCCGTCATAGGTGTAGGTGGCGTTTTGGCTGAGCGCGCCGTTGATATATGTTACGGAGCCGTCCTCTTCAAATTCCAGCCTTGCGCCTACGTCCGCCGAAGAGCCGAGATAGTAAACTCCCGCAACTTCACCGTAGTCTTTAAATCCTATATATATTGTCATATCGCCCGTGGGCACAAATGAAATGGGGATTCTGTTATTAAGTTCACTGTCAAAGAAATAGCCGTAGGAACGGTTGCCGCCGTTGCCCTGCACATATTCGGCCATATCGCCCGACATTATCCATCTCGATATGCTGAAATATTGGCTGTTCGCATGAACGGGAGCGGGCAATGTGCCGAAGCCGTCTTCCGCCGCAAAGGTCAAGGTGAAATTCTTTTGGGTAGCCGCGGAGTTGAAAACGGGCATACCGTTTTGCATTATCCAATCCTCTTCCTCCCATTTCATTGTGTTGCGAATGAAATCTTCGGTTACTTCCGCGGCGGAAACGCCCTTACTGCCGTAAATTGTCGAAGGGTATGCGTGGGCGTCCTGCAAGTCGTCGCCGTCTTCCACTTTGCCTGCGATTTCACCCGTTACAGTAAATCTTGAACCGCTCTGGGCGGAGACGGCGCTCTGCGCGCCCGTGGAAAAGCTGTTGTACACGGTGGTGTTGAAACCTGCCCTGCCCACGATTCCGCCGCTGTTGGCGTAATAGAGATCTTCAACGGTTACTATATCCGAGTTGTAGGGGCTGTACGCCGCAACGTCGCCCGTGGAATAGCAGTTGATTACAGAAGTGCCGGGAGCCGCATAGCCAACTATGCCGCCGGCGTTCATTCCACCGTTGATATTGCCCGTTGAATAGCTGTTGAGTATATAGGAAGTTAAGTGTTCCTCGCCGACTGCGAGAAGCCCCGTTATTCCGCCCGCGGCAAATGTGGCGTTGACTTCCGCCTGTATATCCACGCCCGCGGAACAGGAGGTTACGCCCGAAAAATATCTTATAGAGCCCGTTGTGGAGTAGGCGGACAACTGTACGCCTATAAGCCCGCCCGCATACGTGTAGTACTGCATACTGCCGTCCACGCGTATGGTGCTGTCCGTTACCGTACAGCCGCTTACCATTGCGCCGTAGCTTTGGCCTATGAGCGTGCCCACGTGTACTTCGGGAGGGGTTGAAAGGGCAGCCATGTCGTCATACCTTGATGTGTTGACGCTTATGGTTGCGTTTTTAATGTTTAAATTGTATATGGAAGGCGTGTGGCCTTCAACACAGGTGGCAAGGCCGAACAGACCGACGTTGGTGAGATAAACCTGACTGAACGCCTCCTGCTCTATCCATTCGTCGTTCATGACGTAGTTGGAAATGGTGTGCCCGTTGCCGTTGAAGTCGCCAGCAAAGATAGAGTAGCCGCTCGCCGAGCTGCCGTCGCCTATCACGTATAATTGCTCGCCTTTTAAATCGATGTCGTTTTCAAGGATATAGTAGCCGGCAAAAAATCTGCCGTCGGTATAGAAGCCCGCGTTTATCAACATTGACATCTGGTAGAGGTCGATGGGGCGGGAAATGCGGAAAGGATCGCGCTGGGTGCCCGAACCGCCGTCGGCGCGCTCTACAAAGGACGACTCCTCTATGAGGTCGGTTACCATTATTTGGGTGTCGTCGGTGAGGGCAGGCGGCGTATAGAAGCCGTCGCCGTCGTCGTCCGTGCAGATGGTGCTGTTTGCAAGCACTTCGTATCCCGTTTGCACGTGATATACGCTGACTTGCACTTTGAATTTGAGTTCGGTGCCCTCAACCAACTGCTGACCATTATAAGTATTCAGGACTTGATCGGTAGGTATATAGTTGCCGTTTTCGTCGATATACTTAACGCGGGTGTCTGCCGAAACAAATTCTACCGTTATGTTTTTTTGCAGGCCGTCCACGCTTATAACGCTCGGCTCCGTCATTTTGAAAGAATACACGCCGTCTACGGCCGTAAGCTCTTCGCCGTTGAGGCGCACAACCATATTGCCAGAATACTGTTCGTTCTTTGTTACCTTAAAGGAGACTTCCGTGCCGTACTTTACCATCATGCCGCTACTCAGCGACTGGCCTTCGGCATCCTGCGTTAAAATGTTATATGTTACGCCCGGCGCCGATTGAAAAATGATTTTGTTGTATTCGGTGCCCTGCGCCATTAAACCTTTCACCCTTACCTCGGTGTTCTGTTCAATGACAATAGTGTAAACTCCGTCGGTGGGTTGAAGGGGCTCGGTGTTGTCGTTTACATAAACCAGGGGAACTTTATCGGTATTGTCCGGTTCATAGCCGACGTTTTCATCCAATTTTAGGCTGAACTTTACTTCCGTGCCTTCGAGGACTTCATAGCCGCTGGGAATGTCGCACAGGTAAGTTACGCCGTTGGTCTGCTTGAAAACCAAGGTGTAGTAAGTTCCTTCGGGATTTTTGGGTGCGCAGGCAAACGCCGCGCCCAAACATGCCACGGCAAGAACGGCTAATATTGCTAACAAAAATTTTTTCATTGCGGTTTCCTCTTTTATGTCGGTTTTATTCGGCGCACAGACTTTTTCTTTTTAGTGTGTGCGGCGGGACGGATTCTTAATTATATAATGGCCTTTAAAAATTATCCGCCGAAAATATTATCCCATTATTTTAGATACTAAAACATTATACAATGTAACGGATAAAAATTCAAGTGTTTTATATGCGTTTACGATATTTTTTACCCAATGTTTTTATTTTGGAGAATTATATATATTGTATTAACGCAAAAAGCAAACGCGGCGGGCCTGTTTTGGGGCGGCAATCGGGCAAAAAACGGGCGTTATATCGCCGCTTTTAATACAAAAAATGAATATTTGAATAAAAAATAAATAAATTTATTCGATAACCGGCGAAAAAATAAAAGAGGCGCCGCGCAAAAAATTTTGCGCGGCGCCGTTGACGTAAAATAGAATTACAAAAGGTGCTTGCGGATGGCTTTTATGGCGTTGTCGGCAATGAGGCGCGAGCCCCTGTGCGTGGGATGCACGCCGTCTAACGAGTATTCGGTGTAGGGTATGCTTTCGGCTACGCCGTTGAGCATTTCGTCGTAGGCGACGAACTCGTCGCAGAGTTTTAAGCATACTTCGTTTATTATGGCGAGTTCCTCGTCGAAAACCTTACGCATACGCAGTTTGTCGGGTGCGGGCAACAGGAAAGGTTCAAGGAAAATAACCACCATTCCCGCTTTTTTGAGGCGTTTTATGAGTTCGGTCAAATCGGCTTTGAACTTGCGGAAGTCGGGCTCCTTGCCGTATTTGAACTTATGCAGAGTGTTGTTTATGCCTATCATCATCACAACGGCGTCGGGCTTTAAATCTATAACGTCCTCCTGCACGCGGGCGAGCAAATCGCCGACCTCGTCGCCCGAAATACCCTTGTTTATAAGCTCGATTTCCATGTCGGGATAAATGGGTCTGAGCTTATCGGACAAAATTTTAACGTATCCCGTGCCAAGAGATTTTATGTCGTCGCGGTCGCGCCCGCAATCGGTTATGGAGTCGCCGAAAAATACAATTCTCATAATTTCCACCTTCTAACGCTTTTATTTTAGCATACGGTGTGGGCGTTTGCAAGCGTTGAAAATAAAATTATTAATTTTTTAAAACTTTGAATAATGTTTTGACAAACCCGCAATTTTATGGTATATTGTCTGAGTATTGAGCGGAAGTACCCAAGTGGCTCAAGGGGCTCCCCTGCTAAGGGAGTAGTACGAGTGAATCGTAGCGAGGGTTCAAATCCCTCCTTCCGCGCCAAAAGTAGCCGACAACTTTTGTTGTTGGCTACTTTTGATTTTTCGTATATTGAGGGATTTGAGGGGAGGCAAGAAAAACAAAGTTTTTCGCAGGTCGGCGGTTTCTACTGCCGACTTGGCAACCCTCGGCTTGGGTTGCCAACCGTGCGCGCCGCCCAAGGCGCAAATCCCTCCTTCCGCGCCAAAAGTAGCCGACAACTTTTGTTGTTGGCTACTTTTGATTTTTCGTATATTGAGGGATTTGAGGGGAGGCAAGAAAAACAAAGTTTTTCGCAGGTCGGCGGTTTCTACCGCCGACTTGGCAACCCTCGGCTTGGGTTGCCAACCGTGCGCGCCGCCCAAGGCGCAAATCCCTCCTTCCGCGCCAAGTGGGACGTAAGTTGAACATAACTTGCGTCCCATTTTAATGCAGAAAGCGAGGGCAGAAACGCCCTCGCC
>CANREJ010000004.1 GCA_947629665.1 uncultured Clostridia bacterium
TATGACAATATAGGCGTTAGACTTGCTAAAACCGAGTTTAATAACTTCGCCGAGGCGGCGCAGAAGTTGTACAATGCGATAGCAAAAGAGGCGAAATTGCCGGAGCTTACAGAACTATCCTTGCAGGGCATAATGGATATGTTCAAGAAGGAAGAGCAAAGCAAGGATGACGGGCAAACCAACGAAAAGACTGTTGCGGAGAAGGTTATTGAGATTCTCAACAAGTTAGATATAACCAACGCCGGAGACCTCACAATAAAATACGGCGAAATAACCGCAGTGCTTATAAACAGCAACGGTGCACTTTCTGCAAACGTTACATACAAGGATATTTCTGCAAGCGTAGAAGTAAAGAACCACGAAGAAGTACCCATGCCCGGTATTAAGTACTTTGACGGAGCGAAATTAATTCCTTTGCTCAACAATGTAACTAATATAATTACCGAGAAAGGGCTTACAATAAGCGGAAGCGTAATCATACCTATAACTACGGGCGAGAGCAAGACGGAGATAGGTATAAATATAACCGCACTCTCAATAAAGTGGAACGAACAGCATGAGTTTACATTCGGTCTTTCGGCAACGCTCACGCTGGATAAAACGCCGCACACTATATATGCGGAATACAATGGCGAAAATATTTCGCTGGTATATGACAATATAGGCGTTAGACTTGCCAAGAGCGAGTTTACAAACTTTGCCGCCGCGGCGCAGAAGTTATATAACGCAATAGCAAAAGAGGCGAAATTGCCCGAACTCAAAGAACTATCCTTACAGGGCATAATGGATATGTTCAAGAAGGAAGAGCCGAAGGGCGACGGGCAAGGCAACGAAAAGACCGTTGCGGAGAAGGTTATTGAGATTCTCAACAAGTTAGAGATAACCAACGCCGGCGACCTCACGATTAAATACGATAATATAACCGCAGTGCTTGTAAATAACAACGGTGCGCTTTCTGCAAACGTTACATACAAGGATATAAATGCAACGGTTAATATCTCAACATGTGCGGAGGAAGCCGGCAAATCCGTGCTTCCCGCAGATACCGAGGTCAAATATTTCAGTGCGGCGGATCTAATTCCTTTAATGACCGACGTAACAGAAATAATAACCAACAAGGGCGTAACCGTGGGCGGAACGGTGAATGTAACAGTGGGCTCCACCGCAATACAGGTAACCGTTTACAGGCTTTCGGTAACGTGGGAGAACGGTATTAAACTTTTGCTTGACGCCCGCATAACCGCAGACGGAACAGATCACGATATTTACGCAGAGTACTCGGCGGAAAGCAACCAACTCACCGTTGTGTACGGTTCGCTTCAAGATGGCGTAGGCGTACAGCTCAACGTAAAAGATGACGCGGCCACGTTTGAGGACGCGCTTGTAAAACTGTACAACCGTATTGCGGAAGTTATAAATACCATAGTAGAAGATAAACCCATGAAGCCCGCCGAAGACCTCAACGGCGTGTATGAGAATATAACGCCCGTAATCAATAAGATAACCGATCTTATAAAAACTCTTGAAAACGCCTTTGAGAGCGTAAAAGACATAACGGGCAAAATAGAGGGCGTAAAGACCGAAAAACTGAATATCTTTGATATTATCAACTCGCTTGAATACAGTAAAGAGGCCGACAAATTCACTGTGGAGACCGCAGGTATAAATCTCTCCGTATGGAAGGATGCGGCCGGCTTCAATCTGGGCGTGCAGACAAACGGCACGGTTGTGGAACTCAACGGTTTGACAATAATAGCCACCTCGGCCACGGAAAGTTTCTTTGACGTAGGCGTAGAGCCCATTGACGCGGACGGCTTGTGCGAGCTTGTGGATTACATAGGCGCGGCTGTGGAAATGCTTGCCAAGGACACCTTTAAAATAGAACTTAAAGGCACTGTTACCACCACAGACGAAAGGTATAAGGACGTAGAGAACAACGTTAAATATAATGTTGAAGCCGTCTTTGAGTATATTCAGGGCAGCGAGTACCCCGTACACATTGAGACGGGCGCGGACGGCGGCGAACCCAACTTCTGGATATCGCCCGATATGTACGCCCACGTAATGGTGAACCTCAAATCCACAATAATCGACGTGGACAGCGTGCTCTTCGATATATACATTCTGGACGGCAATCCCGAAATAGGCGAAAACGGCCTGACTTCGGGTACGCTCACAACGGACGACGAGCTGGACGTATATATGTCGATCTCGCGCATACCTTACGAATTGAATGATAACGACGGAAAGAACCACTCAAACCCCGTAAAGATTTACGCGCCTGTAAAAGAGATAATGACTATCGCCGCGGCGGGAGTGGCAATGGCAGATTTAGGCGGAATAACCACGGAGTATAAGCAAATAAACGAGATTATAGCCAAAGTTGCCGATACGCTCGACGTGCTTCTTGTGGACAAATATCTCACCTACACAAAGGACCAGTTCTCGTCGCTCGGCGCAAGCCTACTCGAACAGTTGCTCGGCGGTAAGTTATCCGATATAATAAACGGTTTACTCAAATCTTTGGGCGGAGAAAACGCCGAAACTGCTCCCAAGACCGCGGAGCCCAATGCGGAGCCCGATACAAACGTGCCGGAGGAGCAGGGTGAATACGGCAGGAACCGCGAACGCAAGGGCGCGCTTGCAAAGTTTGAAGTAACGCCAATCGCGGACGAGAACGGCAAAAATACGGGCGCCACTTTCACCGTGCAGGTTAAAGAGGGTGCAACCGCCTCCGTAACCAAGGAAAATTACACCTATAAGTACGCGTATACGGACGCGGACGGCGCGGAGCAGAGCGAGGAGCGCGAGAGTACAAGAATTACAAACGTAACGGTTAAAAATTCCAAACTCAACGCAACCGATACAATACCCGAACTTAACGTAACCGTGGATTATGAAAATGTTTCCAAGGAAACCGAGCTTTCGGGCTACATATCCTTTGTTGGGGTCGATAATCTGCTTCAAGCGGTGGTAAACTCCGCAACGCATGCAACGGGCACGGAAGATGACGGCATTTCAACATACGACCTCAATAAAAACTTCTATATAAGCGGTGAGTTGACCATTGGTATAGGAAGTATAGAAGCGCATAAAGTTGAGATCGACGGTCTTTCTGTATCTATTGACAAAAACAGCGAAATTGAAGTGAACCTCAAATTGCACTATAAAGGATTGTGGTTACTTACAGATTTGGTAAACGGCGCTTCGACGGTAGAAATGACCATAAAGAACGGAATGGTATACTTGAAGAGAGTACAAACTACCAATTCTTTTAATAGTCAACTCAAAACTCCCAAAACGATCTACCGTGTAATGCCTCTTGATACGTTTATGGCCGACATAATGAATCAGCTTGTGTTTATTCTCAATTTCGGCGACACAATTGCCAACCTTATGACAAAAGACAGCACCGGAAATGAAAATACCGAAAGTACTTTAAGCTACAAGCAGGACTACGGCGAACAACTCGGCGACTATTTGCACTCCTTTATCACCAAACAAAACGAAGAAGGTACGGCGTCTTGGACGGCTACGCTAAGCAACGTGGGCATAAACAGGCTTGCGGGCATGACCAGCCTTCTTTCGGACAAAACCACAGTAACGTTAAACGGAGCAAAGGAAGAGGTTACCGACGAGGCCGGTGCGCTATTGTTTGAAAAATATACAATTAAGTCGCTCGATCTCAATGCTAAACTGTTCTCGGTGCTTACTGTTGGCGGCAACCTCGTTTGGCACAACCCCTGCAACATATACGACGGGGACAGCGAGGCGGCAAAGAACGCTTTGGAAAGCTCCGCTCCCTCAATCAAGGCGGAAGAGTGGCTTGGCGTTTCGGGCGCATATACCTTTGAAGATATAAAGGCAAATGTCGAATGGGATAAGCTGGCAACTGCAATCAACACTACCCAAACAGCCGACACCGTCAACCCCGAGTTCTCCACCGACACAGAGAGCTATCTTGAAGTAATTTTCAACGGCGACGAGAACAATTACGACAATATCGACTCGCACGCGCGTTTGGGTAAATACGGTTACTATCTCAACGACGGAAGCGAAGAGAAATTGCTCAAAGAAGAGGTTGTATGGTTCATCAACGAAAACAGCGAAATTTGCAGCAAAAATATCTCCGATCCCGACCTTGCGGAATACGCAAAAGAGCACTACGGCTTAGTTTGGGGCGAACCCGTAAGGAACGGCGGCACGTTTAAAAAGGCTGCCTCGTATGTTGCCGAAAAGTACAGCGTAAAAATTCACAGCGAACACTATATGCCGGGCTATGATTCGGGAGATACAGACTATATGTATGAGTATGTCCATACATACGGTGATAGGGTCAACATTGATATGTCGTATGAGATCCGCGGCAACGCCGAAGATACGTGGTACCGCATAGCGTATGCGGAGTACAACGGCGAAAAGTATTATGGGGAGGATATAGATTCGCTTGTAATTGGAGCCGACGCGGAAATTACAATAGTTTGGGAGGAGATACCTCACGCCACGGTAACGGTTGAAAGCGAGCATGAAATAGCGGGCTTTGAAAGCGCAGGCGGTAAGTGGCAAAAGACCTTTGAAATAGAGACGGGCACGTACGTCAACCTCAAAGAGCTCGTAGGCTATATAGCCGACACTGCGGAGGGCTACACCTTCGGCGGCTTCACTCTGAACGAGGGCGACGAGGAAACCTCGGATATAGTGAACATAAGCGGCGACACGACCATCTACGTAAAGTGGATAGAGCCCGAAATTACGGTGAACTATTACAGTTCTTTGAACGTTGCGGGCTACGAGCAAACGGTAAAAGAGGGCTACACTACGGTTTACACCACTTCCGCAACGTATAACATGAGCTCGGGCTTCGGCGTAATAACTCCCGAATACTCGGGCTATGAGTTCCTCGGCTGGTTCTATAACGACGGCGGGAATTGGATAAAGGTAACCGACGTTAAGAACGACATCGAGGGCTCGGATAAATATTCCACCGCAGTAGAATTGCACGCCCTGTGGTACAGTGTATCGGTAAATTGCACAAGGGCGCAAAGAACGGAAAGAAAGGAGGGAACAGTATTTAAAAAGACTTTCCATACTTTCTATCTTGACGTCAATCTCGATATTAAATTTGAAGCAGTTGAAAATTTGCTTGATTTGATTACGGTTTCGGACGTGAATTATCGTATGTATTTCACATTCGATGATCCTGCTCCTAAATATTATGCAACAGATAAGGAGTATCAAGATACGAAAATAGGTTCACATACCGGAATTTTGCCTTGCGACCATTACAGCAAAAACTTTGCCGCCGACAACGGTTTGGGTTTCTCCTTTGTCTCCGAAGAGTTGCAAAGCAACAGCGGTGCGGACGATTACACTACTTGGAACGTAGTATATTCATATAATTTAAAGTTCGGCGACAGTGTTTTATTGACGTCGGGCGAAAGTGAAAGTAATTATTTAAATGGTAGGTTTGCATTTTAAATAAAAATTGCGGGGCGCGGGCTTGAAATTCAAGCCCGCGCCTAAACAAATGAACTTTATAATTTTAAAAAGGGTATTGCAAATTAAATAATTAGGTGATATAATTTTATTTGGTATAAAATATAAAGGGGAAAAATATATGAAAGATTGTAACTGCGGTTACTGTATGCGCGGCGAGCTTTTGGATAAATTCGGCATATATATCTGCGATTTATCCGTAAGCACGCTCATTCTTTTTAAAGAGCAGTCCCACCGCGGCCGCTGTATAGTGGCTTACAAGGACCACGTTTCCGAAATCGTGAACATTTCCGATGAGGAGCGCAACGCCTTTTTTGCCGACGTAAACCGCGCGGCAAAGGCAATACACAAGGTATTCAAGCCCGATAAACTCAACTACGGCGCCTACGGCGACACGGGTTGCCACCTGCACATGCACCTCTGCCCCAAATATAAGGACGGCGAAGAGTGGGGCGGCGTATTCCAGATGAACCCCGGCAAGGTATATCTTACCGATGAAGAGTATGCAGAGATGATAGAGGATATCAAATCCGCATTGTAAGCTAACGCGGCAAGCGCGGATATACTTCGCATAACATTGTCGCGTTTACGTTTTGCTTGGGTCACGTACGTCTGTGTACGCTCCCCGTCGCAAAGCCGCGCGCTCCTTGTTCTGCTTGTATCTGCGCACTTGCTAACTTCGTAAGTGCAGTTTTCCCTTGCCCTCTTCCGTGTAACGGGGGAGGGTGCCCTGAAAGGGCGGGTGGGAGTAAATAATTTAACCGCACATTAAGCCTGTCATTTCGAGTCGCGGAGCGCGAGATAATCCCCTCGTGGATTGGTCGAGGTTGGATAACACGGCAACAAAAATTTATGCTTGACCTGCGGTAAAGTAAGTCAAGAACCAACGCATAAAGAAACTTGGATGCAACGTAACGTTGCCACGAAAAATTTGAGTGTGCGCAACCACACGAAAATTTTTGTGAAAACATATAAGGAGATTAGTATGGCTCATAATGTAATAGCCGAAGCTAAAAGATGTTTAAATTGTAAAAAACCGCTTTGCAGAACAGGTTGCCCCATAAACACGCCCATTCCGCAGATGATTCACATGTTTTTGAACGGCGAAATAAAGGAAGCGGGCAAAATGGTGTTTGAAAACAACCCCCTGTCCGTTGTCTGCTCCATTGTCTGCAACCACGGCAACCAATGCCAGGGGCACTGCGTGCGCGGCATAAAAGGCGAACCCGTTGAAATTTCCACAATAGAAAATTTTGTGTCCTCGCGCTATCTCGACACGTTGGAGCTGGACAAGGCTCCCTGTAACGGCATAAAGGTGGCGGTAGTCGGCGCGGGTCCCGCAGGCATAACCATATCCATAAAAATGGCACTGTTGGGTTACGACGTAACCGTGTTTGAGTCAAAGTCCAAAATAGGCGGCGTTTTGCGCTTCGGTATTCCCGAATTCCGTCTGCCCAAGTCCATTGTGGACAAGTACGAAGTGATTATGCGCAAGCTCGGCATAAAGATAAAGCCCAATATAACCATAGGCAAGGCGTTCGGCGTGGAGGAACTCTTCCGCGACGGCTTCAAGGCCATAGCCATAGGCACGGGCGTAACGTGGCCCATCGCCCTCAACATTAAGGGCGAAACGTTGGGGCACGTCCACTACGGCATACACTATCTCGAATCGCCCGAAAGTTACCAACTCGGCGACAGCGTAGTTATAATCGGCGCGGGCAACGTTGCCATGGATGTGGCGCGCACGGCCCTCCGCAAGGGCGTAAAGGACGTTAAAATCACCGTCCGCTCCGAACAGTACTCGGCGAGCAAGGAGGAGGCGGAGTACGCCGAAATCGAAGGCGCGCAGTTCGTATATAATAAGGCGCCCGTGGAAATCACCGACGAGGGCGTAATATTTGTCGATACCTACACCGACGAAAACGGCAAACTCATATTCACCGACAAGGCCGAGCTGATGAAGTGCGACACGGTTATGATTTGCATATCCCAACGCCCTTCAAAACTGATATTATCCGATACTTACGGTTTGGAAGTAAACGAGCGCGGGCTTGCAAAGATAAGCGAAAACGGCGAAACGTCAAGGCCCGGTCTGTTTGCTTCGGGCGACGTCGTTCGCGGCGCCAAGACGGTTGTAGAGGCGGCGGAAACTTCCAAGCGCGTTGTGGAAGCCATGGATAAGTATTTAAAATCCCTTCCCAAAGAGTAATAATTTGCACCTGCGCGCACATAAACGTCGCGCATATGTACGCAAAATTATATGAACCGAAATAAAATATCAGCGGCGGCGCATAATCAATGCGCCGCCGCACTTTTATATACAGGCAGATTTATTCAACTTCTATAAGCTCGTATTCCCTCGAACCTATGCCGAGTTCGGCGGCCGCTTCAATGGTATGCACGCCGTTGCGGCTTTCAATGCGCTCCAAAAGGTGCGCCCGGCCGGGGTCGTCCTTTGCGGCGTAAACCAAATCGAGGCAGGCCTGGTCTATTGCAACGGGGTCAAGAGATACAAGAATCCCTATATCCTTCATGCAGGGGTCCTCGGCCACGGCACAGCAGTCGCAGTCCACGGACATATTTTTCATCACGTTCACGTAAACGGCGTTGCCGTTGAAAAACTTAACAACCGAGGAAGCGGCGTCCGCCATTGCCTCCAAAAAGGAGTCGTGGTCGCTCGTCCAAAAATCTTCGGGCACTCCCGCGCCGTGAATATACGCCTTGCCGTAGGAGGAGGCAATGCCTATGGAGAGCTGTTTCAACGCCCCGCCGTAGCCGCCCATGGGGTGCCCTTTAAAGTGCGAAAGCACCAAAAGCGAGTTATAGTTGGCAAGATTTTTGCCCACGTAATTCTTTTTTATTATTTTTCCGTCGGGAATATCCAGCACCAGGTCAGGGCCTTCGGCGTCCAAAAGATCCACATTAAAATATTGGCTCCAACCGTGTTTTTTAAGAGTTTTAAGGTGCTTTGCCGTTGTGTTGCGCTCGCCCTCGTAGGCGGTGTTGCACTCTGTTACAGTGCCTCCGACATACTCGATTATGGGCTTCCAGAAATCGGGTTTTAAAAAGTTTTGGTTGCCCACCTCGCCGGAATGGAGTTTAACGGCTACATTGCCTTTAAGCTCCACGCCGAGCAGTTTGTACGTCTGCAAAACTTTTTCGGGCGTAATCGTTCTTGAAAGATAGACCTTTTGCTTCATAAAAACCTCTGTTTAGCTTTATTTATATACAATTATAAAGGAAAATTGTGCGTTTGTACAGTGTTTTTGATAAAGTTCACGAAAAAACAGACGTTCGGCGATGTCTGTTTTTTCCGTGATTAGAGGAGCCGGCTCCTCTTTGCGCCATTTTTAAGGGCGCACATTTTATATAATGGCGCAAATTCACCTTGCTGAGGCAAAGGTTTTTGCAAATTGTGGCTTGCTGCGCAGGGAAACCCTGCTTGCAACGTAAATTATTTTAAATATTTTTTGTTCTGCTCGCTTCTAACCGCTTGTAGACTTCGTAATTGCAGAAAACTTCGTAATTACAGCTCCCGCACATGCCAAGTACTATCGCAATAAAGAAACTTAGGTCAAGCGTTACGCTTGACAAAAGGGGAGTGATGAAATAAAATATATAATAGCGTAATAGGATAAATGTTACATAATTCAATAAAATAAATAAAGGGTTCTTAAATTATGGAAGAGGGCTTAATAGCGGTAGTAGCGCAGGCTGAGGCACAGGCTGCAAAAATAAGGGAAGAAGCGCAGGCGGAAGCGGCGCAGATTATTGCCGCCGCCGAAAAGCGCGCGGCTGAAATTATAAAAACAGCCGAAGTTTCGTGCGCAAAATACCGTAAGGAAGCTCTTGCCGCCGCCTGTGCCGAGGCGGACAACGAATATAACGCGGCAATTGCGGGGAGCGCGGCCGCGGCAAAGGAATACGCCGACGGGCTGATTGCCCGTTCGGAGGGATATGTTCTGGACGTGGTAGGGAGGCTCGCCAAGTGATAGCCCAAATCAAAAAACTCAATATGGCGGCGCTTTTATACGACAGGGACGCCCTTTTGAACGTCCTCCAAAAAACAAACGCCGTCGAAATAAAGGAGCATGCCCGGGCGGAGGGTGCGTCGCCGCTCGACGGGGACGCGGAAGAACTCAACGGTTACCTCAACTCGCTTGAAGCCGCGCTCGAAATTTTGGTTTCCGCCGCGGAAAACGCCGCAAAGGCCAAAAAGGACGGCGCGGGCGCACCCGTAAAGGACGGCTTTACGGTAACGTATGACGAATTTTTCTCGGCGGGCGAAAAAAAGGAAGAGATGGACGCGCTCGTAGCGCATATAAATGAGCTTGCAGATAAAAAGAACGCCGCCGCGGCCGAAGAGGCGCGCCTTGCCCGCTCAATAGCCGCCGCACGCCCCTATGCCGGCATATATTCTCCATTCAACGCGTTTGCCGACACACAGCATACACGGACGCGTTTGGGCTTATTGCCTTCCGCCGCCTGGGACGGCCTTCAAAAAACTTTAAACGAAATACCCCTCGCCGCCTACTCGTTCGAGAGCGTAGAAGGGGGCGTTGTTTTACTGATAACCGCACACAGGTCTGCATTTCCGCAGGTGGAAAGCCTTTTAACGGAGGCGGGTTTCACCCTCTGCCCCTACAATTCCCAAACCTGCGGCGCCGACCAATACAACCTTTTAATGGCGCGCCTTGCCGCCGTACGTGAGGAGCAGACAATCGCCTCGCGCGAGCTTGCCGGGCTAACAGACTGCGTGCGCGGATTAAAAATTTACTGCGACTACGTAAACTTTTCGCTTGAAAAGGCAAACGCCGCCCAAAAAATGCTCGGCATGGAGCGCACGTTCTTTTTGGAGGCGTTCGTACCCGCGGAGAGCGAAAACGCCGTAAAGACCGCGCTGGAAAATTCGGGTTGCGCAATATGGTTTGAGTTTTCCGAGCCCGCAGAGGACGAGGAGATTCCCACGCTTTTAAAAAACAACGCGGTCATAACCAATTTCGAAACTATAACAAACATGTACTCCCCGCCCAACGCGCACGAGTTTGACCCCAACACCGTAATGGCGTTCTTTTACAGCCTGTTTTTAGGCTTTATCATGGGCGATATCGGCTACGGGCTGTTAATGCTTTTGGGCGGAGGTTTTCTTTGGTATAAAAGCAGGAAGGGCAGTGGAATCAAGAGCCTTTCGGGCGTGTTTGCAGTGGGCGGAATATTCACAATATTCTGGGGATTTTTGTTCAATTCGCTCTTTGGAATAGCGATATTGCCCAATACGATAATGCCCTCGGCGTTTGACATGTCAAGCAACACGTTCGACAACTACACGTTCATAGGCATGCAGATTCCCGCAGTGCTTGTAATCGCAATGATGCTCGGCATAAGCCAGCTTTTGGCGGGCTACCTCTGCCGCGCGTTCGGCGAATGGCGCAAGGGCAACGTTCTGGACGGAATTTTCGACGGCCTGGTTTGGGCGCTCTTTTCCGCAGGCGTAATAATCGCCGTTTTGGGGCTTGTGGAGGAGTTCCATATGCCCTCGCAGCTCACATTGGCGGGCGGTATTACGGCGGGTGCAAGCCTTGCATGCGCCGCCCTCACCGCCGGCAGAAAGGAAAAGCTGGTCGGCAAGTTCACAAAGGGCTTCGGCGCCGTCTACGGCGTGATAAATTATGTTTCGGATATATTGAGCTACGCCCGCCTCTACGGGCTGATGCTCTCCGGGGCGATAATAGCGCAGATAGTTTCAATGTATTCCATACAGTTTATAACGGGCGGCAACGCACTGCTTGCAATTCTGGGCGTGGTTTTAATGCTTGTGGGGCACGCCTTCAACCTTGCAATAGGCCTTTTGGGCGCATATATCCACGACGCAAGGTTGCAGTATGTGGAGTTTTACGGCAGGTTCTACACGGGCGAAGGCGAACTGTTCACGCCCTTGGGTTCCACGCACATGCACGTATATGTTGAAGGCTGAAAAACGCGACATATATTGGGATTTTAAGGTCAAAACCGCAAATTTTGCGGTATCAATAAGGCAATAATTCGGAGGTTAAATATTATGTACACAACAGGTTACGTCATTGCAATGGTGGCGGTTGCGCTCTGCGTACTTTTGTGCGGTGTGGGCAGTTGTATCGGTCTTTTTAAGACGGGCCGCGCGGCGGCGGGAGTTTTGAGCGAGAACCCCAAAAAGTTCGGCAAGCTCATGGTTTTGGTGCTTCTCCCCGCAACGCAGGGTATCTACGGCTTCATAATCGGCATAATCGCTTCCCGCTCGCTCGTTCCCGACATGGTAACGGCGCAGGGCTGGGCGTTTGCGGGCGCAGTGCTTCCCATGATGATATCCGGCTTGGTTACGGGCATATTCCAGGGTCAGTCCGCCGTAAACTGCATATATGCGGTAGGCAAGCAGGACTCCCTCGGCGGCAAGCTCATAATCTACCCCGCCATGATAGAGTTCTACGCAATATTGGGTTTGATAATATCCATAATGCTTGTAGCGGCAATGTAAGGAAATAAAATGAGCAAGGAAGATATTGTAAACCGCCTCATATCCGATGCGGAGAGCGAGGCGGCGGACATAGTAAAAGCGGCTTCGGCGCGGGCGGATGAAATTATTGCCGCCGCCGAAAAGCGTGCTTTATTGGAGCGCAGTGAAGCGGAAGCCGAAGTCGGCGGCCGGGCAAAGCGCTATGCCGACGGCAGGGCCGCGGCGGCGCGGCTGGACTCCGCAAAAATTCTGCTTGCCGAAAAGCGCAGGGTCATAGAGCAAATTTATTCAAACGCGCTCCAAAAACTGCTGGCGCTCGGCGAGAGTGAATCGGTTGCGCTCCTTGCGCGGCTGTTGGAGGAGAACGCCGAGGATGGCGACGAAATAGTTTTCGCCCAAAACTTCAAATACTCCAAAAAAGTTGCGGCGCTACCCGTAGTTGCCGCAAAAAAACTCACCGTATCCGCAGAACGCGCGCCCATTTCGGGCGGGTGCCTTCTCCGCGGCAAAAAGAGCGACAAGGATCTGTCCTACGCCGCCCTTTTGAACGCGGATATGGAGGAGCGGCAGGCGGAAATAGCCGCAAAGCTGTTTGCCGCCCAAACAAAAAAAGATTGACATGTTGGATCCTATCTACACAAACGGCGTTATAGCCGTAAAAGAACGCGGCCTTTTGGGCGAAAAACTGCTCCGCTTCACCGAAATGACGGCGGAGGAAGTTCTGCGCGCCCTTGCGGAGGCGGGTTTTGGAAGCGGCGCGGAGGAGCGCACGGGCGAAGCCCTGTGCGAGGCGGAGGAGCGCGCCCTCGATAATTTTATACGGGAGTACGCCCCCTCCAAAACGGAGCTTATATATCTTCTTTCCCCGCGTGATTTCCACAACGCAAAGGCGCTCTGCAAGGCGCAAATACTGCACACGGACGCGCAAAACATGCTTGCGCCCGAAGGGTTGATAGCCGTTGCGGAGCTTGCCTCGGCAGTATCCGGGCAAAACACCCTGCCGCCTTATATAGGCATGCCCATAAGCGAGGTTCTCTCGCGCGCCGATATAACGGGCGCGGAGGTCGGCGCGGTGTTTGACGGCGCGCTCTGCAAATATCTCTCGGCGTGCTGTAAATTCAGTCCCGTACTCAAAAAACTTGCGGCGGGCAGGGCGGACAGATTGAACATTCTAACGTCATTCCGCTCCGGCGGGGAGGAATTTGCGCAAAAACTCTACGTCGGGGGCGGCAAGCTCAAACCGGGAGATTTAAGCGTACTCTTCGGGGACGAGGATGAAATTTTAACGGCATATAAAAAATCGCCCTATCTCGGCTTTATAAGGCTGTGCCTCTCGGCAAAAAACAGGGGTCTGCCGTTCACTGCGGCGGAACGCGCGCTCGAATCGTTCGAAGCGGAGTACTTCGTCCAAAAAAAGTACGAGCTGGAAGGCAAACTGCCGTTTTTGTACTATGTTTTCCGCCGCCGTGCGGAAATACAGAACGTGCGCATAATAACTGTATGTTTAAACGCGGGGCTTAACGCCCAGAGCATAAAGGAGCGCCTGCGCGCGGTTTAAGGTAAGGAGTGGGTATGACGGGCAAAATGGCGATCGTCGGGAACGGCGACAGCATAATGGTTTTTAAGGCGGCGGGCGTTGCAACCTTTCCCGCCCAAGACGAAAAAAAAGCGCGCGAAGTTCTGCGTAAAATCGCCGCCGAATACAAAATAATTTTCCTCACGGAGGAGCTTTACAAGCCGCTTGGCGACTTTTTAAAGCGCTTCGACGAGGAGCCCTATCCCGTTGTGCTTGTAATTCCGTCGGGCAAGGGGCAAACGACCTACGGCGAGGAGTTTTTAAAGAGCGCCATGGAGCGCGCCCTCGGCGTAGACATACTTTTTAACGGTGAAAAATAATATTTAAGGTATATAGATTATGACAGGCAAAACGGTTAAAATTTCCGGACCTTTGATCGTTGCGGAAAACATGGCTGACTGCAAAATGTACGACGTTGTAAAGGTCTCCGAAATGGGGCTCATAGGCGAAATTATAGAGCTCCGCGGCGACAGGGCGTCCATACAGGTCTACGAGGAAACTTCCGGGTTAGGCGTGGGCGAAAAGGTCGTATCCACGGGCGAGCCGCTCTCGGCGGAACTCGGTCCGGGGTTGCTTACGGGCATATTCGACGGAATCCAGCGCCCCCTGACCACGCTGTTTTTCAACTACGGAAGCCGCATATCCCGCGGCGTGTCCGTAAACAAGCTGGACAGGGAAAAGATATGGCATTTTACACCCAAAGTACAGGAGGGTGAAAAGGTGCAGGCGGGCGATATCCTCGGCGTCGTGCAGGAAACGGAGATTGTGGAACACCGCATAATGGTTCCCGTAGGCGTTGAAGGAGTTGTAACGCAAATAAATGAGGGCGACTTCACAATAGAGGAAACGGTGGCCGTAATCACGGGCGCGGACGGCGAAAAAAATATATCCATGCTCACAAAATGGCCGGTGCGCCTCGGCAGACCGTATAAGGAGAAATTATCGCCCTCGGAGCCGTTGGTAACGGGCCAGCGCGTAATCGACACGCTGTTCCCCATAGCCAAGGGCGGCGTTGCGGCCGTTCCGGGGCCTTTTGGAAGCGGCAAAACGGTAGTCCAGCACCAGCTCGCCAAGTGGGCGGACGCCGACATAATAGTTTACGTGGGCTGCGGCGAGCGCGGCAACGAAATGACGGACGTTTTAAACGAGTTCCCCGAACTCAAAGACCCCAAAACGGGCGAACCTTTGATGAAGAGAACGGTGCTCATAGCCAACACATCGGATATGCCCGTTGCCGCGCGCGAGGCGTCCATATACACGGGCATAACCATTGCCGAGTACTTCCGCGACATGGGCTACAACGTAGCCATAATGGCGGACTCCACCTCACGCTGGGCGGAGGCCCTGCGCGAAATGAGCGGAAGATTGGAGGAAATGCCGGGCGACGAGGGCTATCCCGCCTATCTTGCCAGCCGCCTTGCGGAATTTTACGAGCGTGCGGGCATAGTTAAACTTTTGGGAAAGGAGGAGAGAATAGGCTCCGTTTCCGCAATAGGCGCAGTTTCCCCTCCCGGAGGCGATTTGAGCGAACCCGTATCGCAGGGCACCCTCCGCATAGTAAAAGTGTTCTGGGGGCTTTCGGCGTCGCTCGCCTACAAGCGGCACTTCCCCGCAATCGATTGGCTTGTGAGCTACTCGCTCTACGCCGATAAAATGAAGGATTGGTACACTGCCAACGCGGGAGCAAGATTTTTGGAATACAGGCAGTTCATAATGACCAAATTGCAGGAGGAGGCGGCTCTGGACGAAATCGTCCGCCTCGTGGGCATGGACGCCCTCTCCTCGCGCGACAGGCTCATAATGGAGACGGCAAAAATAATCCGCGAGGACTATCTGCACCAAAACGCTTTCCACGAAGTGGATACCTACACCTCAATCAAAAAACAGATGTTGATGCTCAAACTCATCTGCGACTTCTACAACCTATCGGAGGAAGCCATAAAGAGCTACGTATCCCTCAACGACATACTCGCCTGCCCCTTCAAGGATAAAATAGGCAGGGCAAAGTATATCCCGGAGGAAAATCTTGAAGAGTTCGACAGTATCTTTGCCGAAATGAGCGCCCAGATAAAGGCGCTTGCGCAGGGAGGTGAAGAGGATGTATAAGGAATATAAAACCATAAAGGAAGTAGTAGGCCCCCTCATGCTTGTTGAGGGCGTGGAGGGCGTAAAATACAACGAACTCGTCGACGTTGTCTGCACCGCGGGCATACGCCGCGGCAAGGTACTCGAAGTAAACGGCGACAGGGCGGTGGTACAGCTGTTCGAGCGTTCCCAAGGGCTGCAAATAGCCACCGCCAGGGCAAGATTTTTGGGGCACAGCCAGGAACTTGCCGTATCGCGCGATATGCTCGGCAGGGTATTCGACGGCATGGGCAACCCCCGCGACGGCGGTGCGGCTATAATTCCCGATAAAAAATTGGATATAAACGGCGAACCTATCAACCCCGCCGCGCGCGACTACCCCAACGAGTTCATTCAAACGGGTATATCGGCAATCGACGGCCTGAACACCCTTGTAAGGGGGCAAAAACTGCCCGTATTTTCCATGAGCGGCCTTCCCCACGCCGAGCTTGCCGCGCAGATAGCGCGCCAGGCAAAGGTGCGCGGCTCGGACGCAAAGTTTGCCGTGGTTTTTGCCGCGATAGGCATAACGTTCGAAGAGGCGCAGTACTTTGTGGACGACTTCAAGCGCACGGGCGCAATAGAGCGCACGGTGCTGTTTACCAACCTCGCCAACGACCCCGCGGTAGAGCGCATAGCCACCCCGCGAATAGCCTTGACCTGCGCGGAATATCTTGCGTTTACCTGCGGCATGCACGTGCTTGTCATTATGACGGATATAACCAACTACGCCGAAGCCCTGCGCGAAGTCTCCGCCGCCCGCCGCGAAATCCCCGGCAGGCGCGGCTATCCCGGCTATCTCTATACCGACCTCGCGTCCTTATATGAGCGCGCGGGCAGAATCCGCGGCAGCGAAGGCTCCATAACGCAAATTCCCATCTTGACAATGCCGGAGGACGACAAAACCCACCCCATTCCCGACCTCACGGGCTACATCACAGAGGGGCAGATAATGCTCTCGCGCGATCTCTACAAAAAGGGGTTAAATCCCCCCATAGACGTTTTGCCCTCCCTTTCGAGGTTAAAGGACAAGGGCATAGGCAGGGGCAAAACGCGCGAGGACCACGCCGACACAATGAACCAGCTCTTTGCGGCGTATGCTCGCGGCAAGGAGTGCAAGGAGCTGTCGGCAATATTGGGCGAAGCCGCGCTTTCGGACGTGGATAAACTCTACGCAAAATTTGCCGAAGAGTTTGAAAAGCTGTACGTAAACCAGGGCTTTGAAACGAACAGAACCATTGAAGAAACGCTCGATTTGGGCTGGAAATTGCTCAAAATCCTGCCCGTGGGCGAACTCAAACGTATCCGCAGCGAATATATAGATAAATATCTCAACAGAGAGGAATAGGCGGAAAAATCCGCACATATAAGGTAGATTATGGCAAGGCTCAACGTAAATCCCACAAGGATGGAGCTAAAAAAACTTAAAGCGCGCCTCACAACGGCGGTGCGCGGGCATAAACTTTTAAAGGACAAGTCGGACGAGATGATCCGCCGCTTCACCGTAATAATCCGCGAAAACAAGCGGCTGAGGCAGGAAGTGGAGGAGGAGCTGTTCCAAACGTTAAAGCAGTTCTCGGTTGCCCGCTCGGTAACCCCCGCATACAGCGCCGAAACGGCCTTTTCCATGCCCACGGTGGCTGTAAAAGCCGAGTGCGGCACAAAGACCGTTATGGGCGTGGACGTCCCCGACGTCAAACTCGTGGAAGAAAAGCGCACGGACGGCCTTCCCTACGCCTTTACTGAAATAACCAGCGAGGCCGACTATTCCGTGGGCAAAATTTCCGCGCTGCTGCCCAAACTCATCGAGCTTGCGCAAACGGAAAAAACGGTACGCCTTCTGGCGGACGAAATAGAGCGCAACAAGCGCCGTGTAAACGCGCTGGAATACGTAATGATTCCGCAGTTGGAGGAAACGATAAAATATATACGCGACAAGCTGGACGAAAACGAGCGCGCCTCAATAGTGCGGCTCATGAAAGTTAAAAACAGGTAACAAAAACCGCCCTGCCGCTTAAATTTCAGCGGCAGGGCGGTTTTTATAATCATTTAAAATTACCTGAAACGTTTTATAGGAAAGAGCATGCGCGTCTGCGCCTTGTATGCCTCAAACCCTTCTTTGCGTGCCTGGTGCCCGTCGGCGAGGGGTATGCTCACAAACAGGAACAGCAACGTGTTGGCAACCGCGCCCGCTATAAGGTACCACATTTGCGGCAGAGTGCAAACGGCGGCGAGCGCAATTCCCCACCACATAGTAATCTCGCCGAGATAGTTGGGGTGGCGGGAATATTTCCAAAGCCCCGTGCGGATGAACCCGTCGGCTCCCGATTTTTTGAATTTGTGCATCTCAACGTCCGCCGTGCCCTGCAAAATCACCGCCGCAAGCGAAACGAAGCAAAATATCACGCTCCCCACATTGAACGCGGGCGCCCTTAAAATCACGTACACCGCAGGCAGGGTACAGCCGTAAACAACCAGCGTGGGCACCATGTGTATGCCGATAAAGTTCACAACGGGATAGAGTTTGCCCGTCTTTTCTTTAAGCATGGTATACCGCCAATCCTGGCAGTGAAGCCCCTTAAAGGTGTACGCCCAATTTGCCGTAAGCCGTATTCCCCAAACCAAAATAGCCGCCAGCATAAAAATCTGCGTTGCGCCAAGGGGCTGTATTGCCGCCCCGCCGTCAATAAGCGCAAGATTTTGCTCTATTTGCAATATAGCAAAGGCAAAGGTAATCACAATGGGCTGTACGCTCCAATACGGGTCGTAAACGGAGGCGTTTTTGAATATAACGCTGAAAACAAAGGTTATCACGGTTGCAATGGCGTCGGCAACCAGCAGTTTAAGCCACACCCCGTGTATGGGAATAAAAATATAGCTCACCACGCCTCCGCCCGCCGCCAGCGCGTACACAAGCGCGACAATAACAAAACTCAAAGCCCTGTTCTGTAAAATTTTCATCTTGAACCTCACGGCAATATTATACAAAATACCCAAAAATTTTGCAAGTATATGGATTATATTTACACGCCGCTTTCCCCGTGCTATAATGTAGATATGTTATTTTGGAAAATCACGAGTTATAAAGATTTAAGCGCGCTTGTGGAAGAGGTTGGTTTTTTGCCCTTTTTCCGCGGTGAAATTGCGGGTTTTTCGGTGGAGGAATGTACCCCGCCCGAACTTTGGTTTTCGGACGAGGAGGGCCCGTGGGAGTGGAAGGGCCCCGTAATAAACGCCGCGCACTGCGCCTACGGCAAATTTTACCGCGGCAAGGCAATGTATATTGCACAGAGGTTTTTCGGCGATTTCTGCAATTACCGCCGCGACGGCTACGACTACGACGCCCGCATGGACGACGGGCTTGCCCGCCACGCCGATATCCCCATAATGGAGGAGCTTATCAAAACCCCCTCGCTCGTGTCAAAGCAGTTGAAGGCGCGCGTGTGCTTCACAAAGGAGCGCAAACGCACGTTCGAAGGCTCTTTAACGCGCTTGCAGATGCTGGGTTATATAAATATAGCGGGCTTTGAATACGCCGTGTCAAAAAGCGGCAGTCCCTACGGCTGGGGATTGGCGCGCTACACCACGCCCGAAGCGTTTTTCGGGGAAGAGTTTTTACGGGAGGCGTACAGATTACAGCCCTGCGAATCCCTGAAAAAACTCAATACGTACCTGCAAAAATTACTGCCGCACGCCTCGGTTTCCCAAATAGAGAGGGTACTTTTGCTCGGCAGGGAATAGCGAAAAATAAAGGGCGCGGAGCACTCCGCGCCCTTTTAAATTATTTTGTTTTGTTTGCAAACCTTATAATTTCCTCGGTGTTGCCGAACACAACCATGTGGTCGCCGTCCTCGAACAGGTAGTCCGCACCGGGTGAGGGAATAACGGTGGAACCCCGCTTGATTGTCAAAACGTTCAGCCCGTGCGCGCGCGGATTGACCGCCAAAATGGTCTTCTGGAACCATTTTGAGGGCACGGCAATTTCAAATATGGAGTACTCGGAGTCAAGCTCAAAGTAGTCGTAAACCTTTTCGGCATTAAGTTTAACGGCAAGTTTTTCGGCAATATCGCGGTTGGGGTAAACCACTTCGTCCGCGCCCACCCTCAAAAGGAATTTGCGCTGTATATCCGTGTCCGCGCGGGAAACAACGTACTTTGCCCCCAAATCCTTCAAGTTGGAGGTAATTTCCAGCGAGGATTGAAAGTCCTCGCCTATCGCAACCACGCACACGTCAAACGAGGGCACGTCCAGCGCCTGCAATGTGTCAATGTTCATGCAGTTGCCTATAAGCGCGCCCGTATATTTGGGCGCAAGCATATTGATAACGTCCTCGTCGCGGTCGACTATCATAACCTCATCGCTCATTTCAAGCAGGTTTTCACCCAAAAGCTGGCCGAATTTTCCAAGGCCGATAAGCAGTACCGATTTCATATTTATCTCCTGAATTGTCAATACGTGTTAAGTTTTTTATAAATTATCCAATCAAAAGCGTGTCCACGGGGTAACGCGTGTCGGGGTCTTTGCGCTTCTTTGCCAGCGCAAGCGCCAAGGTCAAAATGCCCACCCTGCCCGCGTACATCAACAGTATCAAAATTATGTGCGAGTAGGGCGAAAGCAGGGGCGTAAGGTTCATTGAAAGCCCCACGGTGCCCATTGCCGAAACGCACTCGTAGAGTACGGCTTTAAAGGTTACTTCGTCGCCGTGTTCTATCGCGCAAATGGCAAGCGTTGCAATAAGCACAAACATTAAGCAGGCGGCAAGAATGGCAAGCGCCTGCGAAAGCACCGAGTATTCGATGCGCTTTTTGCCTATGTTTATATCGCGCACGCCGCGGAAAACGCCAACCATACCCATTATAATCACGGCGAAAGTGCCCACTTTTAGGCCGCCCGCGGTGGAGCCCGAACTTCCGCCTATAAACATGAGTATCACGGCAAGCAGGTAGCCGCTGTCCGAAAGGGTAGTGGGGTCTGTGGTATAGAAGCCCGCCGTCCTGGGCGAGGTTGCGTTAAAAAATGAAAGCAGGAGTTTTTGCCAGAAATTGTAGCCCGCATAGGAGGGATTGTTCCACTCGAATCCCAAAAACATAAACGTGGGCACAAGCAACAAAAGCCCGCTGGTAATCAAAATCACCTTTGTGTTGAGCTGGAATTTTTTAAAGCGGAAGCGGCAGGCAAGCACGTCTCCCCAAACGCAGAACCCCAGGCCGCCTATAATAATCAAAAAGCAAATGGTAAGGCTCACAAGCGGGTCGGTTGCGTACTCTATGAGCGAAGTTGCGCCCAAAAGGTCAAACCCCGCGTTGCAAAAGGCGGAAACGGAGTGGAATACGCCGTAGTATATCCCCCGTCCCCAGCCGTAGTCGGGCACAAACCGCGCGCACAGCACCACTGCGCCCAAAAACTCGAACATGGCGGAGCCTATAATTATTCTCTTGATGAGACTGCGTATATCCGAAAGTTTTTCGCCGCCCGCGCTCGTCATAAACGCCTTGCGGCTACCTATGCCCATACCCCGTCTGAAAAGCAGGATTATGCTTGAAACAAAGGTCATAAATCCCAATCCGCCGAGCTGAATCAACAGCAAAATCACAATCTGCCCGTAAAGCGTCCAGTGCATGCCCGTGGCGTAGGGTGTGAGCCCCGTAACGCATGTTGCGCTCGTTGCCGTAAACAGCGCGCCTATGTAGTTTGTACTCTCGCCCTCCACGGTTGCAAAGGGAAGGACCAACAGCGCACTGCCTATCAATATTACAAATAAGTATCCCAGGGCAAGAAGTTGCCAGGTGGATATTTTTTTTCGTTTGCCTTTCATAAAATACAGGTTGATTTTACCACCCTTTTAAAATCTTGTCAAGCGGGCGGCGGGCGCTGATAAAATAATAGTTATTTATATGAGCGTTGCACCTTTTGTGCGTTTGGCAGCATATGTTTTAATATCGCCCCGTAGCCGCCGCGGCACATATGCGCCGCGGTTAGAGTTCAGCGCCGCAAATATGTGTTGCGCCGCATAGGCCGCAAAAAACATATGCGTCAAAGGCAATGTATGGGGCAAAAGAGCAAAACTGCGCGACCGTGTGCGGTTTTACGGAGGTTTAACACGTCAAAATATTTTGGAACGGACGGCTTCCGCGGCGAAGCCGGCGTAACTATCACCGCCGAACACGCCTTCAAGTGCGGCAGGGTTCTCGGCTGGTACTTCGGGCCGAACATGGGCAAAAAGTGCCGCGCCGTCATAGGCAAGGACACCCGCCTGTCCTCCTATATGCTGGAATATGCCCTCGCCGCGGGCATAACTTCTTCGGGCGGGGACGCCTGTATACTGCATGTAACAACAACGCCGTCCGTGTCCTACATCACCCGTTGCGACGGCTTCGACTGCGGCGTAATGATTTCGGCAAGCCACAACGGTTACCGCGACAACGGCATAAAACTGTTCAACGCGCAGGGCGAAAAGCTCTCCGGCGGGGTAATAACCCTTATGGAAAAGTATCTGGACGGCGATTTACAGCCATTCGGCGGCGACATACCCCTTGCAAGCGGCAAGAGCGTCGGGCGCACGGTGGACTACGTTTCGGGCAGAAACCGCTATATAGGCCACCTCATTTCCCTGCCGACGTGTTCCTATAAGGGCTATAAAATAGGTTTGGACGCCGCCAACGGCAGCGCGTTCGGCATAGCCCGCTCGGTGTTTGACGCGCTGGGCGCAAAGACGTATATCATAGGCGGCGACCCCAACGGCACCAACATAAACGGCGGCGTGGGCTCAACGCATATCGAGGCGTTGCAAAAACTTGTGCTGGATAACTCGCTGGACGTGGGCTTTGCCTTCGACGGCGACGCCGACCGCTGTATAGCCGTGAATTCCCGCGGGGAAGTGCTCACGGGCGACGAAATACTGTATATATGCGCCCTGTTTTTAAAGAGCCGCGGGGAACTCATAAACGACAAAACCGTATGCACGGTGATGAGCAACGGCGGGCTGATAAAAAGTTTAAAGGCGCACGGCATAACCGCGGAGGTGTGCGGCGTGGGCGACGGCAACGTGTGCAACGCCATGCGGCAGTCGGGAGCGGTTCTGGGCGGGGAGCGCAGCGGCCATGTCGTGTTCTCCAAGTACGAAACCACGGGCGACGGCCTGCTCACCGCAATCATGCTCATGGAGGCTATAATCGCGCAAAACGGCAACCTGTATGCGCTTTTAAAGGGTTATAGCCCCCTTGCGCAAATAAATTGCAACGTGCCCTGCACGGATAAAGTTGCGGCCATGCTTGGCGTTGCGGAGCTTGCCCGCAGTCTGGAAAAAACCCACGGCGTGCGCATAGTCGTCCGTCCGTCGGGCACCGAGCGCGTGATAAGGCTTATGGCGGAGGGCGAAAACACCGAAGAGTGCGCGCTCGCCTTAAAGGCCCTCAACCAAAAAATAATTTCAAATTGTTCGGGATTTTAATTTTCGGAGGCTCGGTATATGTGCGGAATTATAGGCTATGCAGGCAGCGGAAACGCAGGTGAAATTATATACGACGGGCTGTTAAAACTCGAATACCGCGGCTATGACTCGGCGGGTATAGCCGTGCTGGACGGCGGCAAGTGCGCCATAGTAAAGAGCGCGGGAAGAGTTAAAAAACTCAACACGTCCGCGCAATTACTCGGCGGAAGCATAGGCATAGGGCACACCCGCTGGGCCACCCACGGCAAGCCCGACGACGTAAACGCCCACCCGCATGTCTGCGGAAAAATCGCGGTTGTGCACAACGGCGAAATAGAAAACTACGCCGAGCTTAAAAAATCGCTTATGGACGGCGGAGATAAGTTTTTGTCGCAGACGGACAGCGAAGTCATTCCCCACCTCATAAACAAGTTTTACTGCGGCGACCTGTTGGAGGCCGTAATAAAATGTGCAAGTATGCTCAAAGGTTCGTATGCGCTGTTGGCAATACGTGAGGGGAGCGGGGAGATAGTGGCGGCAAAAAACCGCTCGCCCGTAATTTTGGGCTTGGGCGAAAACTGCAACTTCTGCGCCAGCGACGAGCCGGCCCTTGCCGGCAAATGTCCGCGGATATGCGTTTTGGAGGACGGCGATTTTGCCGTAATAACCAAGGATTCCGCCACCGTCTACAATTCAAAAAAACAAAAAATAAACCGCGCCGTTCTGCCCAATTCCGCCAAGGAACAGTCGCTGTCGCTCGGCGGCTATCCCCACTACATGATAAAGGAACTCTGGGAAGCCCCCGCGGCGGTAAAAAACACCGTTACGGCGTTCGGCGAGGTAAAAAACGCGGTATGTTCGGCAATTTGCGGGGCGGATAAAATTATATTCACGGGTTGCGGCACGGCATATCACGCCGCCCTTTTGGGGAAAAGATATTTTGCGGAACTCGCCGGTATTCCCGCCGAGGCGGAATACGCTGGCGAGCTGAGGTACGATAAACTGTACGCCGGCAAAAATACCTGTCTGATTGCCGTAACGCAGAGCGGCGAAACGGCGGATACGGTAGAGGCGGCAATTCTGTGCAAAAAGTCGGGCGCAACCATTGCGGCGGTAACCAACAGCCCACATTCGGCAATAACCCGCACGGCGGACATAACGGTGCCCGTGTGCGCAGGCGCGGAAATATGCGTCGCCGCCACCAAGAGCTACTCGGCGCAAATCGCCGCACTGCTTTCCGCGGCCCTCGCCCTCTCGCAGAATACCGGGCTTGCCGAAGAGCTTTCCAACGCGCCCGCTTTAATCTCCCAAACTCTTCAAAACCTGGATATATACGCACTTGCCGAAATGTGCGCGCGTGCACGCGGGGTATATTTTATGGGTAGGGGAATAGATTACGCAGTTGCGTTGGAGGGCAGTTTAAAGTTAAAGGAAGTAAGTTATATCGCCGGCGGCGGCTATCCTTCGGGCGAACTCAAACACGGCCCGCTCGCCCTTATAGACGGTTCAACGCTGTCAATATTCATAATAACGGACGCCGCGCTTTCCCAAAAGAGCATGGAGGCGGTGGAACAAACGCTTTCACGCGGGGGAATGGTTGCCGTAATAACAACATTGCCGCATGTGCACAAGCGTTTTGAACGCCGGGCGGAGGTGGTAACTCTGCCCGAATGTAATAAATATATTGCGCCGCTTGCCGCGGCCTCCGCACTGCAATTTTTGGCATACAGGGTGGCGGTTATATTGAACAGGGACCCGGATAAACCGCGCAATCTTGCAAAGAGTGTTACGGTGGAATAGCTCCCGCGTGCTCCCGCGGCTCCCGCCAACGTGTTATAAACGGCGCAATACTGTGTCGCGTTTGCGCGCTCCTCGGTCATGTACGTCTATGTACACTCCCGTCGTCGCTTACGCACGCTCCTTGCTCTGCTCGCTTCTAACCGCTTGCTAACTGCGTAATTACAAGTTACTCCGTAATTACAGCTGCCGCAATTTTAAAATATAAAACAAAAAAATTCACCACATAGCAAACGCGGCGCGCCATTCGGCGCGCCGCTACGTTTGATTTGTAGTTAAGTAAGTCAAGTGAAAAAGTAATTAAGATACTCGGCCACGGCGACCCGCCGCCGATACGCCGTCCGTTTGACCTGCGCAAAACCTCGATTACCGCCAACGTAATAAAGAAACCCGGCCACGGCGACACGCTGCTACGTTTGAATAGTGATTTAGTATGTCAAGTGAAAAAGTAATTAAGAAACCTGGGTGCAGCGACTCGCTGCCGACCCGCTGCTACGTTTGAATAGTGATTTAGTAAGTCAAGTGAAAAAGTAATTAAGATACTCGGCCGCAGCGACCCGCTGCCGGCGACACGCCGTTAAGCGTTACGCCCGCTTGACGAGCGGTAAAGTAAGTCAAGCAATTAAGCAATTAAGAAACCCAGGTCAAGCGTTACGCTTGCGGTAATGGGTTGCAAGCCCGCCGGAAGCTGTTTCGCGGTAATTGCCAAGTAAGTCCCTGCCCGTGGCGTACATTGTTTCAACAACCGTGTCAAAGGAAATTTTGCGCGAATCTGCCAAAAAATCGGCGAGCGAAAGCGCGTTTATGGCTCTCATGGCGGCAACGGCGTTGCGTTCTATGCACGGGATTTGTACAAGCCCGCCTATGGGGTCGCAGGTCAGGCCGAGGTGGTGTTCCATTGCCACTTCGGCGGCGTATTCGATTTGTCCAAGCCCCATTTCAAAAAGTTCCGCAAGCGCGGCGGCGGCCATACAGCACGCCGTGCCTATTTCCGCCTGGCAGCCGCACTCCGCGCCGCTTATGGAGGCGTTTTGTTTTATAATATTGCCGATAAGCCCGCCCGTAGCCAACGCTTTAACGATTTCCCCGTCGGAAAACCCTCTTGTCTCCTGCATATATTTAAGCACGGCGGGCACAACCCCGCACGCCCCGCAGGTCGGCGCGGTAACTATAATCCCGCCGGAGGCGTTCTGCTCGCTCGTCGCAAAGGCGTAGGAGCAAACCAGCCTGTTTTCCCGCGTCTGCGCCGACTCGTCTATGTGCCGTTGGTGGTAAAGATATTGCGCCCTGCGCTCCGTTTCCAGCCCGCCCGGCAAAATTCCGGAACAGGTAAGCCCCTCGTGAATGGTAATTTTCATTCTCTCCCAAATTTTGGCGAGATATAAAAATATATCCTTGCCTTCGCACTCCTCAACGTACTGCCAAAGCCTTATATCCTTTTTTTTGCAGTACTCGGCAATGTCAGTAAAGGTTGTAAGAGGATATATGTCGGCAGGCGGAAACTTGTCGTCCTTTTCGTCGTCGAAAACTATGGTTCCGCCGCCCACGCTGTAAACTCTCTGTTTTGCAACCGTTTGCCCGCCCGAAATCACCTCTATATCCATGGTGTTGGGGTGAACGTCGCAGGGCGTCTGCGCGTCGAATATCACCTCACATTCCAGCGGCGCGGCCGTTTTTACAATCACGTTGTCTGTGCCGTGCCCCTTGCCCGTCATTGCAAGCGAGCCGTATAACGTAACTTTAAATTTTTCGGCCTGCGGAAAGCGCTCCTTCATGGCCTTGACGGCGCGTTCGGGGCCTATCGTGTGAGAGCTGGAAGGCCCGCGCCCTATTTTGTAAAGTTCCCTCAAAGATTGCATATATATGCCCCTTATTCAAGATATTTTGCTTTGAGAATTTCTATTTCCTCTTGCGTTACGCCCAGTGCGGTAACCACGTAGTTTTCCACACTGCCGTATTCGCTCTCCAAAAAGTTCATTAAATTCAATATATATTGGGGTCTGGGCAGCATTTGCGCAAACAGCAGTTTTTTAAAGCGTATGGCGCAGGGCGCGATTATAAGCGCAAACTTCTGCCAGTATCTGCGCCGTTTCTGGTAGGTATGGCTCAGCATATAGTCCTTTAAAATCTCTTCGCGCCCCACTCCCAGAACGGAAAGCAACAGCATAGTTATAATCCCCGTCCTGTCCGTTCCGGAATTGCAGTGGTAGAGTATACAGTTTTCCTCCGCCACAAACAAATCGAACACCGTTTTAAGTTTTTGGCGGGATTCTTCGTCCGTTACAATAAACTTGTACATGGCGTGCATATAATTTTCGCTCTTGCCGAAGTCCCTTCTCACCCGCCTGCTCTGTATATACATTTCGGTGGACATGTGCCTTGCATGCGTAAGTTCGGGATAGGCGGTGGGGATAAGATATAGATATCTGTAACTAACCCCGCGCAAAAGGGTGGGCGGATGTTCGGCAATTTCGCGGTTGGAGCGCAAGTCCACTATGTTGTCTATATTGAGTTTTTCCAAAGCCTCAACCGTTTCGGGCGGAAGTTTGCTCAGCCTGCCGCTGCGTATCAGCTTACCGCTTTTCACCTTTTTACCGTTTTGGGTAGGTATTCCGCCCAAATCGCGGATATTTTTGGTGTTTTTAAGTTTCATAAGCTCGTTTTGCATACCATCATTTTAACAGAAAGCGGCCGTTTAGTCAATGATATTCCCAAAATAAAGTTTTTTAAAGTCGGCGGGCGGAATATCATATAACTGAACCATAATTGCGGAGGGGCAATTGAACGCATACAAAGCCATAACCATATCCGCCGCGCTCTGCGTACTCATAATACTATCGGGCTTTTTTTCAGCCGCCGAAACGGCATTCACGGGTTTTTCGGCGGTTAGAATAAAACGCCTTGCAAAAACTTCCCGCCGCGCCCGCCTTGTGTTAAGGCTCAACCGGAATTACGGCGACGTTTTAACGACCCTTTTAATAGGCAACAACGCCGTCAATATATTGGCGACGTCCCTTGCAACAACGCTGTTTTCCGCCGCGGTGGGCGAGGGCGGCATAACCATTTCAACGGTTGTAATGACCTTGCTCGTGCTTATATTCGGCGAAGTCTCCCCCAAAACTGTGGCCAAGGAGTTCCCCGAAGAGTTTGCAATGTTTGCCGCGCCCGCAATAAAGGTGTGCATGTGCGTATGTATGCCGCTGTGCAAGCTGTTCGCGCTGTGGAAAAAATTGCTTGCAAAAATCTTCCGCTTCAACAGAAAGAACGCCCGCATAACCGAGGAGGAGTTCGGCATAATCGTGTCGGACGTAGCGGCGGAGGGAGTGCTCCCGCGGGAGGAGGAGCGCATAATAATCAACGCCCTGCGCTATAAAAACCTTACGGCGGAATCGGTAATGGTTCCCGCCCAAAATGTTACATGTATCGAGATTTCCCAGAGTACAAAGGAAATTTTGCGGATATTCGGCGAGTCCAACTACTCCCGTGTGCCCGTAACTTCGGGCGGGCTTTGCAGGGTGCTGGGCATACTGTACAGGGCGGATTTTTACGAAATGCTTATAAGCGGCAGAAAGGATATTTTGCCCATTTTAAAACCCGCGTTCTACTGTAAGCCTTCCGATAACCTGGGCGCACTTCTCAAAACCATGCAGGGTGCGCGCAGGCACCTTGCAATCGTCGCCGACGGCTCGCGCGTGGAGGGGCTCATCACCGTGGAGGACATTTTGGCACAGCTCGTAGGCGAAATACAGGACAGGTACGACGTGGTTCCCGAACGCAAAACGCCTCCGCCGACATAAAAAACAGCTCTTGACAGTGCGGTTGCGCGTGTGCTATAATTCCACCTGTAATTTTTTACCGAGGTTTATAAATGGAACACGACGGACACAGACAACGGATTTTGCAAAAGTTCAAAGCGGGCGACATAACGCAGGACCACGAGCTTTTGGAAATTTTGCTCTTCAACGCATATCCGCGCAAAAACACAAACCCCGTCGCGCATACTCTCATGCAGACGTTCGGCACTTTAAAGGGCGTTTTCGAAGCGGACTACAACGATTTGGTGGCGATAGACGGCATAGGCGAGAGCGTTGCGCTGTACATAAAGTGCGTCGGCGCGTGCGCCCGTCCCGCCTATGCCTTTGACGCATACGAAAAGCACCTAAAAAACTACGGCGACTTTAAGGCGTTTGCCTCAATGCGGCTCCGCTCCAAAACGGAGGAGGTTCTGGAACTGTACTTTTTGGAAAAGAGCGGAAGAATAAAATATATCTATTCCCACTCTGCCGACGATGAACACCGTGTAACCATAAGCAGGGGCACGGTTCCGTCGCTGGTGGCAACGGTTGCGCCGTTCGGGCTGGTAATAGCGCACAACCACTTAATGGGTTCGTCCGCGCCCTCATCCGCCGATGACGAATTTACGCAGGAAGTTGCCGAAGTATGCAGGCTGTACGGCGTAAAGCTCTACGACCACTGCATTTACGCGTCGGATAATGATGTGTATAGTTATTTTTTTACGGACAGGATTTGACGACGCGCCGAAACGCGCGTCGTTAGCTACCGAGCGTTGTGTATAAGGCGTCGTTCTGCTGTGTTGCGCTGCGGCAACTTTCAGTTACGTACGTTTTAGTACGCTCCTTCAAGTTATCCTCGCGCGCCTTGCATAACTCGCTTCTACCCACCGCAAGCTCCCGCCAACGTGTTATAAGCTACGCTGTTCACAAAATTCTCGGCAGGCCGTGCCTGCGAATTTTCGTGATTTTGAGGGCTTCTCGCCCTCTGCCTGCGATTTTCTAAGCGCCCCCAATTATATAATCGCAGGCATTCACCTCGCAGAGGCGCAGGTATGCGCAAATTGTGGCTTGCGGCGCAAAAGCGTGGTTTTGCTTGCAACGTAAATATTTGGGAATATGCGCACTCCTCGGTTACGTACGTCTATGTACGCGCCCTTCGTTGCTTACGCACGCTCATTGTCTTGCTTGTTTCTAACCCGTTGCTAACTACGTAATAACAACTCCCGCAATTTTTAAATAGTAAAAAACAAAATAATTCACTTTATAGCAAACGCGGCGCGCCAAAAGGCGCGCCGCTATGTTTGATTTGTGGCAAAGTCAGTCAAGAGCCAACGTAATTAAGAAACTCGGCCGCAGAACCACTCTGCTTGACCTGCGTTATCGTTCGTCTACCGTAAACGCAATTAAGAAACTTGGCCGCAGCGACACGCCGCCCAAAATTTTTTAATCGCAAAAATGCCGTATATTAATACATTTTTACTTATAATTATACAAAACCACCCCAAAAAGTGTTCCCGCCTAACATTTTTTGTTAACAGCTAAAATTATTTCAAAATATAAGCAAAACTTATAGTATATATAAGTCAAACGGAAGGTTTATATACCTATTATATATTTGACATTAATAAATAAATGTGATAAAATTCCAAAAAAATTATAGATCGGAAGGGCGCCCTTCCGTATAATCGCTGCTTTGCAGTGATTATACAAAAACATTTAACAGGAAAGGACATGGCAAAAAAAGAATATCCCGACGACGACGGAAGAACAATTATAAATATGAACGTCGAGGGGTTCGGGTGGTACAAACCGGAAGAGGAGCAAAAGGCAGGCAAGTCGCTTGCAGGAAAATCCCGAAAGGAGAAAAAGAAAATCTTTCGCTCCACCTATCTGTCGGTGCTGTTGCCGCTTGTATGTCTTTTGGTAGGCGTATCCTTAACGTTCTTCATCTTGTATTATTTTTGGCTTTAAAAATTACTACATTGTGTATGCTCATATGAATCAGGAGGTTAGTTATGAAACGACTCAGTAACAAATTGCTCATAGCCGTATTGGTTATGGTAGCCGCACTGTGTCTGTTTACGTTCGCGGCTTGCGCGAAGGAAGAACAGGCTTCAACCACGGTAACCGTATCCTATGACGGCGGCGAGTTGAACGGAGAAACGTCCGCAACGTTCCAAATGGACGCCGGCGGCGATCTTGGAACCGCCCTTGCGGAGTATGAGGGCGTAGCTAAAAACGGCTATACTTTTGCTGGCTGGAATATGCCCGAAAAAGTTGACGGCAAATATGCCGCCGAAATAACGGTAACCGCCAAGTGGACGGCAGTAAGCTACACCATCACCTATAACTACGACGGCGGCGCTCTGCCCGAAGGCCAGACCAACCCCGCAACCTACACCATAGAGCAGGACGTAACCTTTGTTGCGCCCCAAAAGGTCGGCTATGATTTTGCGGGCTATGTGGACGGCTCCGACAATCCCGTAACGGGCATAACCAAGGGCACCACGGGCAATATGACCGTAAAGGCGACCTGGACAAAGGGCAAAACTACCGTTACCGTTGATTTTGGCGGCGGCAAGATAGACGAAGCAACCGAAGCGTCGTTTACAATCGACTGCGACGGCGACCTTGAAGCCGCTCTTGCAGACTATGCAGGCGTAGCTAAAACCGGCTATACCTTTGCAAGCTGGACGTTGCCCGAAAAAACGGACGGCTTCTATGCAAAAGAGGTAACCGTAACGGCAAATTGGACGGCTGTAAACTACTCCATTACCTATGACTACGGTGAAGGCGGCGCCCTGCCCGAAGGCAAAACCAACCCTTCGTCCTACACTATTGAGCAGGACGTAACCTTTGTTGCGCCCCAAAAGACGGGCTATACTTTTAAAGGTTTTAAGGACGCCAATGGCAACACCGTAACGGATATAACCAAGGGCACCACGGGCGATTTAGCTTTAACCGCCACGTGGGACGTAATTAAAGCCACCGTCAATTTCTATCTTCCGGGCGGGGAGGAGCCCCTTAAAACTTCCGTATTCGAATATAACACGGACATTGCCTTGCCCCAGGAGGTAAAAGACCAAATCACGGGTCAGGATCTTGTGCTTTCCGGTCTTTTAAACGAGGACGGCACTCCCTTCACCGTTGAAAAGGCGACAGAAGAAGTTACATACAACGTCATTCTCGACGTCTACAACAAAACCATGACTTTTGCCGAGGGCAATGCGGACGATTATGAAACGGAGGCCGAAATCACCTATAATGCGGACGGTTTCTATACCGCAACCGTAACGGGCAATAATCTCACTGCGCTCTATTATCCTAATTATTATAATGGCAAGCCCGTTGAAGTAATTTTGGATTCCACCCAAGTGAACAACAGCATATATTTTGCCGCGTTGACGTCGGCATATATCCCCGCCAATGTAAAACTTATATGGAACGAAGGAACCAACGCAAACTACTTCGGTTTGTTCCACAGCGCGGAGAAACTTGACAAGGTAACCTTTGGCGCGGGCAGTAAATTGCAGGAAATACACGACGTAGCAATGTTTAAAAACACCGCCATGCTCAAAACGGTGGCACTTCCCGATTCAATCGAAGTTATATTCGCGGGCAGCCAAAACGGTATCTTCTCGGCAGATTCCGGCAAAACCGTGGGGCTTACGTCCTTTTCCGTTCCCAAAGCGTTAAAGAAATTGCCCCAAAACACGTTCAGCGGCGCAACAGCGCTTGAAAGTTTTATAATTCCCGAAGGTTCGCAACTCACCGAAATGAGTTCCTTCGGCGGCGAATATGAAAAAGTAACCGAACTTGACTTCTCCAATGCGACCAAGCTCGTAAAATTGCCTACCCTTTCGGGCTTCTATAACGTTGCAACCTTTAAGTTCCCCGCTTCCTTGCAGGAAATAGGTACTTTTGCAGGTTCGCAAAACAAGAACGACAAGGTAACTTCCATCGACCTTTCGGGCACTCAGGTGGAGGAGCTTGGGGCAAACACTTTTGCAAATCTTCCCAACCTTGCGGAAGTTAAGTTCCCCGCAACGCTCACAACCATAGGCCTGCGTCTTTTCGGCGCAAGCGGCACAGGCAACGACAACACCAAAATAACCGAACTCGACTTTTCGGGCACACAGCTTGCCGCCGTTCCCGAATTGGCGTTTGCGTATATGTCCGGCCTCACAACGGTAAAATTCCCCGCGACGTTAAAGCAATTCGGCACACTTGAACGTACAAACGACACCACGTTGAAAGGTGCAAACAACACGGCGGTATTCTATGAAAGCACAAACGTTACCACAGTAGTGTTTGGCGGCGCGCTCGACGTATTGGGCGACTTCGCCTTGTATAACCTCGGCAAACTCGGCGACATCACCGTTGAGATTGCCGCAAACGGCCAGATGGGCTCGCACGTGTTTGCAAATGCGGGCGCGGCTTCGGCTACAATAACCGTCAAGCTCGGCGCGGGCGCAACGGCCGCCGACTCGGCGTTCATGTTCACCAAGGCTCTCAACCTCAATTTGCAGGGCTTTGCAAGTTTCGGCAACAGCGGCATAACCGCCCCCGAATCGCTGGATAGCATAGCGGCGTTAAGCGTTACAACCAACGCTGTCGCAACTATCGCAAACTATCCCGCACTCTACGGTTCGCTTGTTGCAAATGTAACGTTTGACGAAGCCTTGACCGAGCTCAAAGGTTACGCCTTTGCGCTCAGCCGCGCAACCCCCGTGTTTGCAAAAACCGAGGGCGTAACCTACGGCGGTTACCTGTTCTATAAATCATCAATTGAAAAATTTGACTTTACAAACACGCCTTTCAAAAACGTAACCGAAAAAATGTTCTACGGCAGTGCGGAATTGGACGAACTCGCAGGCTGGGATACTCTTGAAACCGTTGAAACCGGCGCGTTTGTGGGCACAAGCGTTACCAAGTTTGAAATAGGCAAAAATCTTACGTACGTCAACCCAGAAGCGTTCACTTCGGGCACGGTAACTTACGACGTCGGCTCCACGAACAGCTATTATGAAAAGGCTACAAACGATGAAGGCGACACCGAATATATCCTCTACAAAAAGGATAACAAAGTATCCATATTCTATGATGTAAAGATGGCGGGCGACGAGGACTTTGAACGCGACTTTACCGCCACGGAAATCAAGCTCACCGAACTCGGCAACGCCTATGCGGGCAACACGCACCTCACGGGCATCAAACTTCCCGACACAATCACCGTTATTTCGGCAAACGCGTTCAAGGACTGCACGGCTCTTACATATGCCGAGTTCGAAGGCGAACTCACCGAAATCGGCGAAAGCGCATTTGAGGGTTGCACCGCATTTGCAGTGTTTGAAATCCCCGCAAGCGTTATAAAGATAGGCGCAAACGCCTTTAAGGGCACGGGTCTTTCAATCCTCACCGCAAAGGAAGGCAGTCAGCTCGCGCAAATCGGCGACAACGCGTTCGACGGCACCAAACTCACCTCCGTAAATCTCTCTGCGGCAACCGAAATAGAGAGCTTCGGCGCGGGCGCGTTTGCAAACCTTGATCCCAAATTGGAAGAAGGCCAAACCTTCACGTTTACCTTCCCCCAGTCCCAAAAACTTACAACCCTTCCCAATAATCTGTTTGAAAACGACCTCTGTCTCACCGAGATTGAGATACCCGCTTACATAACCACATTTGCAACGGGCGTATTCAAGGGTTGCACCAACCTCACAAAACTTTCGTTTGCAGAGGGTAGCGTAATAAGCGAATTCGGCCAGGGTTCATTTACAGGCCTCAACATTACCGACCTTACGCTTCCCGACGGCGTTAAGACCATCGGCAAAGCGGCGTTTGCCCAAATGACGGAACTTGAAAAGATAACCATACCCGCAGGCGCAACAATCGAGGCGGGCACAAGCGGTACAGATAAAAAGAATATGGGCGCGTTTACGGGTTGCACGGCCTTGACTGATGTAACGTTCAAGGGTACAGGCGTAACCGTTCCCGACTACACATTCTACAATTGCTCTAAACTTGCAAATGTCAACTTTGAAAATGTTAAAATAATAGGCCTTGCCGCATTCTACAACACGGGCTTTACTTCAATCACTCTCGGCGCAAATATACTTTCCGATGATGAAACTCCCGCAGTAGGCAAAGCGGCGTTTGCGACCAGCACAAACCTTGATACGGTGAATATCGCAACCACCGTAACGCTCGCCGCAGGCACGGGCACAAGCACGACAAGCCATGGCGTATTCGGCGGTTGTACGGGTCTTAAAACCGTAACCATAACGGGCGAAGACACAGTAGAAATTCTCGACTACACATTCTACGGTTGCACCGCGCTTGCTACGGTCGATTTTGCAAAAGTTACCTCGGTAGGCACGGCCGCGTTTACAAGCAGCGCCCTCAACGGTTCTTTGGATTTGTCCACAATAACATCTTTCGGTAAGGCCGCATTTGCATCTTCAACACAGATAACCGAAATAAAACTTTCACCCGCGGCTACATGCGTGGACGGTTCGAGTACAAGCGGCGCAAACCTTGGTGTATTCGGCGGTTGCAACGGCCTTACTACCGTAACATTTGCCGAGAGCGCGGAAAACAAGATGTTCTCGGTTCCCGCCTACGGTTTCTACGGTTGCACGGCTTTGAGTAGCTTTGATTTCTCAAAAGTAAGCGCGGTAGGCAAGAGCGCTTTCCAAATGGGCAGTTTTGCTTCCACAACCAAGCTGAATTCAAATGCGGACGACTTTAAAAACATTACTACCATAGGCGACAACGCTTTCTACTATTTCAACGTTGACGCAGTAAATCTTTCGGGTGCAACAAATATAGGCGCTACGGCGTTCTACGGTGCGGAAAATCTTAAATCTGTATCTTTCGCCGAAGATGCAGAAGAACTTGTAATCGGTAAAGCCGCCTTTGCCGGTAGCGGTCTCACGTCCGTTACAATTCCAAATGGAGCAACTCTCACCGCAGGTACAAGTGGCACGGGCACAAGCGTTGGCGCATTTGGCAATTGCACGGGTCTTGGAACAGTAACGTTTGCAAATAAAGTAACCTCTTATGAAGTTCCCAACTACACGTTCTATGGCTGTACCAACCTTAAAACGGTTGAATTTACAAAGATAAGCTCAATAGGCAACTATGCTTTCAGCAACTGCGGCTTCCAAAACGTTGAGTTGGGTGCAAATACAACCCTCGGCACATACGCGTTTGACGGTTGCGCCGCCCTTACAACGGTTACTCTTGCAGATGGTGCAACAATAGCAAGCATACCAAACTACGCTTTCAGAAACTGCACTTCACTTACGAGTTTCCCGTTCGATAAAATCGCCGCGCCCGCTTCGGCAACAACATTTAATATCGGTTCCAACGCGTTTGAAAGTTGTACGTCGCTCACAAGCGTAACATTTGCAAACGACGTGAATATCAACGGTAGCGCATTTAAAGGTTGCACCGCGCTTAAAACGGTTGACTTTGCCCATGTTAAGGCAATAAGTACCAGCACATTTGAAAATTGCGCTTCGCTTACCGAAGCAACCGCAATATGCAACACCACAAGCACAAACGCCACAACAAAAGCGCAGGTTCCCGGCTCGGCGTTCAAGGGTTGCTCTTCGCTTATCACGGTAACTATTCCCGCAGACGTCAAAACAATAGGCACTAACGCTTTCCAAAATTGCTACAAATTGGTAGTGGTAATTAATAACAGTGCAAACCTTACTTTGACTGCTGGCGGCACAGGCAACGGCGATTTAACTAAATATGCCAAACTTGTTATAAACAGCGAGGGTGAAAACACCGTTCTCTTTAAAACCACCGACGAAAAGTTTATGGTTATAAAAGAAACGGCGGAAGAAGTTGCAACCTATTCGGTAATAGCGTACACCGGTACGGATCCAGCGGTGGTTCTGCCCGAAAAGCTCACGCTTGACCTTGGAGATGAAAAAACAGAAGAAGTAACAAGCTATAAACTCTACGATTATCTGTTCTATAACAGCACGGCAATCACAAGCATAACAATTCCTGCTTCCGTAAAGGAAATAGGCGCAAGTGCGTTCCAAAACGCAACCAAACTTAAAACGGTAACAATTACCGACGAAGAGGAAAATGCAAGCAAACTCACTACCATAGGCGCGTCGGCGTTCGCGGGTTCGGGCATAGAAAGCATAATTATTCCCGCATCTGTAACGGCGGCGGGCGGCAACTTCCCCGCAGGTTCAAGCGCAACAACAGGCGTGTTCAGCGGTTGCACGTCTCTTGAAACGGTAACGTTCAAGGGCACGGGCGTAACTGTTCCGGCATACGCGTTCAACGGTTGCACCGCACTTACAACGGTAAACTTTGCAAATATATCTTCAATCGGCAAGGGGGCGTTCGCCAAAACGGGTCTTACGGCCGTTGAACTTGTCGCAGGCACAACCATAGAGGAAGGTAGCGGTACAAGCGACGGAGCCTTTGCCCAGAGCGTGGCCTTAACAAAAGTTACATTTAATTCCACGGACGTAAAGGTTCCGGCATACGCTTTCTACGGTTGCACCGAACTTGCCACGGTAAACTTTGCAAACGTATCTTCAATCGGCAAAGCGGCGTTCTATAACACCGGCTTTACAACTCTCAGCCTTTCGGCAGATACCGAGCTTTATACCGCAACAAGTACCAGTGACGGCGTATTCTCGGCTTGCGCAAAACTTACCGAGTTTGGGTTTATTGGCAACAAGACCTGGACAACAATACCCAAGTATTTCTTCTATAATTGCAAAGTGCTTACAAAATTCAACGCTTCCCAAACCGAAAACGTTGTGCTTCCCGCAGGCCTTACCGAAATCGGCGACAATGCTTTCTACGCTACGGCAATAGCGAGTGTTAGAATCCCCGCTTCTGTAACGTCAATCGGAGCTAATGCGTTCTATAACTGCGCTTCGCTGGCAACGGTTGAGTTTGAAGCTCCCGCCGAGGGTGTAGAGGCGGCAAACCTTGCAATAGGCAACAGTGCGTTCAGCAGCACGGCAATAACGGGAATCACCCTTCCCGCCCGCGTAAACTCCATAGGCACAAACTTGTTCCAGAATTGCGCTTCTCTTCAAACGGCGGATCTCACCACGGCAAACATAACCGCTCTTACACAAAACACGTTCCGCGGTTGCGCTGCGCTTACCACCGTAAAACTTCCCAAGGTCCTTGCGGAAAACGGTTTGGACGCCGCATTCCTGTTCAACGGTTGCGTTGAGCTCACAGATATTTGGTATGAGGGCGACGCGGTTCTCACTTCTCCCACCAAGCAAAAGAGCGGTAACAACTACCAGCAAATATTTGCCGGAGGCGAAAACGACGTAACGTTCCACGTAAAAGACGCCACCAAGTACGATGAAACATGGGGCACCAATCCTCAACAGTTTGTAACTTCCAGGGGTGCGGCAAACGGCCATAAAGCCGTATTCGTTACGATTGAACCTGAGGTTACGGACACGGAGACGGACGCCGGTACGGATTCGGGCGAGCAAGCATAATATCATAGGCACAGTTTTATATAAAACCCTGCATTTCCCTCCCGATTTTTCGGGAGGGAACAGGTAGTTTTTAACGGATTTATCAATTTTATTGCAATATTCAACAAAAGTCCTGATTTTGCAGGACAGGAGGGTCATTTTGAAAAAGTTAGCTTTAAGCATACTCTCGCTCGTGCTTGTGGGCACGCTCGCCGTCCAGCCTGTTTTTGCGCAGACTGCGGCAAGCCCCGTGGGCGCGGCGGAAAATGCAAACGAAGCCTCGCAAACCCAAACCGCGGAGGAGTCTCTCCGCGAATACAGCTACGGCGGCGGTGAAGTTATAAACGTAACCGACTCCCTCGGCGAGGCCATTGCCCAAAAAGTAAACGGCAGCATTGCACAAAACGAGTATGCGCAATATGCTCATTCTACCGATTCCCGCAAGATAATCGTGGAATTGAGCGGAAACAGCCTTGCAAGCGGCTACCGCGCTCTGGGCAGCGCAACGGCATACGGCAGTATGGCGGATTATGCCGCCTCCGCCGCGGGCAAAAAACTCGCCGCAGAGTGCAGGGCGGAACAGCAGGACTTTATGTCAACGCTCGGCAAAATGGGCGTGGAGTATTCGTGTGAATATAATTACAACGGCATTGTAAACGGCGTTGCGCTCACGGTAAAGGAGAGCGACCTTGCCGCCATTTCGCAGGTGGAGGGCGTTAAAAACATAATCTTTTCGGAGCAATACGCAGTTCCCACGGCCGAGGCAGTGTTCAACCCCGTTAAGGCATATTCCACGGGCATTTACGACACAACGGGCATAAGCTACACGGGTTCGGGCGTAGTTGTCGCCATTTTGGATACGGGTCTGGACTACACCCACAACGCGTTTTCCACCATGCCCCGCGTGCAAACCCTTAAAAAGTCCGACATAAAGGCGGCGGTGGACAGCGGCAACCTTGCCGCGCAGGCAAGATTGGAGGGAGTAACGGAGGATAATCTCTACTACAACGCAAAAGTGCCCTTCCAGTTCGACTACGCCGACAACGACGCCGACGTATTCCCCATAGCCTCCTCGCACGGCACCCACGTTGCGGGCATAATTACGGGCTACGAGGAGACGGTCAACTACGAGCCGCTTCCCTCCGACACGAACATGTATTTCAACACCAACGAAAACGGCGACCCCACCTTTAAGGGAGTTGCGGTGGACGCGCAACTTGCAATCTTTAAGGTATTTTCCGACGATTTGGATGAGCCCGGCGGCGATACGGTCAATATAATTGCCGCCCTCAACGACGCGGTTTTGCTCGACGTTGACGTTATAAATATGTCCCTTGGGCTTTCATGCGGATTTTCGAGGCTTTCGGACGACGATTCCGTAAACAAAATTTACGACTCGATACGCGACATGGGCATTTCGCTCATAGTGGCCGCGGGCAACAACTTCTCTTCGGCGTACAACGGCACTTACGGCAACACCAACCTTGCCACCAATCCCGATAGCGGCACGGTAAGCTCGCCCTCGATTTACAACGGTGCAATTTCCGTAGCCTCTGTAAGCGGCCAGCTTTCGCCCTATTTCCTTGCCAACAACTCGGTTGCGGTATATTACAGCAACGCCCGCAACAGCGCAGGGCAGGAGCTGGACTTCCTCAACACACTTTTAAACGGTTCGGCAACCAAAACGTTCAATTACGTGGTAATAGGCGGCTACGGTGAAAACCACAACTACACCTCCGCCGTAAAGGCAAAGTTCGCGGGCGGCAACACCATAGCGGTTGTATCGCGCGGGAACACAAGTTTTGAAGATAAACAAAAGGTAGCGGCCGCCAACGGCGCGGTCGGCTGTATCATATATAACAACGTATCGGGCATGATAAACGCCTCGCTCGGCACGGGCTATGAAATCCCCACCTGCACCATAACGATGGATATCGCAAAGCAGTTCATCTCGCAGGAGGAGGGCACCATAACCTTAAACCGGGACTTTAAGGCGGGGCCTTTCATGAGCGATTTCTCTTCGTGGGGCGCCACTTCCGACCTGCACCTGTACCCCGACATAACCGCCCACGGCGGCTACATAACCTCGTCGGTACTCGGCGGCTACGGCGTGTACAGCGGCACATCCATGGCAACCCCCAATGTGGCGGGTATTTCAACCTTGATAAGGCAGTATCTTGCCGAAAAATATCCCGATATGACCAAGCGCGAGCGCAACGACCTCATGTATCAGCTCATGATGTCCACTGCGACCATCGCCAAAAACGAGGAGGGCAATCCCTACTCCCCCAGAAAACAGGGCGCGGGGCTTGCCGATATAAACAACACTATCAACACGGAAGCCTATCTCTATGTTGAAGGCGACAACAAAACCAAGTTGGAGCTGGGCGACGACCCCGGAAGGGAGGGCGTATACACCCTGCGTTTCCGTATAAATAACACGTCGTCGGCGGCAAAAACCTACCGTCTGGATAAATACGTAATGACCGAAACCATGTCCTCCGACGGAATAACCGTAGCCGAAAAGGCGTACATGTTGGATGACGCGGCAGTCAAGCTCGTAAAGGCTGAAAGCGGCGCAACGTATTCAAACAACGTGCTCACCGTTGCGGCGAAAACGGACGCGGAGCTTGTGTTTACGCTTACGCTCACGGCGGCGGACAAGGAATATCTCGATACAAACTTCGCCAACGGCATGTTTGTGGAGGGCTATCTGCGCTTTATAGAGGAAAATTCGGCGACGGAAAACATTGAACTGAGCATACCTTTCATGGCGTTCTACGGCGACTGGCTCGCCGCGCCCATGTTCGATAAATCGTGCTACGACGTTTCCCAATCCTACTTCGATTCCTCCGTACCCGACGAGGACAAACTTCAAGCGGACGTATACGAATCCGTAGTAATAGGAAAATACTACCGCTCGCTGGAAAGCCTCATGGGCTTGGGCGAATACATAATGATCCACGAGGACCAGGACACCCCCATAGTTGAAAGTTCCGTGGATAAAATAGCCGTCGGCGGCTCCGACTACGGCATATACGAACTGTACGCCGTGTATGCGGGCATGCTGCGTTCGGCAAAATCCATGCGCATAACGGTAACCGACGCCGTAACGGGCAATGTGGTTATGGAGAAGATGGAGTATGAGGTGGGCAAGTCGAGCAGCGGCGGTCCCGCGTTTATCGAGATAGAACTCGACCCCCTTGAACTCGGCTTAAAGAACAACACCAAATACAACGTAACGCTCACGGGCACGCTGGACTATGAAAACGGCGACAGGGCAAACGTAAACACGTGGGAATTCTCCTTCTACGTAGACTACGAAATGCCCAGCGTCAGCAACTACACCGTGAGGACGGTATACGACAGGGACAACAACGAAACCGTTTACCTCGACCTCGAATTGAGCGACAACCACTACATAGAGTGTTTACAGCTGTTCTCGGCAAGCACGTCCAACGGCTCCGATCTCACAATGCTCAACCAATATCCCATACCCATAGAGGGCGGCAGGAACAGCATAACCAAAGTAACGGTAGACATAACAAATTATGTTGAAGCGTTTAAAGAGAACAAAATCAACGGCGTATCCAACCAGATAGGCGTCTACATGCAGGACTATGCGCTCAACACGGGCGCCTACATAGTTCCTCTCCGCTGGGACGAAGTGGAGAGCATATCCATGAAGCACAACGGCGAAGAGCTTTCCGAAATAAAGAACGTTGAAATTGCCGTGGGCGAGGCATACGCGTATGAACTCACAACCCTTCCCACAAAGGTTGACCCCGCCGCGCTCAACATAACGTTCAGCAATCCCGGCATAGCCGAAATCCGCGACGGCGTAATCTACGGCAAGCGCGCGGGCAACAGCCACGTTACAATAACGCCTCTGCGCCCCACGCTTGAAAATTACACCTACGAGTTCGACCTTGCGGTAACCGACGGCACGGCGGAAAAAGTTGCGGCAAAGAACGTATATTTCAGCACATATAAAAACGGCAAAATGACCGTAAAAATTTCCAACAACCAAATAAATCTGGACTGCGGTGAAACCACTCAGCTGGGCTTGACCTACGACCCGTGGTACGCCGCACCCGAAAATCTCAAATGGGCAACTCTCACGCCCAACACCGTATCTGTAACATCGGGCGGTGAAATCACAACTCTCAACGAGGGAGTGGGGCGCGTGCGCGTGAGCTGGACTTATGACGGCGTTGAATATTCATCGGCGCTCACGATTCGCATAGGCGAAAAGTACGAAATAGTCAGCGGGTATTTATACCGCTATCACGGCGCGGACGAAGTTCTGCAAATCCCCGCCAACCTCGGCATAACCACCATAGGGCACTATCTCGAAAAGACCTCCGGACCCTTCTACCAGAACACAAAAATAAAGACGGCAATAGTGCCCACGGGCGTAACAACAATAGGTTTGGCGACCTTCTACGGTTGCACTAACCTTCAAACGCTGTTCCTGCCTTCCACGCTCGAAACTATCGGCGAGGGCGCGTTCTACGGCTGTACCAAACTTAAAAACGTATATTGGTACACCGAGGCGTATTGGGACGACGACTTCAACGCCTACACGTTTGTAAACGAAAACGGCGAGCGCGTGCGTTGCTTTGCCGACACGGGCGAAGTGGTAGGCGGCTTTGAGTACACCTCAAACTGCACGGCAAAAAACATAAACGTCCGCACGCAGGCATTCTATTTGTGCCGCGCAATGGAAAACTTCGATCTCTCGCACACCACGGCGGTCTACGCGCAGGCATTCTCGTTTTGCAGTTCGCTTAAATCGCTGGACGTATCCAACGTATCCTATGCCGAATCCTACGCTTTCAGCAGTTGTTCAAGCGTAACGGAAATAAAGATGTCCCAAAAGACGGCGGTAGGCGACGGCATGTTCTTTGGCGACACATCGCTCACAAGCGTGGATATCTACGCTCCAAAGTTGGGCAACCAGGCGTTCTCCGATTGTTCGGGATTGCAGGAAGTGAACATTTGCGCAAACATTTCCGTAATAGGCGCGCGCGCATTCTATAACTGCAACAGGCTGGTTAACTTCAACCTTCGCAACAACGCGCGCATAACCCAGCTCAACGCAACGGTATTCGGCAACTGCACGGCGCTCACATCGCTCTCGCTCAACGGCGTATCGTTTTTGGGCAGCGAAGTGTTCAACAACTGCAACAAGCTCGAAGAAGTAGACTTCGGCTCGCGCTCCACGCTGGACACGGTTTCGTCCTATCCGTTTGTGGGATGCAGCCGCCTTGTGCGCCTGACCGTGGCAGAAAATAACCGCTATCTCACCACCAAAACGGTAACGGTGGGCGACGTTGAATACAGCCTTATCTATCGCGGCAATTCGCTAATTCTCGCGCCCACGGCATACAAAATTTCCTCGTTCGATTTCAGCGACGGCGAGGGCGGTGTAGTGGAGGAAATAGGCGCCAGCGCCTATGCGTACTCCGGCATAAATACGGATACTCTCGTAATTCCGGAGGGCGTAAAGAAGATAGGCGACTATGCGTTTTACAGTTGTTCCTTCAAGACGCTCGTGCTTCCTTCCACGCTGGAATATTTGGGCGACCAGGTATTTGCCTACAACACAAGTTTAAGGCGCGTTGTATTCCTCGGCGGCGACTTTAAAGTAGTAAGCTATTGCTCCTTCCTGCGTTGCAGTGCGCTCGAAGAGGTAGTTTTACCTGAGGGTATAACGGAAATCGAAATGAGCGCCTTCCGCTATTGCACGTCGTTGCAGGGAATCACCTTCCCCGCTTCCCTCAAAACGGTAGGGCCGTACGCCTTTGAAAGCTGTATTTCCCTCCAAAACATAGAGTTTGAGCCGGGCAGCGAGCTTGAAACCATCGACAGGTACGCGTTCAGCAACATTCCCATCAAAACTTTCGAGTTCCCCGCAGGCATAAAGAACATAGGCAACTATGCTTTCTACTATTCTGGACTCACCAAAATAACCGTTCCCGCATCAATTGAAACGTTCGGCAACTTTGCGTTTGCATATTGCCCCGACCTCAAAGACGTAACGTTGGAGGAAGGGCTCACCTACGTAGGTTACGGCGCGTTCTCATGGGTGAACACGGCGGGCACGGGCTTCTACTACAACACGAGGCTCACGGAAATATCCTTCCCCGACTCCGTTACAATAATAGGACCCTATGCCTTTGCAGCGTGCAGGGGGCTTACTTCGCTCAACCTCAACAAAGTCAAATATATTTACGACTGCGCATTTATGGGTTGCAACAGATTGGCGTCCGTAACGGGCGAAAATGTAGAATCCATAGGCGTGCAGGCGTTCTACCAGGATACGGCTCTCACAGAGTTGAGCTTCCCCAAGGCAAAACTTGTAAACGCCAACGCGTTTATGCAGTGTACGGGGCTTACGGAAATAGATTTGCCGGAGTGCGAAGCCATTGCAAGCTATGCGTTCTACCAGGACACGGCTCTCACTAAAATAAACGCCCCCAAGACGGAGGTTATATATCCCGCGGCATTCTACGGCGATTATGAGTTCAAGGAATTCAACTTCCCCCAGGTTAAATTTATAGGCGAGGCGGCATTCTTTGCTTCGGGGCTTACAACCGTAACCCTTCCCAAAACGCTCGAACGTCTTGACAGGGCGGCCTTTGCCCAGAGCATATATCTGGAAGAATTTATAGTTGAGGACGGCAACACCGTATTCACCACCGACGGCAAGGGCGTTTACCGCACACTGCCCAACGGCGGGCTTGAAATAATTTCCTACGCGCAGGGCAACGAGGCAACGGAGTACTACGTAAAGGAGGGCACCGTGCGCATAGGCGACTGGGCGCTCTCGTACGCAGGCAACATTACCCGCATAGAGCTTCCTTCCACGTTGAAGAGCGTCGGCACGGGCGGCATGTACTACCTCGGCATGAAAAAGGACCAGGATCCCCCCACCTACGTGTTCCACAGCGTTGAAGCTCCCGAAGTGGAGGGCGAGTACGAGGAAGATTTGCAGAGCTTCATCCAGCTCTACAACAATTTCAGCATCAATCTCGGCGGCGGATACATTTTAAAAATAGAGTATCCCAAAAACGGCACGGGCTACAACAACCACGTCTACGGCAACTACTTTGCCGAGCCCGAAACCTATCTTGCCGAGGGAGCCGAACAGGGCACGCTCGCGCTGGTTGAAAGAATCGACGCGCTCGACCCCGAAAATCCCGACGGCAACGAAATAACCATAATCCGCAGGAGCTACAACCTCCTCGGCGCAACCCAGAAGAGTTTTGTAACGAACTACCAAAAATTCTGCGAAATCGAGGCGGCTTACAACGAACAGCAGGGTGAAAACCCCGGTGAAAGCGAAAATCCCGGCGAGGACGGAGGCGGCGAAGCCGCGGCTCCCGCAAAAGGCGGTTGTTCGGGCTTTATATCGGGCGGCGACGCGGGAATTATAGGCGGAGCCATGCTGTTGCTCGCCGCGGCGCTCATTGCAGTAAGTAAAAAGAAGGGAGGCAGTGCAAAGAGATGAAAAATAAAATTCTTATAATGGCGTGCGCGCTTTCCCTGTGCATAACGGGCGCAATATTTGCAGGTTGCAACAACAAAACACAGCCACCCGAAAACAACGGGCCCGCTACGGGCGTGGAGGGCGTAATCGACGGCACGGGCGAAGGCTACGAGGAACAGGCCTACACATATTCCTTCCAAACGAACGGCGGCAGTGCGGTCGAAGGCGGCACGCTCTATAAAAACGAGCTGTTGTTAAAGCCGCAGAACCCCACGCGCAGCGGATATAAGTTCACGGGCTGGTATTTTGACGAGGAGTGCACACGTCTTGCCGAGTTTGTGAATTACAGAATGCCGGGGCGGGATATAACCTTTTACGCGGGCTGGCAAAAGTACATCAAAATCTCCTTTAACACTTTGGGCGGCTCCGAAATGGCTCCCATAGAGGGCGTTGCGGGCGACGAGGTAACGGAAGGCGCCACGCCCGTGCGCGAGGGATACGTTTTCGAAGGCTGGTATGCCGATGAGGACTGCACCCAAAAATACACTTTCGGCACAATCCCCGAAGAGGATATAACCGTTTACGCCAAATGGCGTGAAAGAAATATGAATGTTACGGTAACGTTTGTAAACGAAAACGGCGAAACCGTAAAGACGGAGACCCATGCCGAGGGCGACGTCATCGAACTCCAAGCGGAACAGCCTTCGGGCGATAACGCGGAGTATTTCGAATACGCGGGCTGGGCGGTAAGTTCCCAGAACGGCCGCGTAGTCAGCGGCAAATACACCGTAACCGGCGAAGATACAACTTTAACTCTCACATTCAAAACCCATAAACAGTGGGCAAAGATAACCGTTGAGCCCTCAATGTATCTCAAAGACGAGTACAGCGAAGGCATAACATTCTACGCGCAGAAGGGCTTGCCCCTCTCGGCGGGCAAACACTCCTTCACGGAGTACACGGGCGATGTTCCCTTCTATGAACTGCTCTTCAACCGGGACACGGTTGCAAGTCAGCGCATAGACTACCTGGGGCTAACCAGCACTCACGGCGTTGCGTTCAACCCCGAAGCCGATTTGGTTGCGGGCGACATGAACCTCATTCCCGATTTCAGCTCCAAGGACCTTTCGTTTCAGCCCATATACATACTTGCGGACTACCCCTCCGGCACGCTGTTCTACGGCGAAGAGGACGTGCGCACCTATCTCGGCATAGACGCGGACAAGGAAATCACTCCCACGCAGTGGGCGCAGTTCCAAAAGGTGTACTACATGGTAGATACATATAACTACCAACAGGACATAACGGAAATTTACATTCCCGACAACTACAAGGAGGAGGGCGACGACGGTTCCTATCCCGTGATACTGATAATGGACAACGCCTTTAAGGGCTTGACCGAAATAACCAAGGTTCGCCTGCCGCTGTCCCTTCTGTCCATACAAAAGAGCGTATTCGAGGGTTGCACAAGCCTTGCGGACGTAAACCTCCCCGAAGGTCTTTCGGAAGTGAGCGACTCCGCGTTTAAAGGTTGCACTTCCCTTGAAGAGATAAACATTCCCAAGAGCCTTCTCATCTTCGGCTACAATGTGTTTGAAGGCACGCCTTTTGAGCTTAATTTGCAAATAAGCGCGTTCGGCAAAGACTTTATCTATCTCAACAACGGCCAGGTGCTCTACAAGTGCATGAAGGAATATCCCGACCTGCCCGCGGACTTCAAATACGATTTGAAAGATCCCGAAATGGGCAAGCATGTGCTCACGTTAAGCGACGGCGACATCTACTCCATAGCGGGCGGCGCGTTCGCCGGCAGAAAGGGGCTTGTCGGCGTGGCGATAGGAAAGGGTGTGGAACTTATAGGCAACGGCGCGTTTAAAAACTGCCGCGACCTGCACACGTTTATCCCCGGCAGCGATACCCTCTACATTCTCGACGAGGCCTTTATGGACTGCGAAAACCTTGTGGAATTTCTCAACAAGGACACCTTGATAGAGCTGGGTGCGCGTGCGTTTAAAAATTGCACCTCCCTCGTGGGCATACAGTACCAGCCCCCCGCGGACGGCGAAGAGGAGCCCAACGCCATAAAGTACGACAGGTTCTATATAGGTTTAAATCTTATGACCATAGGCGAGTCGGCGTTTGAAAACTGCACCTCGCTCAGCCATGTGGAAATGGCGCGTTACAGCTATCTGGACGGCCCCACACTCTATTACCAGGCGACGATATTGAATTATATCCCCAAAAACGCGTTCAAGGGCTGCACCAGCCTTGTCGACTTCCGCGCAATGGATGAAGTTCTGGAAATAGCTTCGGGCGCGTTTGAAGGCTGCACAAGCCTCGGCACAGTATATCTGGGCGACACGGCGGACGCCGTTATCTCCAAAGTCTGCAAGGACGCGTTCAAGGGCTGTACAAATTTGCACAGGGTGGTAATCGCCCGCACCGTTACATCGGAAACGGACGAACTCATAGAGTTTGAAAACGGCTGTTTTGAAGAAAGCAATAAATACTTCTATATACAGGTTATGACTACGGGCGCAATGCAACGCTACCAAAACAGTACGGAGCTGTATAAGGACCACTTCACCACAACGCACACAGGCGCGCCCACAATCACGGTAAACAGCCGCGAAGTTGCAATACAGGGCAGTGAAACTTACACTCTGGACGCGGCGTTTATAAAGCAGTACGTGGCGGCGGAGGACACAAACATAGGCAACTTTGAGCTTACCGCCCCCGAAAACCTCGTGTGGAAGGTTGTATCGGTAACGCTCGGCGAAAAGGATATCGTCGCAGATACAAACGGAACCTATAACCTGTCCGCGGCGGGAACTTACACGTTAAAATTCTCCGTAACCGACGCCTACGGCGTATCGTCTACCGACCAGATATACCTGGTTGTACAATAAATTTAAAGGAGCCGAACAATGAAAATATTTAAAAGATTGTTGGTAATAACTCTTTGCCTTATCCTCGGCGCAACCCCGTTCTTTACGGCGTGCGGCGGAGGCGGCGGCAAACCCGAAACATGCACAATATCATTCTATCAGGATTCCTCCGCGGCTGAGCCTTTTGACGCCATGACGGTTAATAAGGGAACGGTGCCCGATATTTCGGGCGTAACCGCACCCGCCAAAACCGGCGAAACGTTTACGGGCTGGACGGACGTAAAAAATTCCTCCGCGCCCTATGACGTAACCAAGACGGTAGAGGCAGATCTCAACCTCTACGGCATGTGGCAACCCAACCCCGGCCAAACTGTAAGGGTAACGTTTAACTTCAATTACGAGGGCGCACCCGCCGGCGTGGTTAAGGAAGGCCCCGCGGGCAGTGCAATGGAATTTCCCGTTGCCGAACGCGCCAACTACGTGTTCAAGGGCTGGTTCACAAATAAAGAATGTTCCGCCGACGCGGCTTACACCTCTTTAAACTACCCCGAATCCAATACCACACTCTTTGCCAAGTGGGAGCTGGACAGCAATTCCGCGCTCATAACCTACATGCTCGGCGAGGAAGTGTTTGCAACCAAGGCGGTGGTAAAGGGCGGCAAGGCTGAAAATATCGCCTGCGACCCCTATGACTACGTGTTCCTCGGCTGGCAAAACGAAAGCGGCCAAGACTACGACTTTAACGCCGTTGTAAACGAAAACGTAACCATATATGCAGATTATTACAGCAAAGGCCTTGACGTGAAGGACGGCGAAGTCTGGGGCTACGACGACGAAACTTACGGCAAAAACATAGTCGTTCCCGCAATCTGGTATGGCGACGACGGCGCGGGCGACCCCGTTGAAATAACCGTAATAGGCAACCTCGGCGGCCTTAACTGCGAGAGCATAGTTCTGGCCGAGGGCATAACCACGATAAATAATTCTGCGTTTGCAAACTGCCAGTCCCTCCAAAAGGTGGTAATCCCCTCCACGGTAACCTCCATAGGCACGGGCATCTTCCAGGGTTGCGAAAACCTTGTGCAAAAGTCGTTCGGCGGCAACGATACCCTCGAAGTAAAGGACGGCATAGTTTTAAGCGAAGATAAAACAACTGCGCTCCTCTATGTGGGCGACGCTCCCGAAGGCACCGTAACCGTACCCGAAACGGTAACAACAATCGAAAAGTTTGCCTTTTCGTATGCAAACATAAATAAACTCGTAGTGCCCGCAACTGTCAACAAAATAGTTGAAAACGCCTTTTCAAACAGCCTGATAAGGGAGGCGGATATAAGCATGGGCACGCAGAAGTATCTGCCGCAGAACGCGTTTGAAAATTCAACCCTTTTAAAAACGGTAACGCTTGCCGCGGGAATCACCACCATACAGGTGAGCGCATTTAAGGGTTGCACGTCGCTTTCAACCGTAAATATCGGCGCGGACAAAGTAAAACTTAAAAACAGCGCATTCTACTATTGCTCGTCGCTTGAAACTTTCCCCTTTGAAAAGATAGAAGAACTCGGCGACAGCGTATTTGCCTATGCGGGCATAAAGGAATACACCTTTGCGCAGGACGCCACCGAAGTTGCGGCAAAGCAGTTTGAAAATTGGAACAACCTCACCACGGTAACCCTTCCAGCAAGCATACAAAAGATAGGCGAAAGCGCGTTCGACGGTTGCAAAGCCCTTGCAACTATAAATATCGACGACGGCTCGGAACTTGCCGAAATAGGCGCGCGTGCCTTTGCCGAAACGGCAATCGGCGCTCTCGACCTCACAACGTGCAATAATCTCACCGTTATAGGCGCAAACGCATTCTACAACTGCGCCTCACTCACAAGCATAAAACTGCCTTCAAGCCTCAACATTATAGGTTCGGCGGCGTTTGCGGGCTGTTCCGCGCTTCAAGAAATCAGCATTCCCTTCGTCGGCTCCTACAACTACGAGGGATTTTGCAAATATTTCGAGGAGTCGTTTATGCCCGACTTCTGCACAAGCCTTTCATACAGCCTAATGGCTCACAACGGCAAGTATTATCTGGACAAATACAAAGAGGACCCCGACGGCTTTATCAATCAATATATGAATAAGGCCGGCCAGGTATGGTACGAACTCCACAAGGCGGGCAAGGAAGAGGAATACAACGAAAAGAACCTCACGGAAATATTCTCAACGGCCTCGCTGTTCGGCTATGTATTCGGCAGTAACGCATATCAGGGCAGCGTGCTTATCCAGCAGTACAGGGAAGTTGCAGATTCCGGCACGCCCCAAACTTACAGCTTCTACATTCCCGAAACCCTCAAAAAAATAACGGTAACGGGCAAAACAATAACGGCGTGCGCCTTCAACTCCATGCTCAGCTATACGGGCACGTTTGAATTTACCGAAAATTTAACCGATATAGGCGTGCGTGCGTTCAGCACGCAGACGGCAATTCCCGCCTTTGACTTTTCCACGGCAACAAACCTCAAAACAATAGGCGCAAACGCCTTTTCAAACGACAGGGGGCTCACCCAGGTGGTATTCCCCGACTCGCTCGAAGTCATAGGCGCAAGCTCCTTCCGCTTCTGCTCCAACCTTGCAACAGTGCAGGTTCCCGTAGCTTCCAAGGAAAAGCCCCTCGTTTTGGGTTCGTATGCGTTTGGCAATTGCGAAAATCTCTCCAAGTTCTACGCCAAGGGCGAAACAACCGAAGAGGGCACGTTCAAATTCAAAAACGTCAATTTCTCCAACTATTCATTCATCGAATGTACAAAGCTCAAAGTTGTGGAAAGCCCCGAATCCGTAGGCTTTATAATGGATTGGTACGGTGCGGCGGGCGCACAGCTCCAATGCAACGCCTTCTACACCGACAGCCTTGTCGAAGTTAAATTCCCCACAAACGCCGCAAACTTCCGCTACGTGCTTCCCGAAGAGAATGTGGGCGAAACGGAAGAGGCTCTCAAAAAGCAAGGCTTTGTGGATAAATGTATCCCCGGCAGACTGTTCTACGGCTGCGGCGGGCTTCAAAAGTTCAACGCCACGGCGGACTATGACGTAGTAATTCCCGACGGCATAACGGCGATAGGTCCCTATGCGTTCCAGGCGTACACGGGCCCCTCCGTTCCCAACATGCCCATAAAGACCATCAAATTCCCTCTGACCCTCAAAACCATATTCGACGGCGCGTTTGGGCACACCGATCTTGAAGAAGTGGACGCATACATGGTGGACGACCTTTCAAGCGGCTTCTACTATGCGAACAAACTCAAAAAGATATATCTCAACCAGGACGTTCAGCTCACCCCGCTGGTATTGTGTACAACCACTGCGTTAAAAACAGTTGCCCTTAAAGACGATGAGGGCAATGTGGTAAAGGAAGAGGCAAACGTTGCCCATCTTCCCAACGGCACAACCGAAATCCCCAACTACGCTTTCCAGAATTCGGGCATAGAGAAGATAGTATTGACCGAGGGCATTGAAACAATAGGCACGTATTCCTTCTACGGCGCGGAGGAGCTCACCAAAGTGGAGCTTCCCCAATCGCTCACAACCATTGGCGACGGCGCGTTTGAAAGGTGCTTCAATCTGGTTGACGTGGAGTTCGCCACAACGAACAACCTCAAATTTATAGATAACAGCGCGTTTGAATACTGCACGTCATTGCAATCCATCGATATCCCCGAAGGCGTTGTATATCTCGGCGCGGACGCGTTTAGCGGGGCAATAAAACTTGAAAGAATTTCCCTGCCTTCAACTCTGTTCTATGCGGGCGGCTCGTCGATTTTCTGCAACTGCCTGTCATTAAAAGAGGTAATGCTTTTCGGCAGTGTTCCCCCTCAGATAGATTTTGATATAGCCGACGTAAACTATGCTTATTCGGCGTTCAATATCGCCGACCAAAACTATATTGCTTCCATACCCGCGCACGTTGCGGCGGAGCTTGCCAAAGTGGATCAGGCGTACACCCAAAACGAGCGCACCATGACCGAAAACATCAAGGATTTTAAAGAGTACTTTATAGGTAAAAACGGCCTTAAAATCTATATCCCCGAAGACGCAAAGGCAATGTACGAGGAAAATATCGCCAACGGTCTGCGCGTTACGGGTACGGGCGGTATCAGCGGCAAGGCACAGCGCAAGGATTTCGGCTGGCACAACTATAAGGACGCCTTTGTAACTTATGAAAGCGGCGTATATGCCGAACAGGGCAACGCCACCCCCATAGCCTTCTATATTGCAAGCGACAATTCCGCCTGGGTCAAGGAAGGCTCCGCAGAATATAAAGACGCCACGGAGGCGGGCTATGCCTACGACGCGGCAACGAACACGCTTTCGAAGAGCGGCGCCCGGCTCAAATCGATAGGCGGGCTGTATATGGACGTAACGGCAACCTATTCCAAGGGTTCCGCGGGCACAACCGACGCCAACACGCGCCTTTTGCAGTTCCGTCCACAGCTTGTAATAAGCGCGGCCGGTAATGCGGCAATGTATGTTTACGACGGCAACAAGGTGAATGGCGACGACTACACCAAGTACGTTCCCAATCTGTACTACGGCACCTACACGCTCTCGTGGAGCGGGGATGCCCTTACGGTAACGCTCACCTTCAATAAACTTACAACAATGACGTTCCAAAACAACGACGCGGGCATAAACACCGCAGATGTTACTGCCGTTACCTTCACCCTCACCGAAAATAACGGCGCGTTTGCGTCGGGCGAAGTAACGGGCACCAAGCTCGGCGACAGTAAAATAGTGTTTACCCGCGGCAGCAACGTACAGACAACCGAAGGCTGAAAAACGGTATGAAAATCAAACAAAAAAATTTAATTATATGTATTCTTTTGCTCGTGCTGGCGCTTGCGGCAACGCTCGCGGGCGCCTGTTCGGGGCAGAAGAATGCCGAAGAAATTGCCAGGGAAAACGGCGCTACCGTTAAAATCACTCTGGATTTGGCGGGCGGCTCGTCAAACGAGCAGCAGTACAGGTATCTGTATATCCGCAACGATTCGCCCATCGCGCTCCCGTGGGAAGAGTTGGGCGGCAAGGGCATAATCAATCCCCCCTCAAAGGAGGGGTTCCGCCTGGACGGCTTCTATCACGGCGAGAAGGATGAGGAGGGCAATATAACCTACGGCGCAAAGTGGGAGCGCAGCGAGCGTTTTTCGCAGGATACAACCCTGTACGCCAAGTGGGTGCGCCCCTTCGTTTACCGCGTTTACGACCGGAACGGCACGGCGGTAAAGGACTTCCCCGTAACCCCCGGCGAAAAGTTCGACTCTGCCGAGCGCAGCGCCGCAAAAGTGGACGGCTACACCTTTATCGCCTACTATAAGGACAAGGATTTGACCGTCCCGTGGGATGAAGATTTTGTCCACCCCGGCTATCCCGACGGCGTAACCGAGGAAACGGCGCAGGACGGGGACTACGTTGTCGCCGTGTATGCAAAATATGTGGAGGGCGACTTTAAAAAGGTATATAAGCCGAGCGATTTTACCGTTGCCTCCAACTATTGGCTCATAGGCGAAAACGGCGTTCTGGACTTTGAGGGCAAAAACTTCCCCGTGTTGCGGCAATTTACGGGCAAACTCGTGGGCAACGGCGTGGTAATCAAAAACGTCAATCTTTCCCGCGAAAACGCCACGGACGGCGCAATAGGTCTTTTCGGCGCTTTAAACGGCGCACAAATTTCCAATGTAACCTTTGAAAACTGTTCCTTAACGGTAAAATACACCCGCCGTCCGCAGGGCGTAAGCGTGGTAAAAGTGGGCTTTATGGCGGGTTCGGCGCAAAACGCCTCGCTCACGGACGTTACGTTCACAAACTGCTCTTTAACGGTAGACGTTGCAAAATCCGCCCAGGAACAGCCCGTGGTTCCCTGCGAATATGAGGACGCAAATCCCCTTTGGGCAAACCGTGCCGACGACGAAGCCAACGCCGTCGTGCTTACCAATGTAAACGGCAATATCGCACTCAGCGTTTTATAAACAAACAAATTTGAGGAGTCAAATTATGAAAAAAAAGATTGTAACTGCAATTTCGGCGTTGCTTGCGGGCGCACTCGTACTGCCCGTAGCCGCCTGCGGCCAAAAGAAAACAATTCGCAATGCCGAAACAGATCCGCTCATAATGAGCATCCAGCCCGTTGAAATGTTGTTTAACCCCTTCTTTTCAACGGCGGGCACCGATTCGTCCGTAGTGGGCATGACGCAAACTTCCATGCTCTCCGCCGACCGCGACGGCAACATAGCTTTCGGCGACGCCGAACCCTGCGTAGTAAAGGATTATTCCATCCGCTATCTGGACGCAAGCCGCCAACCCGTTACAACGGGCACGGACGACGGATTCTCCGTGTATCAGTTTGTAATTAAAAAGGGCATAAAGTTCTCCGACGGAGAACCTCTCACCATAAAGGACGTGCTCTTTAACCTCTACATGTATCTCGACCCCGTTTATACGGGTTCCAGCACGATTTATTCCACCGACATAGTAGGTCTGGAATATTTCCGTTCGCTCGGCCTGTCCACGGGCGACGACAACCGCGAATCCCCCCTTGACGCAACGGCAAACGCCAACGCGACGGTGCGCTGGTCCAATCTCGCCGATTACATGACTACGGCGGTTGCGGCAAGCATACTCACCGACGAGGAAGTTGCGCAGGCAAAGGAGGACGCAAAGGCGCTTGCCGAACTCTTCCGCCAGGAAGTAAACAACGACTGGGCGAGCGCGGGCGAAAGCCTTGAAAACTATCAAAAGGAATACAACGTAACCGAACAGTGGGAGGTATACCTCCTTCTCGAAGGCGTTATGAGCATAAAAGTGGAGAACGGCAAGCCCAAAAAGACCAACGGCAAGTACGACATAGACGAAAACACCGTTCCCAAGAGCAGTGAGCTTGCCTCGCACGACCAAACGGCGGTAACCGACTTTGTGTACGACTATTATCAGGGCGCAACGGCCGCAAGCGGCGAGGGCAGAAGCTCGCTCACCAAGTTCGTCGAGGTAATGAGCTGGGCTTCGGGCTCCACACTTCACAGCAATATAGTTGCGGAAGAAAAGAGTAAGGTCATCGCCGACGTAACCGAACAGGGCAAAAATCCCAAAACAATAGAGGGCATCACGGTTATAAAGGGCGATAAGTTTGTGGCTTCGGGCGAGAGCAAGAGCCAAACGGCCTACGACGCAAGCTACGACGTATTGCAGGTGGAGGTGAACGGCATCGACCCCAAGGCGATTTGGAACTTCGGCTTCACCGTATCACCCATGCATTACTACTCGGACGCCTCCGTTTCGGCGGAATATAATGAAACGGTCGACTATCACTCGTTCAACGCACCCGGCACCCCCGGCTACGACGAGTCCAAGCCCATAAGTTTCGGCTTCCCCATGGGCGACTACCGCTACATGACGCAGGTAGTGCAGTACCGCAACCACGTACCCATGGGCGCGGGCATCTATAAGGCCACAAACTACAACGGTTCGGGCGACTTCAACGCACTGAACGGCACCACGACGGGCAACTTCTACGACGGCAGTATGGTTTACTACGAGCGCAATCCCTATTTCTACACGACTTTTGCCGAGGATTCAACCGAGGAAAGCAACGCAAAAATCAAGTATATGCGCTATAAAGTAGTGGACACTTCCAACGTCCTCAACGCCCTTGTTTCGGGCGAAATAGACTACGCCGACGTGGGCGCCACACCCGACAACCAAAACGAAGTTTCCCGTCACGCCGATTATCTTTCGCAGGTAATGACAAAGACCAACGGCTACGGCTATATAGGTATCAATGCAAAATACGTCCAAAATATCTTTATAAGAAGGGCTATAATGTCCGTTATGGACGCAAGTTTGGTTCAGTCCTACTATCCCGGCAACCTTTCCAGCATAATAACCCGTCCCATGACAACCTGTTCGTGGGTATACAACAACAAGGACGGCACGCTGTGGGAGCCGGAAGCCAAGTATTCCTTCAAAATCAGCGAATACAACAACACCGCCACGCGCGACCAATCCCTTGAACAGTACAACCATTGGATGGATGAAGCGCGCAACGCGGGCGTAGTACGTTCCACCGCAAGCGGCACGTGGGAGTATAACACCGACACGGGCTGGAAGCCTTTGAAATTCACATTCACAATAGCGGGCGGCACCGACGACCACCCCGCATACCAAACGCTCTCGGCGGCGGCAAGGGTACTCAACGACAACGGTTGGGAAATAACCATCAACCCCGACTCACGTGCGCTCACAAAGCTCTCAACGGGCAGTCTTGCAATATGGTGCGCGGCATGGTCGTCCACAATCGACCCCGACATGTTCCAGGTATATCACATGGAATCCAAGGCAACCAACACCCTCGCGTGGGGCTATGATTGGATAAAAGCCAACAGCAGCGACCTTGCACAGACCGATTACGGCCTCCTTTGCGACCTCTCCGACCTCATCGACGAAGGCCGCTCGGTAAACGACCAGTACGCCCGCAGTGAAACTTACCGCACCGCGCTGGACGTCTTGATGGATCTCGCCGTAGAGTTCCCTCTCTACCAGAGGAACGATTTGTTTGTGTACAATTCAACCGTAATCGACGCAACCACAATGAACCAGAACCCCACCTCATACAGCAGCCCCATGAATGAAATTTGGAAGGTTGATTATATAAAAGGCTGATAAAAACAACAAAAGGAGAGAATGATGTTTAAATACATCGTCAAACGTATCCTCATATCGATAATAATTATTTTCGGGGTAACGTTCATCACATATTCGCTCTTCCGCCTCATGCCGGACAACTACGTCTACAACAAGTTTGCGGCGCAGTCGGCAACCAACCCCAACTGGGAGGAGCAGGCGGCGCGCGTTGAACACCTGTACGGTTTGGATTTAAACGTTGTAAGCGGTTATTTCCACTGGCTTGGCAGCGCGCTCAAAGGCGACTTCGGCTATTCGTTTATAGACGGCGCGGCCGTTACGCAAAAGATAAAGGATTCCCTTCCCGTATCCTTTATAATGTCTTTGATAGTAACGATTTTGCAAATAGCCATCGCCCTGCCCCTCGGCATAAAGGCGGCGGTCAACCAGTACGGCCCCACGGACTATATCACCACGGTATTCACCATGCTGGGCATATCGCTCCCGTCTTTCTTCTTTTCGGGAATCATGATAAAGGTGTTTGCGGTTGACCTCGGCTGGTTTGACCCCAGCCTCGGCTTGCAGTCGGGCAACTTCACGGGCAACGGCTGGGAGCTGTTCTGGAACCAGGCATGGCACCTTGTTCTGCCCATATTCGTAAGCACCGTTTTAAGCCTGGGCGGGCTTATGCGCTACACGCGCACCAACATGCTTGAAGTGCTTAGCGCGGATTATATAAGAACGGCGCGCGCAAAGGGCGTAAAAAAGCGCAACATAATCTACAAACACGCCTTCAAAAACACGGCAATCCCCCTTGTAACAATGTTTTCGGGCATATTGGCAAGCCTGTTCTGCGGCTCCATGATAATAGAGCAGATTTTCGGCATACAGGGCATAGGCTACCAATCCTACACGGCAACAACGCAGGGAGATATCCCCTTTGTAATGGCGTATAACACGTTTATCGCGTTGCTCACGGTAATAGGAATATTCATTTCCGATATCCTGTATGCAATAGTCGATCCGCGCGTAAAACTCGGTAATTGAGGAGGGAGTTATGGAAGAAGAACAGAACACAAATCCCCAACAGACCGAGGTTGCGGCAGAAGGCGCAATGCAGACGGTGGAGGGCACGGAAAATCTTTCGGACAGGGTAAAAGTTTTAAGCCCCGCGAGGCTGGTATTAAAGCGGTTTTTCCGCTCAAAGCTCTCGGTAATCGGGCTTGTAACCCTCCTTGTGCTGTATTTGGTATGCTTTATAGGCCCGCTATTTTCCGACATGACCTATGAAACAATAGACTATAACGGCGCACAAAACGCGCAGTCCACCGAAATCACTTACACCGTGGAAGGCGTAGAGTACACCATGTACGACATAACCTACACCGAATCCATAAACTTAAAGGCATATCCCAGCGCAAAACATTGGCTGGGCACCGACGAAAACGGCAGGGACGTGCTTATGCGCGTTCTCTACGGCGGGCAGATATCCCTCACCATAGGCATAGTGGTAGTTGTGCTGGAAACGCTCATAGGCGTAATCATGGGCGGAATTGCGGGCTATTTCGGCAAGTGGGTGGACCAGATTATAATGCGTATAGTGGATATTTTCTACTGTATTCCGCAGATGCCCATTTTGCTGATATGCAGCGCCATTTTGGCGGCCAACGAAGTAAACGGCATAGCGCGTATATATTGGCTGTGCCTGGTACTCGTATTTTTCGGCTGGGCAGGTACGGCGCGGCTCGTGCGCGGGCAGATATTATCTTTGCGCGAGCAGGAGTTCATGCTTGCCGAACGCTCCATGGGCGTTCCCGTGCGCCGCAAAATCTTTTTGCACCTCATTCCCAACGTTTTGCCCCTTTTAATAGTGCAAATGACGCTGGGGCTGGGCAGTGTAATTTTAACCGAATCAACGCTGTCCTATCTCGGTCTGGGCGTGCCCATTCCGTATGCGACGTGGGGCAATATAATACAGGCCCTGCGCGACTTTACAACGCTTCAATATCACTTCCATATCTGGGGTCCTCCCGGAATATGTATAATGCTCGCCGTTTTGAGTTTTAACTTCGTGGGCGACGGGTTAAGGGACGCATTCGATCCCAAAATGAAGAAGTAGGAGGGGGACTATGGAAAACCAAGTGGAAAACAAAAACCAAACGTCTGCCTCCCCCAAAAAGCCGAACGCCTTTGTTTCGGGCGCAAAAAAGCTGTTCACGGCGGGCATACCCCGCAAATCGCTCTACGACTACGAGGACGTTTCCCCCACGGAGGAGGAGCTTAAAGAGAACATATTGATAGTAAACCATCTCAAAAAGTACTTCCCCGTGGAGAGCAATCTCATAGGCCGCCCCATTCGCTATTTAAAGGCGGTGGACGACGTATCCTTAAAAATCCCCTACGGCAAAACGCTGGGCATAGTGGGCGAAAGCGGTTGCGGCAAGACCACGCTCGGCAGAACGCTCCTCGGCCTTTACGATAAAACGACGGGCGAGGTTTACTTTGACGGCAACAACATAACAAATTACGGCGAACGCCAGACGAACGCAATCCGCAAGGATATGCAGGTGATATTCCAGGACCCGTATTCCTCGCTCTCCCCCCGTTTCACGGTGGGCGGAATAATAAGCGAGGGCGTGCTTGTGCATAAGATAGTGCCCCGCAGCCAAATCAAGGACTACGTTGTAAACTTAATGGAGCGTTGCGGCTTACAGCCCCAATATTACGAGCGCTACCCCTACGAGTTTTCGGGCGGGCAACGCCAGCGTATCTGCATAGCCCGCGCGCTTGCAGTAAAGCCCAAGTTCGTTGTGTGCGACGAGCCCGTTTCCGCGCTCGACGTGTCCATACAGGCGCAAATTCTCAACCTTTTAAGGGAACTCCAACAGGAGATGAAGCTCGCCTATATGTTTATCTCGCACGATTTATCCGTTGTCCGGCACGTATCGGACAGCGTAGGCGTAATGTATCTTGGCAGTATGGTGGAGTGCGGTCCCACGGAGCGGATTTTCGATAATCCCATGCACCCGTACACAAGGTCGTTGCTCTCCGCGGTGCCCGTGCCCGACCCCAGGCGCAAGAAGGACAGAATAATTTTGCAGGGCACAATACCCAGCCCCGCCAACCCGCCTTCGGGCTGCCGTTTCCACACGCGCTGTCCCGAATGTATGGAGATATGCAAATACAAGGCGCCCGTCTACCGAGAATACGAAGAGGGGCACTCGTGCGCATGCCACCTCTACGACCCCGGATATTTATCCGATCCCGTAGGCTACAAGGCGGCGTACTCCGAAGCGGACGCGGTGTTCGCGGCCTTTCCCTCCAACGTTGACTAAAAAGGCAGGCAAGAGGAATAATCCATGAAAAAAAGCAAAAGCGGCTATATCGGGTTTAAAGAATCCCGCAAAATAGTCAAATACAACAAACAGCAGATAAGGTACTACGAAAGGCTCAAAAAGCGCAAACATATCCCCCGCGAGGAATATCTTGCCACAATGAAAAACGAGGACAACGTAGTTGAATTTGACGATCTGCACACATATTTCTTTACTGACACGGGCACGGTAAAGGCGGTGAACGGCGTAAGTTTCGATATTCCCGCGCACTCCACCGTGGGCGTGGTTGGCGAAAGCGGTTGCGGCAAGTCCGTAACGTCGCTCTCCCTTCTGCGGCTCGTGCAGGCTCCGCAGGGGCAAATCGTTTCGGGCAGTATCCGCTATAAAACCAAGGACGGCGACTGCTACGACATAACCAAGCTCCCGCAGGACATGATGGAAAAGATAAGCGGCAAGGAAATTTCAATGATTTTCCAGGAGCCTATGACGTCGTTGAATCCCGTTTTCACCATAGGCTACCAGCTTGACGAAGTATCCCTGTTGCACATAGAGGGCGCAACAAAGGAGTCCGCAAGGGAAAAATCAATCGAAATGCTCAAACTCGTGGGCATAGCCAACGCGGAGGGGGTATACAAGAGCTACCCGCACGAACTTTCGGGCGGTATGCGCCAGCGCGTTATGATAGCCATGGCGCTGTGTTGCCAGCCCAACCTCATAATAGCGGACGAACCCACAACCGCGCTCGACGTAACCATACAGGCGCAGATTCTGGACCTTTTGCGCGAACTGAAAGACAAGCTCGACAGCTCCATAATGCTCATCACGCACGACCTCGGCGTAATAGCCGAAATGGCGGACTACGTCGTTGTAATGTACGCGGGCAAGGTAATAGAGGCGGGCAACGTCTTTGAAATTTTCGATAACCCTTCCCACCCCTACACAATAGGACTTTTAAAGAGCAAGCCCGTAATAAACAAAAAGGTAGACGAGCTTTACTGCATAAAGGGCAGGGTGCCCAGCGCGGTGGATTTGCCCGACTACTGTTATTTCCGCGACAGGTGCGACATGTGTACCTCGGCGTGTGCTGGCAGTTATCCCGAATTTGTACAACTTTCGCCCACGCACAAAGTTGCCTGCCACCTCTATGAAAGCAAGGTACTGAAATAGAAATAAATTTTAAAAAGATAATCCGGGCGGATTGCCAATAAAAAGCCATGCAAGGCACAAAATTTGTCATAAAAAAAGGTTACAAAACTTTTGTTGACATTCAACGGACGGGGGATTATAATATCAATTAAATAACAACAATATCTTACACTTTCTCTTGCAGATGCTTAATATCCTTCTCCGCAATTTTGCGGGGGGGGGGTATTGTTTTATTTGTAAAAAAAGCCGCCAATGCGGCAAACTGAAAATGGGAGAAGAGTATATGAAAATTCAGATTTTCAAAAAGACATTGATAGCGTTTTTGTCGCTACTGTTTTTGTCGGCGTTAAGCATTGCGCTTATCCGTGTAATTCCCGCGCATGCCGCAGAATACACCCTCACGGTCTATGGCGGAGAAGGTGGTACGGTTGAAGTAGACGGTCAAACGTTAAATACCGCCGAAGAATGGCGCGCAGTTACAGTAACAAGTTATGGCGGCCGTGTAGAAGTTAAAGCCAAACCTAATGAAGGCTATTCTTTTGCATATTGGTATAATGACGATATTAATATACCGCTTAATACTTATAATAATGATAAATCGGCATACTCATCTACTATTTCCCATTATACAAATGCTAACGCAAATCTCCACCCGAAATTTGTAAAAGTTGCTGATTTTACTCCTAAAACAACGGTTAGTGGGCAATGGCAACAGCAAGAAGATGGGGAATATACATTAACAAGCGGAAATTCGTATGATACTTCTAGTGGGCCGTTTAAGCGTAATACTTTACATTCTATTAAAATGGAATCTATAGGCGCAAACAAATGGTACAATGTTTCCGGTAGCATAACGGTAGAACACGGTACAGAAGCTCCTCCCGAATATGGAACGCTTATAGTTACCGATGGCGTAACAGAAATATTATCATATGTAATTCATACCGGCAATTCAAATCAGGCCGAAACATTCGATTTTAATTTAAAAATCGCGGGCGACGGTTATCACTGCGTTAAATTTGATTATAAAGTACCTGGTATAATGCACGAGGAAACAAAGCCGCAAAAGTTGGATTTAACGCTGAAAATTTCAGAAACTACCAAAGAAGACGTATATGCTGCAAATGAAGTTGTCTCGCAGGAGATACAATTCCCTAACCCCGACCTTGGAGAGGTTTACTATCTGGAAGGGCGTGGAGTTTCCAAGGACATCACAGAGGACGAAATAAAGAGTTCGGGTACAAAAATTGAAATTCAGCAAGGTAAGGCGAATGTTGAATTTCATAAAAACATACCCATTATATTCTACGCTATTGAAAATGAAGGAGAGGTCAATTCTACAATCGATCCGCAAAAACAAACGTCTATTCACCACGGCGGCATTTATCCCGCTGACAGCGTATTTGAAGTTAAAGGCAAAGAATCAAATAAATGTGTTTCATTTTCTTTTACAGATAATGAAATAATTGCGATTGATACAAATGGTACGGAACAGGCAGTATTTGAAAAAACTCCCATAGTGGTTGATATCCGCGAAGTAGGGTTACTTCCCGATATTACCTATACTACAACCGTAAACAGCTTGCCCGATAAGCAAGATGTTACCATTCAAAACGGCGGAACCATTCAGTTTAACTATGCAAACAGCAACACCGTAATGGTTAAAATAGACTCGGCAAAAAATGTTAAGGAGCATAAATTTACTATCACAAATAATGGCGGCGAACAAAATTATGAAAGTTTGCAAGGCCAATACGGTTTTGTATTAAATAATGTAAAGGAAAGGCACGTTATAACTATTTTGCCCGATTACGGCACAAGGATTTATTTTGCGGAACCTTTCGAATTGACTATCGGCATGACAATCGCCGGCGGAGTGCAAAATGTTATTTCAAAGGCCTCTGACAATATAACGGTAACCGACGACGATATTTATTCTTGGCATTTAGATCCTGCGTATAACGGCGAAAACGAAGCCTATGCGTTTTCATCCGGACTAACGGGTACGGGTAAAACAAGGACCGTATCGCAAGTAGGTTTTACATTTAGCGGCAAGGGTCAGTTTAAACTTGAATTTTATATATCTGGCAAAGTAGCATCTAACACTTCGTTAGTATGCTATAAAATAGGTGAAAAAGTTACAAATAATATTATTGGAACCGACTATGAGGAAGATATCAAGAAAGATGGTGCAACTAGTCTTTGCATGATGAATACCGATCCTGCTTTGATTAGAGATAAAGAGCATGTTACCGCTATAGACGGTAAGCCGAACTGGTATTCTTTTGTTCTACCGATAGATAGCGAAGAGGAAAAAACTATTTGGTTTGCGCATGTAGTTGGTTGGTATGCTGGAAATGAAGACCGCGTAACCATCCGCAATGTGGCATTTTATTCGGGCACATCCTATGCCGGCTGGGGAGTAAAGAACGCAAGTGGAGCCGACGGAGATTCTTCCGAAATTTCCGTTAAAAAAGCCGGCGAGCTTGCTAACATGGGCGATATTATTCCTGGCACAGTATTGACCTTCACGGCAGACTCCAAAAAATTGCTCCAAAACAAAGACGCTTTCTACGGTTGGAAAGTTGCTTTGGGCACGCTTTCCGCCGAAGGTCAAAGCAAGTTGGAACAAAAACAACCCATTACGGACGGCGATATTGAATGGGACTATGAAAGCGCAAAATATGTTTCTTTTGAAAAGGAATATCGTTATATAGCGGGTTCGGGATATTCCAAAGTTATTGCAGTTATCGATAAGACGGGCACTTATGCTGTACGCCACAAAGGACAATTTTACCCGAAAGAGAAGGTTACGGAAGCCTTATCTGCGGCCGAGGGAGGAGAAGATAAAAACGTTGTTGTAATTGATAACGTAGAACTTTCAAATATAACCGTTCCTACGGGTGTAAACTTTATAATTCCCTATAATGGATCGGGCGATTATTACGATATGGGTACGGATAAAACGGCAAGTAACCGAATTTCTTGGACGGGCGGCGCTTATAAAGACCCCGTCTATATACTTACGCTCGGCGGAACAAATGTGGTAAACGGTAATTTATATGTGGGCGGCATATTGCATTATCCCGACCAATCTGCGCAAGGACATACTTCGGGTGCGTATTCCCGGCTTGTTTTAAACGGCACTTTAACCGTAAATAAAGGTGGCCTTATGGACGTGTGCGGACTTGTAACAGGTAGCGGCAGTGTAACTGTTGAAAGTGGCGGCTTATTGTATCAACCGTTCCTTATTTTGGACTATGCGGGTGGTAACAACACGTATGGGTTGTTTAATGTCAACCAAACTCCATTTAAGCGTTATGCTATGATAAATATTCAGTGCGAGGGCGGCTACACAATAAAATATGGTGGGGAGTTGTACGGCCACGCAAGTTTGTTCTTTACCGGCGCGATTACTACGCTTAACCAACCTTTTATATCCTTTATTGGAAGCGAAAGCGGCAAGTCGGGAACAACTACGCTTATTAATCTTAAAAAAGGCGCAAGCGTTACAGCAAAATACACCGATAGCGGTTATGTTACGACAAACGACTCTAATAACACGGCAAATATCGGCCATACCACGCTTACAATAACTGGCGGCGCACAGGCAGGTTTTATGGATTTTGTGGGCATGGTTCAAACGAAAAGTGTGGCGTTTTCTATTCCCTATAATTATTCGCTTGTACTTACAAACGGCGAATATGAAATGAACTATGATTACAAACTTATGCCGGGTGCAAGTCTTACCGTAGAAAGCGGCGCAACGCTTTCAATAAATGCAAAATTCTACGTTTACGACGGCCTTATTCAAAATGCTTTAAGCAAAAAAACATATCCATCGGCAACGGAGCTAACTACGGCAGGATATAAGGCCAATGCAACATTTGTTGTTAACGGCACGCTTAATATAAACGGCACATTTTTGGGGGTAATTCAAACAACAAATACTGAAACAGGCGAAAGAGCGGCAAAAATCAATGTTGGCGCAGAGGCTGAACTCACCGGCAAAATTGTTGACGGCGCCACAGCCATGTATGGTTGTAACTATGCGGAATATAGCTCTTCTGCCCGCGTTTGGGATAAAGCAAAGGGAGAAGGAGAACTTGGCAACCTTAAAAAGGGTAGGAAATATATTTCTACTTATACGGCAAAAGATTCAACTTGGGGCGTTAAAGGTATTCCTACAAAATATGAAAATCAAAATGATACGCACAAGTTAGATGAAAACCAAACAGCAACTGCCGAACACAAAGAATTTAAAGAGGGAACTTTAACCGAAGTAGACGGCCTCAAAGGCAGTTGGCAAGTTGAACACGACGGGCACACGTATGATTGGACATTAACAGAGCAGGAACAAAATTTTGATAATGTAAAATATAAAGATTTAACCAGACAGTGTACGGAGCTCGGCTGTACCGCGCATGAATCACGCACTTTGCTTAAAGTAAACAAAGATTTAAAATTAGGTTCATTGGTATATGACGGAGAAAACGTTAATGCCGAGGATTTGACGGGGCTTTTCAAAAGGTATTACAGCAAGGAAGGCTTAGAAGTTAAGGCGCGATTTGACGCTCATAAAGATCACGGCACGTACGATGTAACAATGAAATTGAGCGGCAATGTATTCTTCTATGAGAGCGGCGCAACATTTAGGTTGCAGGAATATGCTTTTAAATACGACATAACTCCCGCGCAGATAACGGAATTTACATTAAAGGAATCGCGCGCATA